>JADZFF010000084.1 GCA_020850015.1 Bdellovibrionales bacterium | reverse complement strand
GCCTTTTCTGCGTAACGGCGCGTCGTTTTCGACGCGCCGTTACGCAGAAAAGGCTCCGACCCCTTACAGCCCCTTACAGCGCGCCCGAGCCACCATTGGCTGGCCGTGCGGCAGGCACGACTTCCTCGGCGGTGTCCACCGGCCCCGCCGCGCTGTCCTGGAAGGGATCGTAGTCCTGATATTCCTGCGTATCGCGGATGGCCCGGTTGTAGTGCCCACGCGGGTGCTCGGCGAAACGGGCGTTTCCGGTGGCGGTGGCAAGGCAGGACTGCGTGCGCCGCTGAAGCGCGTTCACGCGGACGCCAAGCCGATTCAGGCCCGCCACTCGCTCCTGGGCCAGCCGGATCTGCTCGGCTTTGAATGAGTGAAAGGCCTCTGGATCGCGGGCATCGTGAGTGAGGCGCTGGAGTCCGGAGCGGATCTCGCCCACGCGCGCGCGTTTGGCGGCGAGGCGGGCTTCGGAGGTCCGGTGAAGGCGGTGGTAGAGACCGTCGAGCTCGTCCTGCTCCTGCACCAGCTCGGCCTGCGCGGTGCCGATCCTGCGATTATAATAAGACGGGAGCTCGGCCTCCGGATTCTCCAGGAAGCGGAGGTAGGTCCCCAGCTCGCGGTCGATCCGCGTGGACTGCGACGCCAGCCGGCGGTTCAAGGACTCGGCCACGGCCACCGTCGAGCTCGGCCCGTCCGCGTAGAGCGTGGCACTGATGTTTCCGCAGGCGTCGGTGTAAAGCTCCTGGGCCGCGCCGAGCTCCTGCTCGTAGGCCTCCAGGCTGCTCCCTCTCGCGGAGGCCAGCGCGTCTCCGTGCAGGACGACCAGGACGAACCCCAATAGCGTTCCAAGCCAGCGACAGGCGCGCGACGATCCGACGGCATTCATGGGCATCCCCCGATTCCCCAAGATCCCAAGACCAAGAGACAACGAACCGTTCACCCCTGGGATTGCAACGCCTGCGCCCAATAAAACTCAATAATTTCAGCTTCATCGATGACCAGGCCTTGGACACTGTCGAATCCCCTCATGAGTCGCCCCCGACCCGCTCCGTGGGCCCTCTGTCGCCTTTGGGGCGCCTTTGTGGCAGATTCCCTTTCAACCCTATGAATCTCTTCTCAGAACTGCCCACTCACGGCCGTCCGGCCGCATCAGGGGAGGCAACCGAGCTCACTCCCATTCAGCGCTTGATGGAGCTTCCCCGGATTCTGCGGCTGCACCTTGCGGCGAAGGCCGCGGCCACCGACTCCGACGGCGCGCATGACCTCTCACACTCCCTGCGAGTGCTGGCCAACGCGCTCGTGATCGCCGAGTCCGAGGGCGGGGAACCCGAGCTGCTGGCCGCTGCAGCTCTCCTGCACGACATCGCGAACCTCCCCAAGAACCACCCGGAAGCGCGGCTCAGCTCCGAGCGTTCGGCCGAAGCGGCTCGCCGGCTCCTCGTCGCCGAAGGGTTCACGCCCTCCCAAGTCGAGAGGGTCTGCGACGCGATCCTCTGTCACAGCTTCTCGCGGGGCCAGGCCCCTGGGACCCTCGAGGGCCGCGTATTCCAGGACGCCGACCGGCTCGACGCGCTCGGCGCGATCGGGATCGCGCGTTGTTTTGCGACCGGCGGCGGCTTCGGCGCGCGCCTCTACCACGCCGACGACCCCTTTCTCCGCACGGAGCGCGCGCCGGACGACAAGACCTATTCCGTTGATCATTTTTTCACCAAGCTCTTCGCCCTCGGCGAGCGCATGCAGACGCTCACCGGCTTCCGTTTGGCGAAGTCCCGGATCGAGCGGATGAAGCGGTACCTGGCCGAGCTCGAAGACGAGATCCATGGGCATCACGGGGATTAAACGTCTTCTCCTGGGTCGGCCTCTCGCAAACGCGCAGGCGAGCGAGGAGAAGATTCCGAAGTGGAAAGCGCTCGCCGTCCTCTCCTCCGACGCCCTGAGCTCCACGGCTTACGCCACGGAAGAGATCCTGATTCCCCTCGCGGCCTTCGGGGCGCTCGCCCTGACCTGGTCGGTACCGGTGGCCTTCGCCATCGTGTCGCTCATGGTGATCGTCACCCTCTCTTACCGTCAGACCATCCAGGCCTACCCCAACGGCGGCGGCGCTTATGTGGTGGCGAACGAAAATCTCGGCCCGCTCGCCGGGCTCACGGCGGGTGCCGCCCTGCTGTTCGGGTACCTGCTGACAGTGGCGGTGAGCGTAGCCGCCGGCGTGGGCGCGGTAACATCGGCCTTTCCCGAAATCGCCGAGCACCGTGTGCTCCTGGGCGGGGCTTTCATCGCGATCCTGACCTGGCTCAACCTGCGGGGCGTGAGGGAAAGCGCCACTTTTTTCGCGTATCCGACCTATGTCTTCATTTTTTCTCTTCTCGCGCTGATCGGATTCGGCGCCTGGCGGATCGCCTCGGGCGACGTGCCGCATGCGGCGCCCATCCTTGAACCCGTTTCGGAGGCGGTGCCCCTGTTCCTGATTCTCCGTGCTTTCTCCTCGGGATGCGCGGCGCTGACCGGGATCGAGGCGATCTCCAACGGCGTTCCCGCCTTCAAGCACCCCTCAGCGCAGAATGCCCGCACCACTCTCGTTTGGATGACGCTCATTCTGGGCGTGATGTTCCTTGGTATCACCGCAGTTTCGCACGCGTATGGGATCACGCCCCAGGCCGCGGAGACCTCGATCTCGCAGCTCGCGCGGTCCGTGTTCGGAACCGGCCCCTGGTACTACCTCATTCAGGTGGCCACCGCGCTGATCCTGATTCTCGCCGCAAACACAAGCTACAACGGCCTTCCTTGGCTCGCGGCGGTTCTCGCGCGCGACCGCTACCTGCCGCGCCAGCTCGCCGTGCAGGGCGACCGCCTGGTGTTCTCGAACAGCATTCTCTGGCTGAGCGGCGCTTCGTTCATTCTGCTGGCGCTTTTCGGCGGCGACGCCCACTCCTTGATTCCGCTCTACGCGGTGGGCGTTTTTCTGGGCTTCACTCTCTCGCAGGCCGGCATGGTCGTTCACCACCGCAGGGAGCGGCAACCGGGCTGGCGAACGGGGCTCGCGCTGAACCTCCTCGGCGCGGTCACCACGGGCGTGGTGTTCCTGGTGGTGGGCGTGACCAAGTTCCAGGATGGCGCGTGGATCGTCGCGCTCGTGGTGCCTCTGATTGTTGCGCTCTTTCGGAAGATTCATCTACATTACCTGTGCGTGGGCGAAGAGCTTACGCTCTCGCACGTGGACGCGCCTCCGCACCTCGCGCCCATGCGCCACACCGCCGTGGTGCCGGTTTCGGGCGTGCATCGCGGGGTGATCGACGCCCTCCGGTATGCGCTCTCCATCACTGACGACGTGCGCGCCGTCTACGTGGAGATCGACGCGGCCGCCGCCGACCGCATGCAGAAGGAGTGGATGCGCTGGGGGCACGACATCCCGCTGGTGATCCTGAAGTCTCCTTACCGCTCGGTGATCGGCCCCTTGATCGAGTATCTCGACGACCTGGAGCAGACCGCCACCCGCGAGGCGATCACCGTCATCATCCCGGAGTTCGTGACGAGGGTCTGGTGGCACAACTTCCTCCACAACCAGACGGCCTTCATGATCCGCGCGGCACTGCTCTTCAGGCGCGGCAAGGTGATCACGAGCGTGCGCTACCACCTCAGGGCGGGCTGACTCAGATCCCGACGCCCATCGAGAGCTGGGCGGCGTTCAAGGCGATCGAGAGCCGTATGGCTCTTGAACGGCTGGCAACACTGCGTGTCCGCCAGCGCGACTTCGAGCCCTGAGCGCGGCTTAGTGCCCCTTCACGGAGATCTGGGTTACGGAAAGCAGCAGGAGCGCGCCCGCGAGCACCTGCACGGGCAACAGCGGCAGATCGAGGAAAAACGTGTTGAGCACCACCGCGGCCACGGGGAATACCAGCTCGACGAATGTGGCCGTGCTGGCGTGCGTGCGTTTCAGGCCGAGGTAGTAGAACACCACCGCGCCCAGGCCGGGCCCGAGCGCCATGTAGCCCACCGTCTGGAGGAGCGCGAAGTCAGTGAAGGACTTCCAGGAGGTCTCGATCTCGCCGAAGAGCTGAAGCCCCAGGAGCGCCACCCAGCCGAACCAGAAGCGCCAGAAGGTGCCGCGCATGGAAGGGATGCGCTTCAGCAGCACCTTGCCCGCGACGGTGGAAGCCGCCCAGATGCCGGCCGCGCCGAGCGCGTAGATCACCCCGCGCGAATGGGGGTTGAACTCGAGGTCGGTGACCAGGAAGCGGAAATCGAGCTCGGGAAAGCTGATCACGAGTCCCGCGAGCAGAGCGAGCGGGGCCCAGGCGAAGAACGCGAGCCGCGGGCGGTCGCCCAGGATCAGGAATGCCAGGAGCACGGTGAGCACGGGCTGAAGCTTTTGCAGGAGGATGGCGACGGAAGGGTTCACGTACTTGAAGCTCGCCGTGAACATCACCGTGGCGAGCGCCGATCCGCCGGCCCCAGTGACGATGGCCGCGATCCACTCCTTCCAATTCAGATCGAGCACCGTATGCCGGCGCCAGAACACCCAGGGCAGGAGCGCCAGGAGGGCGATCGTATGCTCGGCCAGGACGAGCGTCACCGGGCTCAGGCTCTGGAGCGCGGGGAACCGGAAGAGCGCGTCGGTGGCCCAAAGCGAGGCGGCCGCCGCCACGAGCAAAGGGCCCCAGAGCTTCTGGGACCAGGGGCCGGGAACTAGGGACTCGGGGTCGGTCGCGGTCTGAGTTCCTGTCGCCGTCTCAGGGGCGGAATCCGAGACCGTGACCGCGGACTGGGCCGGCGACGATGACTCAGACGGAGAGAGAGACTCAGACGGCGTTTCTCCCGCTTTCTCTTCCGTTTTCCAGTCGGGCCCTTCCTCGCTCACGGCGCTGCCCACCACTGCGAGAAGTTGCGTTCGGCCTGGTCGCGCATGCGTTGGCGGGACTGGTCCTTTTTCTGTCCGCTCACTCCGTCGAAGAGAGCCGGGTCGAAGAGGGCGAAGCTCATGTTGGCGGGCTGATAGCTCGCGGGATCGCCCGACGTGACGTGCCGGAGGAGCGCACCCAGCGCCGTGTGGGCGGGAGGCGCCGCGTGCGGGAGGCCCAAAAGGCGCTGCTCGATGAACAGTGCGGCGAGCAGCCCGGAAGCCGCGCTTTCGAGATAGCCTTCCACTCCCGTAATCTGGCCTGCGAGATAGACCCGCGGGTTGCCTTTGAGCGAGAGGTCGGGGCGGAGCGCCTTCGGGCCGTTCACGTAAGTGTTGCGGTGGATGGAGCCCAGGCGCAGGAACTCGGCTTCACGAAGCGCCGGGATCATGCGGAACACGCGGCTCTGCTCCCCGTATTTGAGCTTGGTCTGGAACCCCACGAGGTTGTAGGCGGTGCGCGCGCGGTTCTCGGGGCGGAGCTGCACGGCCGCGTAGGGCCAACGTCCCGTTTTGGGGTCCGTGAGGCCCACGGGTTTCATGGGCCCGAAGCGCAGACTTTCTGGGCCTGTGGCCGCGATCGCCTCGATGGGTTGGCAGCCGGCGAAGAACTTCTCCTTCTCGAAGCTCTTCGGCGTGACCTTCTCCGCCGTCATGAGCGCGCCGATGAAGGCGTTGTACTCCTCCTCGGTCAGCGGGCAGTTGAGGTAGGCCTCCTCCTCGCCCTTGTCGTAGCGGTTCGCGAGGAATGAGCGCTCGGGGTCGATGGTGGAGGCGTCGACGATGGGCGCGATGGCGTCGTAGAAGTACAGCCCGTCCGCGCCCGTGGCCCGCGCGATCCAGCCTGAGAGCGCCTCGCTCGTGAGCGGGCCCGTGGCGATGAGAGTCACGCCGTCGTCGAAGGGCCCCGTGATCTCGCCCTCTTCCACCTTCACGCGCGGATGCTCGCGCAGGCGGCGCGTGACCTCGGCCGAGAAGAGATCGCGGTCCACCGCGAGGGCCTGTCCGCCGGGAACTTCCGCGGCCGCGGCCGCGCTCAGCACCAGCGAGCCGATCCGAGTCATGTCGGCCTTCAGCATGCCGGGGGCCGACAGCGGGTCTTTGGACTTCAGCGAGTTGCTGCAGACGAGCTCGGCGAAACCGCCCGTGTGGTGGGCTTCGGTTTTCCGTTGGGGGCGCATCTCGTGGAGCACCACTTCGATGCCCCTCTGGGCGAGGAAGTGGGCCGCTTCGGAGCCGGCCAGACCGGCGCCGACGACGTGGACGCGCTGCGTGGACATCCGGCGGCTTTACCACACCTTCTTGGATGATTACACTGGTCAACCATGAGGTTGAGCGAGGCCATGGAAGGCTATCTGGAGGAGGGGCGCTTTGGGCGGACCTGGAGCGAGCACACCCTTCGCGCCTACCGCAGCGACCTCGAGGACTGGCTAGCGAGTCTGGAGCGGACGGAGGGGATCCGACTGGCCCAGGATCTGGAGCGTGAGCTCACGCCCGCGCTCTTGCGGCGTTACCTGGCGGGGCTCGACGGCCGGCTCAATCGGAGCTCCCTCGGCCGAAGGCTGGCCGCCATTCGGGGATTTCTCCGGCACCTCAAGCGCAAGGGCGCGATGGAGCGCGAGATCGGCAAGCTTGTTCCCACGCCCCGCGTTCAACGGCCGCTTCCCCGTTATCTGCGGATTGAAGAGGTCGTGGAGCTGTTGCGAACCGTCGACAGCTCCACGGCGCTGGGCCGGCGCGACCGCGCGCTCTTCGAGCTGATTTACGGCGCGGGCCTCCGGGTGAGCGAGGCGGTGGGCCTGGACCGCACCGATATCGACCTCTCCGGGGGCTGGGTGAGGGTGCTGGGCAAGGGAAACAAGGTGCGCCAGGTTCCCTTCGGTCCGCCCGCGAGAGAGGCCTTGGAGGCCGCGTTCGCGGATCGCGGGGCGGTACCCGCGTTCACGAACTCCCGGGGCGGGCGCCTGACCTCTAGGAGTGTGGCTCGGATCCTGGCCCGGCATCTGGTGCGGCTCGCGGCCAGCGTCGAGGGCATGGCGGCGCTGGGCGGGAAAATCTCACCTCATGGCCTGCGGCACAGTTTCGCTACCCATCTGCTTTCGTCTGGGGCAGATTTGAGGTCGATTCAGGAAATGCTAGGACATTCGCGGCTTTCCACCACTCAGCGTTATACGCATGTGGACCTCGGGGAGCTTTTGGATCAGTATCGTGGGGCTCATCCCCTGAGCAGGAAGGAAGAGGAGTAGCGGCACGTGGATTGGCTCGTCGACATGCTCACTCAGTTCTCCGGGCCCCTGGCCATCTACCTGTCGATCTTCCTCATTCTGTTGGCCTGCGGATTCGGGCTCCCGATCCCGGAGGACGTCACGCTCTTCGCCGCCGGCTACATCGCCTACATGGGCGAGGCCAACGTCTGGGTGACGATCTTTGTCTGCTTCGCGGGCGTGATGTTCGGGGACAGCGCCATTTTTCTGTTGGGACGCAAGTACGGCCGGAAGCTCGCGAACAGGTGGTTGTTCCGGAAGGTGCTTTCCCCGGAGCGGCTGGATTACGTCCAGAGTCAGCTGCACCGGAGGGGGAACAAGGTCGTCTTCATGGCCAGGTTCATGCCGGGCATGCGCGCCGCCATTTATTTTTCGGCGGGCACCCTGAAGCTGCCGCCCCGGGTGTTTTTCACCTATGACGGCCTGGCAGCCGTGCTCTCCGTTCCGGCCATCGTTTATTCCGTCTTTTATTTTGGGGCCGAGGTGGATTCCATCATCCGGGTGATCAAAAGGGTGCAGTTCGGGATCTTCGGCCTCATCGGGGCGATCATCCTCGTGTTTGTGGCAAAATGGTATCTGGGGCGCCGGAAGCTCGGAAACGCGGGAAAGACGGCCTAGGCGTCGGAGACGGGAACCATGATCCTTGGGAGAACCATCGCAGCCGCACTCTGCGCCGGGGCCGCCGGGCTGGGTGTGTTCGCGCTCGCGGCGGGCGATGCCTGGGCTTTCGGCGGCAAGAAGGCCGCGTCCACGGACGAGGTGCCTGAGACCACGGCCGGGACCACGGGTTCGGCTCCTGCAATCGGCCGCGCCAGCGACGAAGCGGCGCTCAAGAGCTGGTGCGCGGACCTCGATGCCGAGGTGAACAGGCTGGGATGGACCCTGCCCCCCTGTGACTGGCGCAGGTGGAAGCTCGGCGGGACCTCGGTCCGGGGCCGCCCGCTGGTTTACGCGGAGTTCGGGAACGCCCAGGCGGAGGAGAACACCACGCTCATCTTCTCCATGGTGCACCCGGATGAGATCACCCCTCTTTACGTGGCCCTCCAACTCGTGCAGTGGCTCGGAGAGCATCCGCAGAGCCTCACGGAGGCTCGCGTGATCGTGGCTCCGCTCGTGAACCCGGACGGCTTCTACGCTGAGAGGCGCACCCGCACCAACGCAAACGGCGTGGACGTGAACCGCAACTTCGGCACGGCCGACTGGTCGCGCGAGGCGCTCCAGAAGTGGCGCAAGCGCTTCGGCGGAAATCCGCGCCGCTATCCGGGCACCGGGCCTAACTCGGAGCCCGAGACCCGCTTCCAGGTGAGGCTCATCGAGGAGGTGCAGCCCCACAAAGTGTTGAGTGTGCACTCGCCCCTGAACTTCATGGACTACGACGGCCCGATGTCCATCGCCCTCAAGCAGTTTCCCAAGGAGTACGTGCACAAGTGCCTGGAGCTCCGCTCCCGTGTGAAAGCCCAGCATGGCGGGTTTTTCCCCGGCAGTCTCGGAAACTACGCCGGGCAGGAGCGTGGGATTCCCACGCTGACCCTGGAGCTTCCCACGGCGGACGCACGGCACGCGCACGGGTACTGGGAGCGGTTCAAGGAAGGCATCAGCACCGTGATCCGGTTCGAGGTTCCCGCCTACGTGTTCCGCGAGCAGGGCGGTGACGGTGGCTCAGTCAACTGAGCCCAGGCTTCCCGCGGGCGCGGGCATCGCCGCGCTGATCTTCGCTCTCTTCGCCGCGCACGGCGCGCTGCTGGGGCTCTCCGACGACGAAGCCTACTACTGGGTGCTCTCTCAGCGCCCCGCCCTGGGCTACGCCTACCACCCTCCGTTCGTGGCCTGGCTGATCGCGGCCGCGGAGGGGCTCCTGCGCCCCCTGTTCGGCTCCGCGCACCCCTTCGTGGTCCGCCTCCCCGCCGCGCTTTGCGCGGGCGGCTTGGCCTTCATCGGCTCCCGCTGGCTTCTGAGCCTGGGCGTGCACCGGCACTACGCCTGGGCCGCCGGTGCCATGTTGCTCACGCTTCCTGGTTTCGGCGCCGCGGGCTGGATGATGGTGCCGGACCTTCCGCTCCTGCTGGGCTGGGCGTTGGCCTTCTGGGGTGCCTGGCGGGTGTCCGCCCAGAACCTTCCCGGCGCGGCGCTGCTCTTCGCCGGCGTGCTCATCGCCACGCTCTCGAAGCACTCCGGGGTGCTCGTGGCCCTTTCCGCCGCGGTCTGCGTCTGGCCTGCGCGCAAGCGGAGGGTTCCCGCGCTCGCGGCGATCTTCCTGGGGGGGCTCGTGGCCGCGGCGCCGACGGTGGCCTGGAATCTCGAACACGAGTGGGTGTCGCTGCTTTACCAATTGAAGGATCGCCATTCCGGCGGTTTCTCCATCCTGCGCTGGCTGCGCTTCTGGGGAAGTCAGTTGGGGCTCGGCGGCCCGGCGCTCGTGCTGTACCTGATCTGGTTCGGGAGGAGGCTGTGGATCGACCGTCGAAACGAGGTGGCGAGGTTCACGGCGATCTGGGTGGCGCCGCCCGCGCTCGTCTATTTTTTCCAGCCCCTGATCGCGGACTTCAAGCCCCACTGGCCGATGGTGGTGTGGATTCCGCTGGCTTGGGAGCTCGGCTACCGCGCGGCCTCGGGCCTTGCATCGACGGGCGAGCGGAGCCTGGCGCGCCTGCACCTGGCCTGGGGTTTTCCCTTGGTGGCGCTGATGCTCCTGGCATGCCACGCGCCCGTGTTCACGGCCGCGGCATCGATCCTCGCGCGGGGAAAGGACGCGCCCGACCCGAAGTGGGACGTGACGAACGACCTCTACGGCTGGAGGCAGGCGCTCGAGCCGCTCGCGAAATCGGAGGTGCCCGTGATCGGATCCCGCTACCAGACGGCCTCGCAGGCGGCCGCGGCGATCGCGCGGGCAGGCGGCGACCCCAACCGAGCGACGCTTTCTCCGAAGACGATTCGCGACTGGGACGAATGGCCGCGGTTCTTCGGGCTGGACGGCGACTTGCCAGCCGACACCCCGCAAACCTGGCCGCGGCTTGAGCGCTCCGTCTTCTACGTCTCGGACAACCGGTACTCCGGCGAGCCCCGGTTCAAGAACGCGAGATGCGCCGTGGCCCAGAGAAATGAGATCCTGCGCTGGGGCCTCAAGGCCAAGGAGATCCTGATCTGGGCCTGCGAGCCGATCACTCCTGCGAAGTCTCTTTGACCGTGTTCACGTAGTCGTTGCGGATCCAGGCCTCTTCCGCAGGCCCCGTGTTCGGGATGATGCGGAACCACTGTTCGCGCCATTCCGTCACGGTGTAGGTGATCGTCGCGTCGGCCTGGCCCACGATGGGGTACTTCGTCCCCGGGCCCATCCGCAGGTTCACCGCGTTTTGGATGGGCCGCACCACCATGCGGCCGGGGATCCCGTCGGTCTCTTCGTCGGCGCGGACCACGGCTCCGGGTCCCATTTCCCGGTTGGGGGCCATGGCGCCCTGGCCGATGCGGTCGGAGAAGATCGTCGCGTCCTTGTGTTGCGACTTCCTGGCCTTGGCTCCGGCCGCGCGCTGAGGCGCCGAGGCGCCGAGCTTCACGCCATCGGTGTCCGGGCCCAGCTCCGCGCGGGCGCGGTCCCACATGTTCTGCCCTTGGACGTAAAGGAAGGCGCCGCTGCCTGTGACCAGCACGGCCATGATCCCGAGCACGACTGGAATCAGCCCGCGCGAACGGCGGGCCGCCGCAGCCTTAGGAGTGGAGCTGGTGCGCGGGTTGAGCGGAAGCGGTTGAGGCAAAGTTCGGGTGCCAAAGATGTTTTTCGCGGCCGGGGCGGCAGCCGCCGCCGTGGTCTGGCCGGGCGGCTGAGTGCGGCGGCCGGGGATCACCTGCGGCCTTGAGGTCTGGGCCTCTCCGAGGTTCTTCTGAGCCACGCCGAGGCGGGTCAGCGCGTTCGCCACCGGCCCCTGCGCGGGGACCTCGACGCGCGGAACGGAAGGTTGGGGCTGAAGGATCGTTTCCGGCGTCGGGGCCTGGTCGATCCGGATCGTATTCACGTTGGACTTGCGGACCAGGCTGAATCCCGCGCAGCTGTAGCAGCGCGCGAAGGACCAGCCGTTCCCGACGCGAGCGTCGTCCAGGTACAGTTCAATCGAGCAGTGCGGGCAATTCCAGCGCATAGAGTCCCCCAATCCAGAGGGTCAGGCGCGGCGCGTGAGGGGTCAATCGGCAGGGTTTGCCGGAGGGTCGGTCGGTGCCGAGAACTCCTCGATTCCTTCGAGGGAGGGCTCGGTCGTCGCGCTGGGGGCGCGGGCCGGATCAGCCGGTGGGGGCGCGGCCTGGGCGGTGGCCTCGGGCGCGGGAGGCGCCGCGGGGTCCACCGGAGCCGCGGCTGGAGGTTCTGCCTTGTCCCCCATCGCCTGGAGCTCCTTCTCCCATTCCGAGTCCACTTCGGCTTCGGCGGGCGCAGCGGCGGGTTCCGTCGCGGCCGCCGGAGGCGCATCACCCGCGGGAGCGGGCACGTCAGCCGTGGCGGGTCCGGCTGGGGCTTCTTTGATCAAGGTGTCCACCTCGGAGGGCGGGGGCACGAACCCGAGCCGCTCCAAAGTGGGAGACTGAGTGTCTTTCATCGCTTGCCACACCGAGTGCGGATCCAGCGACTGGGCGGCCAGCAGGTCACGTGCCCCTTCGGAGGTCAGGGCCACCTGTCTGAAGAAGATGCGTTCGCTGACCTTCTGGTAGCGGAAGGCGGCGATCCGCAAATACCGCGAGTCCTGGTAGACCTCGCGGAATGCGCGGGCCACGGGAACAATGAAGGCATAGGCCTTGAGGACCTCGGCCTGGCGCTCGTCATGGTACGGGAGTTCCTTGATGCGGTCCTCGAGGCGCACGAACTGCCAGTACAGGCACCAGTGATAGGCCTCGGGACGCAGGCCCACGAGCTCCTGCGCGGCCTGCGAGTGGTCTTCCTTGCTCTGGGTCATCGTCTGGATCCGCTCGTAGTCGGCGGTGCAGGCGGCGAGGGTTTCAGGAGTTGGGGCCTCGGGGCTCTGGAATAGGGCCCGGACCTCGTTCAAATCGGCGTTGCCGGGGTGGGGAACCCGTACGTAGGCCGGCACCTCGGGCAGCTCCGGCAGGGGAATGGCACCCTGGGGCGTAGAGCAGCCGGCAAGCAGGGTGCTTCCCAGGATTGCGGCTGTTTTTATGGTTCTTCCCCCCATACCTCATCTTTCTTATCGGTCTTATAGTAGATTAAATGAGTCAGTCAAAACCCTAACGTATTCAAGCTATTAGGAACTTCGCCGAAGAGCCTGGGGAGGAAGGGTGAAGCATCACGTGCATTGCCGCATCACGTTAAAGTTTTCGGGCGTCTTGGGAGGGCTGATGGCCCTCTGCGCCCTCCTTCCGCCCTCTGCGGGGGCAGCAGATGCGGTGAAGTCCAGCCAGGCCGCCTCCACTACCGCCGAAGCTCCGCTTCAGCAGGGCCCGGTGGCGCCCGCGCCGGCCGCAAGCGAAGACGAGCGCGTCCGCAATTTCTACCAGGTGCTCGACGATGTCGTGTCCGATTTCGAGTACGACCTGAAGAACGGCGAGGTCGAGGGGCTGAAGAACCTCTCGATCCGCAACGTGGCCACGAGCGAGAACATCCCGCCGTCGTTCAAGAGCCACCTCGAGCTGCTCGTCACCGAGCGGATCCTAAACAATACGAAGAGCAAGATCATCCAGTGCCTGCCCTGCAAGTCCAAGCAGGCGCGCCTCAACAACGACTACGTCGTGATCACCACGCCCACGAGCAACCCGCAGGAGCTCTCACGTCTGGCCTCGCAGAGCGGGATCTCGAACTTCATGGACGTGGCCTTCGCCTACCAGCCCACCGGTCTGATGCTCTCGATGTTCATCACGGACTCCGAGACTGGGGCCGTGGTGTGGTCGAAGAGCTACAACTCCGAGACCTCGCGCGCCGCCGCCTTCCGCCGGGGCGTGGACTACTCGCAGGTCGAGGACGCGAGGAAGAGCGTGGACTACGTGCCCACGATCCTCTACCGGCCGACCATCTACTATTTCTTCGAGCGGGACGTGGAAGAGTACTCCAGCACCTTGGGCATCGGGTTCCGGATGATGGAGCGGTACGACAACCGGAAGAAGGAAGTCGGATTCGAGTTGAACTACCTCCTCGACGCGAACCAGCTGGTGGGAAACACCACCGACGCGGACAACAAGCTTTACGCGAGCTTCAACCTCACGCTGCTCTTCGTGCATGCGTGGAACCTCATCGGGGAGCTCGAGAACTTCAATCAGGTGAGGCACAGCATCTTCGCCGGGATCGGGGGCACCTATGCCTCGGGATTCCTCGGGGGACTGGTGCGCGCGGGTTACGAATGGCGATTGGGAAAGCACTGGGCGGTGAACGGAAACCTGGGTTTCAGGCCCAAGGCCACCCGGTTCATCGACGGCAGCGAGGCGGGATCAGTGACGGGAGTGGAGATTGGCTTGGGAATCAGTGCCCTCTTCTGAGGGGGCTCATCAGGATCGCCGGCGGGCCCGTATGGCCCGGATGGACGCGGTGATGACCGCGGCGGTGACCCTCTGCGCCCTGGTCGTACTGAGCATCGCCTCCGGATGCTCATCGATCGGGCTCGGCCCCTCCCCGAATGGCGGGGCGGGGAAGGGAGTGATCGAGAACCCATTCCTCGATACCGCGTGGATTCAGAAGCAGAGCCAGGACCGCG
The DNA here is from genome assembly GCA_020850015.1 of Bdellovibrionales bacterium. Lineage (GTDB taxonomy): Bacteria > Bdellovibrionota > UBA1018 > UBA1018 > JADZFF01 > JADZFF01. The sequence goes on along the minus strand of JADZFF010000084.1, from coordinate 9,476 downwards.
TGGTGTTCCGCACCAAGAAGGGCCATCGCTCGCTCGAGGTGGAGCTGCCGGGCGACCAGCCGGAGTTCCAGGACTTCATGGTGCCGCTCACGCCTCAGTTCGCCGAGTCGATCGAAGGCGGCGAAGGCCGGAGGCCGGCCTCGCTCGACGCCGACGGCGTACCCATGGATCAGAGCTACACCGAGCGCAAACCCACGGCCACGGATCTGGAGATCGTGAACCGCATGCCGCAGGGCAATCCGGCCGACGACCGCGAGCGGCAGGAGATTGAGCAGGGCCTCGGGCTTCGGCCCGTGGAGGACCCGGGCCCGCGCGGAGGCACGAGCTATCTCGCCTCGCTCGACAAGGTGAAACAGCTTTTCCGCCTGGGCCGTTACGAGGCGGGTCTGCTCGAGACCGACGCGCTCTTGCGCAGCTTCCCAACCGACCCGCGCCTCTACGAGATGCGCGGGACCCTGCTCGACCGACTCGGCTACCGCGATCTTGCGATCCGTTCCTGGCAGCAGTCCGTGAAGCTCGACCCGAACAACCTTGCGCTCAAGGCCTACCTCGAGCGCAAGTCAGACCAGTCCAAGTGGAGGAAGGTAAGCTCCGAATGAGAACGGATTTCTCTTTCAGAAAACTGACGGCCGCGTGCGCGGGCCTCGCCGGGACGGCGCTGGCCCTCGCGGCCCTTTCCCAGCCCGCGTCGGGCGCCCCGGGGCCCGGCTCCGTGGATCGGGCGAAGCGCGAGGCGGAGAATCAGGTTCGCTCGTTGGTGGAACCGCTCCTGGAGCGCTACTGCTCCGATCACTGCAAGGTACTGGCGGTGGAGTCGTCCGTGGACACGCTGATTCCGGACACCATCGCGCCGGGTTTCGATGAGTCCATTCAGAGCAGATCCCTCGAGATCGGGGCGTCGAGCGTCCTTCTGAAGATCCTCGTGGACGAGATGCTTGGGCCAGTGTCGCGTGGCAAGGTGATGGACCTCGTGCAGCAGCACCTCGATGCGCTCTCCTACCCCGTGACGATCGAGCAGAAGGTGATCCGTTTCCCGCAGCCGGCCTCGAGCAGCCGCAAGGTGGCCGAGATCCGCGAGAAGGTCACGAAAGAGATCCGTTCCAACCTCGAGGAGCTGTTCAACAAGTACTGCCCGGACCGCTGCCTGCTGAGCGACCTCGACGTGGCTCTGGATCCCGTGAACCTCGAGGAGGCCCAGTACGGATCCACGGGAGAGTTCCTCCAGGACGGCGACACCGCCGTGCGCGTGCGGAAGATCGGCGCGAAGATCCTGATGGATTCCGGCCTCTTCCCCGACGAGCGCTCCTCGATCCTCGAGATGGCCCGTCTCCGCAACGCGATGTACAAGAACGTCGAGGTGGACGGAAGCTCCGTGCAGTTCCCGTCGCCCGAGCGCATGGCCGAGTTCAGGAGCCGTGTCTCGCGGGGTATCGCCTCGGTGGGCCAGGGGGGCTCCGACGCCGCATCGAAGCTCACGCGGGACGCGCGTTCGAGGTATCTCGACCAGCGCAGCCTCTCGAGCTCCGAGAAGAACCAGACCGTGTCCCAGAACAATTCGTCCAATTCCTCACAGGACAATACGAATCGCTCTGAGAAGTTCGAGCGATTCGAGAAGATCGAGCGGGTGGAGAGCGGCGACGCCGTCCAGGCCGAGCTCAACAAGTTCAAGGTCTACGGGCTCGTGCTTGCCTGCGCGATTCTCTCTCTTCTGATCTTCCTTGCGCTCGCCGCCTACCGCCCGCACGGCAACCCGGATGCCGCAGGTCCGGTGCAGCGAATTTTCCAGAACCTGATCTCAGACCCCCTGGGCAACGGCAACGCCGCTCAGGCCTCGTCCGGGTCCGGCAGCGACGACCGCGCCTCGCGCGTGAAGCTCAGATACGAGATCGAAGGCTTCATCGAATCCCTCTCTAAGGTCTACGCCGAGAATCCCAAGGTGGCGAAGCAGGTATTCAGCCGAATCCTCACCGAGGAGGGCGTGGAAGCCACCGCGCAGTACATCGAAATCTTCGGTGAAGGCATCGTCGTCGACATGCTTCGCGACCCGAGCCTGCAGCGCGACGTGACCGAGCTTCTTGAGTTCTACGCCAGGAACACGATCAAGCTCTCCGACGAGGAGAAGCTCGAGCTCCTGCGCGCGCTCCACAACATCACGGTCGCGTCCAAGCTCTATGTCATGGGTAACCGATCCACGGCCCTGTTCGAGTTCATGGTGGACATGGACGACATGCAGGTCCTGGAGCTGGTCCGCAACGAGTCCCTGACCGTGAAGGCGATCGTGCTCACGCAGTGCGATCCCCAGAAGCGCGACGCCGTGTATCGCCGGCTCGACGAGACGACGAAGACCAGCATCCTCACGGAGCTTTCGCGGATCGACCACCTGCCTAAGGACTACATCAGCAATGTGGCGAGCGCCCTCAAGCGCAAGCGGCACGAGAACCCGCGCCTGAACACGGAGGCCCTGCCGGGAACCGACGTGCTCGTGAGCCTGCTCGAAAAGACCGGGCTCGACGTACAGAAAAGCGTCGTGGGTCACCTGGAGAGCAGCAACCCGGACAGCGCGCACAGCGTGAAGAACAAGCTGATCAGCTTGGAGACGCTCCGTTACCTGCGCGACCAGCACCTGCTCGAGGTGGTGCTGAGCCTCAGGCACGACGAGCTCCTGCAGTTCCTGAAGGGCACCACTGCCGAGATTCGGCAGATGGTATTCAGCAAGTGCCCGCGCGACCTGGTTGCGGAGCTCGAGGAGGAGCTCGAGGCCGTGCAGGTGCAGGGTCGCGACTCCTACGCGGGCGTGGAGCGCAAGATCCTCAACCGCATCAAGAAGATGTCCACGGACGGCAAGATCAACCTGGTGGAAACCAACGAACGCATGTTTGCCTCGAATGGATACGGCGACGGCACCGCTCCCAACGCTTTCCAGGCCGCTCCGCCACCTCCGAGCTCTGATGGCACGCTCGCCAAAATCAAGAAGGTGGCCGGATGGTAGACCCGAACTTCACGCAACCCTCTGTGCAGTGGCTCCGCGAGATCAAGCTTTTCGCACCGTTCACGAACCCCGAGCTTGATGCGCTCCTCAAGCTCGGAAATGCCAGGGACTTCGAGGCCTATTCGAACGTCGTGGTCGAGGGCGAGTTTTCCTGGGGCCTTTTCCTCATCGCCGAGGGGGCGGTGGGTGTTTTCAAGAAGAACCCGAGCACCGAGGAGATCTACGATGTGGGGGAGCTTGCGGCGGGAAGCTACTTCGGGGAGATGTCGCTCGTGGACGACCAGCCGCGTTCCGCGACTGTTCGGGCGAAGTCCAGGTGCAGGACCTTCTTCATTTCGAAGGAGGCGTTCAAGCACTTTCTCAACGAGTCTGGAGATCGGAAGGTGCGCTTCTACGAGAGTTGCGTGAAGGATCTGGTGATGCGTCTGAGGGAGCTGGACGGAAGTTACGTCGTGAGTCAGTACCAGCTCTGGCAGACCGCCGTGGACCGCATGCGGAGCCGTAAGGAGTCGGCCTGATATGAATTTTTCGTCCTTCTTCGGAGTATTGCTTGGGCTCGGGATCGTGGGCGCATCGATCCACGAGAGTGGAATGGATGCCAAGTTCTTCCTGAACTTCCACGGCGTCGTGATCGTCTGCGGGGGCACGATGGCCGCGGCGTCGATCATGTTCCCGGTTTCGAAGCTGGTCGCCCTCTTGAAAGTGTTTTTTCTGAGGGTTCTGGGCACGCACAGGAACGAGTATCACCAGGTGATCGAGCAGATCCTGGATCTCAACAAGAAAGCCTCGATCGGCGGCGTGACGGCGCTGAACGACATGCTGCCCGGCATTAGGCACCCTTTCCTCCGAGAGGCCGTATCGCTCGTGGCCGGCGGGGTGCTTTCGGAGCGCGAGATCCGCGACGCGCTTGAGCAGAGGATCAAGACCGTGGAGCACCGCTACATGTACGAGGCCAACATGTTCCGCGCGATCGGTAAATTCCCGCCGGCGTTCGGGCTTCTGGCCACGACTCTTGGAATGATCGCGCTTCTTCAGCAGCTCGGGAAACCGGGCGCTGAGGCCATGATCGGTCCGGCGATGTCGATCGGTCTCGTGGGCACGCTCTACGGGATCGCGATCGCGAACTTCGTGTTTCTCCCGATTGCGGAGAACCTCACCGTGCGGACGGAGGAGGAGGTGGCGCTGCGCCGGATGGTGGTGGAGGGCTGCGTGATGCTGAGGTCCCAGACCAACCCGATCAGCATGCGCGAGACGCTCAACTCGTTCGTGCTGCCGAAAGACAGGGTGGTGCGCAAGGCCGCCTAGGCCTCTGCGCGCGGGAGGGCTCATGGCGATCAGTTCCTTCCTGAAAAAAGCCCAGGCGATCCAGGACGATCTCCAGGCCCGCAAGGGCCAGGAGCCGCCCAAGAAGGCGGCGGACGACGAGTCGAACTGGCTCGTTTCCTATGCCGACATGATGACCCTTCTCTGCGGCTTCTTCATCATGATGTTCAGCATGTCCACGCTGGACAAGCGGAAATTCGAGCCCGTGCGCGAGTCCGTGGCCCAGGCCTTCGGCGGCGACTACAAGAGCGAGAGCGCGGAGACCGCGCGGTTTGTTACCCAACTCGTCGAGAGCAACGGGGTCGAGAAGGACGTCGTGATCTATTCGGAGCCAGAGGGCGTGGCCATGGTCTTCCACAGCACGCTGTTTTTCGACACGCTGAGCGCCAACGTCACGGAGCAAGGCCGGTCGGTCCTGCGCTCGATCATGGACGCCCTGAGCGAGCGCCAGTACATGGAGATGAAAAAATTCCGGATCGTCGTGGAGGGCCACACCGACGGCAGGCCCGTGTTGAGCGGCCCTTACCCCACGAACTGGGAGCTCAGCGCCGCGCGCGCCTCTCGCGTGGTACGTCTCTTCGTGGAGCGTGGATTCGATCCGGAAAACCTTCTGGCGATCGGGTATGGCGACACGAGGCCCTGGGTCCCGGAGCGGCTGAACGACGGCAAGGTGGATTCGAACGCCACGATGCGGAACCGCCGCGTGGTGCTCAGGATCCTGGAGCCGGCCACGGACACCATCCCCTGGGACGGCGCCCGCGACCCCGCCGCCATGCCCGCCGCGGAGTGATCAGGCCCGCGGCTTGCGGATCACCTGCGTGCCCGCCATCAGGTCGTGCATGGCGCGCTTGTCCGAGCGGAAGCCCGCCATGAGGTAACCGATCATGAAGAAGATCGCCGAGAGCGTCTTGCCGACGAACTCTCGAAGGAAGGTCGCCCCGAGCCCTGGGTACTCCTGCCGGCGCATGTCGATCACGCGCAGACCCAGCGCCAGCTTCCCCGGCGTGGCGCCCTTGGAGCGGTAGAAGAGGCCGTAGTAGGCGAAGGTGAGCACGGCCACGAGGCCGATCTTGCCGATCGCGAGCACCAGAAGCATCATCGTGGCCTGTTGCACGCGTTCCGGGTCGCCGCTTTCCATCTCCCGCTGGGCAACGGCCACCGAGCTGTCCATCAGGTACTGGAACGGGGCCTGAACGGCCGTGATGATGAGGCCGTCGATGAAAGCCGCGGCGAAGCGCTCCCAGAACCCGGCGGGTTGCAGGGCCGCGGGCTGGGGCACGAGACCGAGCGGAGGCCGCTGCTGCGGAGCCGGATAGGACTGTGGTTTCATCACGGGAGCAGTGGACATGGGAACCTCCGGGTCTTGCCGAGATCAGGAAGCCGCGCCCGCTCCGTGAGGAGACGTGTTCAGGATATCACCCTCCCTGATGCGAGAAGAGTGTCGGCGGCGACCCTCCCGCTCAGCGCCCGGCAGGATGGTGGCTGACCTTGTGGGGCTCCTCGGCGCAAAGGCTCTCCAACCGGTAAGGGCCGGGGTCGGGCGCGTCGCCTTCCCGGATCGCGCGCGCGATTCTTTCCTCGATCACAAGATCCGGTGGGGAAAGGCGAGCTTCGTAACCGCTCCGGATCGAGTCCAAGGCTTCGCCCAGGAGCGGGGCGCAGTAGTGGGCGCGCACCCTATTGCGCGTGAAGGCATAGTAGGCCGGCCTCCGCACGGAGGGGTTGAAGGCCTCGTCGAGGTAGGGGCTCAGCAGTCCCGCGAGCGTGAACCCTCGGCTGAGGATCCAGCCGGCGAAGGGGTCCTCGACGAGCCCCGGTTCGTTGCCCTCGCACCAGCTTCGCAGGAGACGAAGCCCGATCAGGTCGGCGTGGATGTCGGCGAAGGAGAACACGCCATCGCTCCTGTAGCCGAGGGTGTGGTTCTCGGTCCAGATCGCGAAATCCGCGGCAGCCGCGGCTGCATGCTCGGGAGAACTGCCCCTTTCCCTCGCTCGGAGGTATTTCCGGTAGACTATGGCGCCCGTCGAGAAGAGGTGCTGAAGCTTGTCGATCCCGAAGAGCACGCCGTGGGCGCGCAGAGTGGGTGCGGAGGCGAGCATGAGCGTGAAGTCACGGAATTGGATTGGGCCAAGGTAGCTCACCCGGCGGTACCGGGCGTGCTCCCAGGGGGTTCCTGGCTGGGTGGGGAGATTTCCCAATGAACCGGGAAGGAACTCCATCGCGCCCGCCTCGTTGCCCAGGTCGGTGGCGATTCTGAGCGCCACCTCTTCGCAGGATCGCGGCCCCAGGATCGTGCGCTGATTGATCCCTCGCAAACTACGGCGGATCACGGTGCGGAGACGCTCGTCGAGGGCCTGGCCAGATTCGGCCACGCCCTCGATCCAGGCGAAATATTGGTCTGACTCGCTGGCAGAAGAGGCCCGAGGCAGGGTTGCCAGCAGGGCGATTCCGGCAAGGAGGGCGGGGAGCGTTTTCACGGGACAGGGCTCCGCTTCTACCGCTGGGTGCGGCATCCTCGCCCAAGTTCTGAGTAATACGGTCGGACTCTAAAGACAAGGTTTCCGACTAGGGCTATTTTTTCCTTTTGCTACAATGGGTAAGCTCGCTGATGGGGAAGGGACGGAGGATGAAGCTCGCCAGGCTTTGGGGCGTGATTCTGGGTTTGGGGTGCGCAGTGGCGGCGCCAGTGGAGGCCCGCGAGCTCCGGGTTCTGACCTTTAACATCTGGGGGCTCAAGAGCCCCTTCTTGATCCGGCCCTCCCGGATTCCAAGGATCGCCGAGCGCATCGAAGCCACGGGCGCGGACATCATCGGGATCCAGGAAGCCTTCGACCCGAGCACGGCGCTTCTGGAGCGGATTCCGGCCTATCCTCACCTGGCCCGGGGCAACCGGAAGGGGCCCCTGGGCGGAGACGGGCTGCTCGTGCTTTCGCGTTGGCCGATCGTTGCCTCGGCTTGGCGCGCCTACGCCAGGTGTTCGTGGAACGACTGTTTCACTCCGAAGGGGATGTTGCACGCGCGGGTGCGGGTCCCCGATGGGGAAACGGTGGACGTGTTCGTCACGCACCTGAACGCGCATTCCGGGAACGAGCGCATCCGCCTGCTCCAGGCGCAGGAGCTTTGGGAGTTCATCGCCGAGCGGTCGGATGGAAGCCCGCTGCTCCTGCTCGGGGATTTTAACACCGAGCCAGGCTCGGATTCGCACGCCTTCCTCTCGGGCTGGGCGGGGCTTCGGGACGCGCATGGGGAGTTCGTGGAGCAGAACCCGGCATTGCCCCCCGCCGCGCGCGACGGCTACTCCTGGAATCCCGCGCGCAACTCCAACATCCCCGGACGGAAGGGGTCGGTCCGGTTCGACTACATCTGGATGGGCGACTCAGGTTCCCGCGGCCGGCTCGAGGTGCTGGCGACTCAGCTAGCTTTCGACGAGACCGTGGCGGGCCGCCACCTCTCCGATCACTTCGCCGTGCTGGCGGAGCTGGCTTGGCACCCCGAGCGGGCCGGGCATCACCGAAGCGAAGCGGGCTCGCGCTAGTTCGCCGCGAAGGGGACGCGGCTCACGCGCTCCTCGCCCGCTTCCCAGGCCAGGATGCTCTTGTGGACCTTGGGGTAACCCATGTTGATGTACTGCCCCCTTCGCCCGTCGATGATGAAGGCCTTCTCGTCGAGGTCGTGGCAGTGGCCAAGGATGATGTGGTCGTAGCCCTCGCGCATCTTCTCGCAGGCGAAGTTCCGGTAGGCCAACCGGAGGCGCTCGAGCCGGTCGAGCGGGAGCTGCGTGGACAGGCGCGCGTTGCGCCCCTTGCTGCGGTCGCGGCTGAAGTCGCCGATCCGCTCGATCCATGCTGATGGAGCGGCGGCCACGAAGGCCTTCATGAGGGGGCTTCGGAAGAAGAGCCGAAGCGCCAGGTAGCCGGTGTCCTTCCGGTCCACGAGATCCCCGTGGGCCACGTAGAAGCGGCGTCCGCCGAGCTCGAGCGGGACTTCAGCATCGTGAAGGGTTAGCCCGGGGATGGCCGTTAGGGCGCCCCGCAGGTGGAAGTCGTGGTTGCCTTCGATGTAGTGAAGCACGACTCCGCGTTCACCCGCGTTCCGGAGCCCGCTCAGGAGTCCCGCGTAACGGGCGAGGAATACGGCTTTCGCGCCGACGAAGAGGTCGAAGATGTCGCCCGCGAGCACGACGGTGTCGCCCGGGCGCGCTTCGGTATCGAGGAAGCGGATCAGCGCCGCGAGAGTCGGGTCGCGATCGTCTTCGATGTGGAGATCCGAAAGCACGAAGAGGCGCACCCCTCAGGGATACGCGAATCAGAGCTTTCGGTCCAGGAGGGCGCCCGAGGGGCCTGCAGCGACGGACTCCCTCAGCTTCACGAACTCGTCGCCCGTGAACTGGCGCACCACCGCGCCGGTGCCGTCTTTGAGGACCACCCTCAGTCCGGGGCCCGACCCGACGAGGTCGGCCTGGAAGCCGCGCTCCCGTGCGAGGCGTTCCGTGGCGAAATGCTGGATGGCGTCCTCCACCTCTTCACGGGAAGGCTCGCGTCTGTCCTTCTTGGAGTCCGGGCTTGCGTCATCCTGCTGGCGGTCCTGGGCGAACTGCTGGAACCCCTCTTTTTCAGGGCGCTCCTGCACCACGCGGCCGGCCGTCGCGCGTTCCTGGACTCGGATGTTTTCGGCGACCCGCGTGAGCTTCACGGCGGCAGACCCCCTGTCTCAACCCTCTGATCGGCACAATCCCGTCCGGAGTTGAGGGAGGTAAGGGACCGCCTGGGGCCTGGGGAGGCGGGGGCCCTTCCCTCCGCATCCTCCTCCGGGACAGTCCACAGGACTGGCGGAAGCTCGGCTCCTGCCTCGCTTTCCGTGGGCCACAACAAACCCGCTTCGGACCCTCCTGGTCCTTCGCGGCTTGATGCCTCTTGGAGGGCTCTGTCCCCCCAACGCAGCATGCGAGCGCCAGGATGGCGCAAGCGAGTAGGACAGGAAGTCCGACGCTGCCGTGGGGGGACAACGCGAAGACCCCTCCCACTCTGCGAACGAACGTAAAAAGGCCCCGGCTTCCTTTCGGAAACCGGGGCCTTAAGAAAGCTCCCTCCGAGGTCTCGGCAACCCCGGAGGGTGGGCTTAAGCGTCTGACCCGCACCATTGCGGACCAGACTCGGGCGCATGG
>JADZFF010000083.1 GCA_020850015.1 Bdellovibrionales bacterium | reverse complement strand
GCCTTTTCTGCGTAACGGCGCGTTAGCGCAGCGTTACGCAGAAAAGGCTCCGACCCCTTCTCGTTTATCACCTTGATTTGACGAATAAAAGGGCCCGAGCCCCTTCGTCTCCAAACTCAGCTCGGCCGGTCGAAAGTCCGATACGGCTACGGATGGGGTGGTCTCTCGCACGGAAGCTTTTCTTGCTGCACGCGTCGGCGCTCGCGCTGTGCGCCGGGGGGGCCGCGCTCCTCGCCACGCTGGGGCTTGACAGGATCTTGACGGAGGAGCTGGGAAATCGCGTGGCTGAGTCTGCGGGTTTGGCCAGAACCGCCCTCGCGGCCGAGCTCCAGGGGCTCAGGGCCCTGGCAGGAGCAACTTTGGAGGAAGCGCGATCGCGGCGCTTGGACCCCGAGGATACGCGGGCGCTACTCACCCAACGGCTCGGGCAGGACCGCAGGGTCCTTTCCCTCCGCGTGCGTCCTGCGGGTCAGGATCCCTGGACCTGGGCGCGGGCGCGTTTGGGTGGGCGTCTCTCGCTGCTCGACGTCAGGTATCCCATGGAGCTCGGCGAAGGCGAGAGCGCTTCGGCCCGTTTTGCGCTGATCGACGAGGGCCGCCCGGCCCTTCGGCTGGCGTTCGCGACGGGGGGCGATTTCTCACCTCGCTCGACCTGGGTGCTGGACCTCGATCCGCTTCAGCTCGAGGGAGCCCGGCGGGCGGGCGCGAGCCCGGTGCTGCTGGTGCTGCTGGACGCGCAGGGGCGGGCCGTGGCGCAGTGGCCGAAGGCCCGCTTCGTTCCGGGCGAGTCGGTGGCGCACCTGGAAGGGGCGGCGCTACGCGGGCTCGTCACCGAGCGGCCCGATGGCCCGCCCGACCTGGCTCACTCGGCTGAGCTCGGTATTGCCGGGCTCCGACTGCTCGCGCTCGCGCCCTATCGCGCCGTGAGCGCGGCGGCGCGGCCCTGGAGCTCGGCCCTGTTCGGATGGGTTCTTCTTTTCGGCGCGCTCTCGACCCTGGCCTTCGGACATGCGGGGCGGCGACTGCTCTCCGCGCGCGCGCGGCTGCTCCGCAGATCGCTCGCGCGCGCGCTGGAGCGGCCCGCGCCGGGCCTGCTCGCCGGGGCCGAGCCGATGGACGAGATCTCCGCGCTCGCGCTCGATGCCCAGCGCGCGATCGACCGCGTGAGGCACCGGCAGCGGAGGTGGTCGAGCCTGGCGAAGTTCGGGATGGAGGAGCCCCCCCGGCTCCCGGAAGACACCTGGGTGAAGGCCGTGTGCGCGCACGTCACGGTAGACGGACTCGGCGAGAGCCTCGACCCCGCGAATCCCGGCTCGCGCGAGACGGCCGAGCAGTGGAACGACCTGCTTCAGACCGTGCGCCAGGCCGTGGAGGAACGCGGCGGGGTGCTCGACCAGGTGATGGGAACCTCCCTCACCGCCTTCTTTGGGCTGGGGCCGGCAGCCGAGGATCCGGCCGAGCAGGCCTGGGGCGCGCTCGCCCTGATCCAGGAACGCCTCGAGCGACTCAATCTGAAACGCCGGGAAGCTGGGCAGCCCCAGCTCCGCCTGAATGCCGGCGTTCACCGGGGTCAGGCCTATGCCTCCACATTGGGGGCGGAGGGCCGACAGGAGTACACCCTGCTTGGCGAGGCGCCGAGAGTCGCTCACGCGCTTGCGGAGCTCGCGCGCGAGGAGCGCACGGGCATCCTCTTTTCCGCGCCCGCCTGGCCCTCCGCACGCCTGGGGCCACAGGATCTTCCGCCGGGCGGCCGGCCCACCACCCTGGGCCGGCATTGGTCCGGGACGGTGCACGTCGGCCCGAGCGCGCGGAGCCAAGGTCCGGTGCGCGCGCTGCCGGCCGCCGGAACGCCCGCGGCGGGAACGCCCACCCCGGCTCCCGGCCGCAAGTCGGCCTAAGGCCCAGTCAATTCTTGACAAATTAAGTCAGTTTTTGATAGGATGCCAGGCGCCTGAAAGGGCATCACCATGCGGACCGTCTGGAAGTTACATTTTCTTTTTTTAATCTGCGGACTTATCGCTGCAGGCGCCCTCTCGGCCTGCGTGGGCGAACCGGATGATCCAGAGGGAAACACCAAGGTCCTGCTTCCCCCCCATCCCTACGCCGAAGCCGCGGCACAGGCCTTCCTCTCCTCACACCCCGGCGCGAGAATTCTCTTCAGCCAGAACTCCGGCCAGATCCTCTGGGTCGACGGGCGGGGCGCGGCGCTTGGGCCCTCCGGCTCCTGCGGCACCGCCGCTCAGGCCCGCTCGCGCGTGATCGCCTTCCTGAATGCCAACCCGGGCCTGCTTCGCATCACGGATCCAGAGGCCTCCCTCACCGTAGCCGAGCCCTTCCTCGAACGCGACGTGGTGTTCGCGCAGGACCCCGCCACAGGCCGCACGTCGGTGCGCCTGGAGCAAACTCTCAACGGATTCATCGACCCCGACCACTCCCTGATCGCCCATCTGCGGCCGGGTTGCGCACTCAGCTCGCTCGTCACCACCGTCGCGCCCACTGCCGATCCGGCCGAGGGATCTCCGGGAGGAATCGGCGTCGTCACCCAGCCGCTCACAGTGTCGCCCCATGCTCTGCCCGCGGGACATCGGCGCGTATGGCGACGCGTGCGCGTGCCCACCACCGACGAGACCGCGGCCGACGAAGCCGTGGAAGAGCGCCGACTGGCCGACGTGCAGGTCATCCACGAACAGTACCGTCGCATCCGCGTCGTGAGGTCGCCCTTCACGGGCGAGGTGATCGAGCGCGTGGACGAGACCAGCGAGGCCCTTCAGCAGGCCCCAGAGGGCTGGCCCGAGGACGGCGAACTCATCTCCACCTCGGCTCCAGACGCGGCGGGCGCGGAGCGCTCCATCCTCAGCACCCGGCTCGACCCCGCACGCTCCGGGGTTCCCGGCCTCGTGATGGGCTTCAGCATCCCCGGCATCCATGCCACCGGCGAATCCGTCCTCATCGGCGACGCGGCTTTAGGCCAATTCATACCCGAGGAGCCGATCGCCACTGACCTCAACAGCTGGTCGGCCGAGATCGGATATGCCCCCCTCCGGGATGCCACGCGGCTATCCGAGAATCTTGCCGCCACGGTCCAGTGGTTCGCCGACGAGCTCGGACATGACTCCTGGGACGGAGAAGGCGGAAGCTTCCGCGCCGGGATCCGCGGCGATCGCTCCGAGGGCGACCCCGGCCCGAGAGCCTTCGGCGGCAACGGCTTCCTGCTCATCGAGGCCGGACGCACCGCCACCGGGCAGCCCATTTCCGACGCGCTCGACATCGTGGCGCACGAGTACGCGCACTCGGTGATCAACGCCACCGCTGATTTCGCCGGCAGCGGCGAAGCGGGCGCGCTGAACGAGGGCCTCGCGGACGTCTTCGGCAAAGCCG
>JADZFF010000082.1 GCA_020850015.1 Bdellovibrionales bacterium | reverse complement strand
TCCGCGTCTGCCCCTCCCGCGTCGGCTGAGAAATTGGTGGAGCAGATCAGCTCGGGGCGGGTGGCGCTCAGGCTCCCATCGTTGATGCGATCCGTATACTTCTGCGCCGCGGCCGCGATCGCGGTGGAAACGGAGCTCGCCGCGTTCACCGTGAGTCGGCTCGTGGCCACGCCGTTGAAAACTTCGGCGGCGAGCTCGAGCGCCTCAAGCATGTCATCTTCCGAAACGCCGCAGTCCGCGAAGTTGTAGTTGAAGTTGACCGTGTCCGCCGACCAACCCAGTTGCGAGGAACTCTCGGAGCCCAGCGTGAAAGCCTGCGCGGCTGGAGCTGCAAAAAGCGCCGCTAGAAAGAGCGCCGCGGATTTGGTCCGGTTCGTCGAGATTCCCATGAGCTCAGTCCCTCAAAATCCCAGATTCAACCGCGCCACGAGATCCACGGTTCCGCGGCCCCCGGCCAAGCCGTAGATCCAGCCGTCCACGCCCGCGCGCCAGTTTCCCGTGATGCGAGTCGAAACGCCCGCTGTCATCATGAGCACGGTGGACGTAGAGGTGCCTCCGGGCCGCGCGAAGTCCGCCGTCCCAGTGCCGTTCTCAATCTCCACCAAGCCACCCTCGCCCGAGATGATGGTCATCAAGACACCGGGACCGGCGTGCCAGTCCAGACCCCCACCGCCAAGGTAGCCCACGGGAATCTCCAAAGAGAGAAAGCGTACCGAGGCGGAATCGTTCGCAGCAGTCCGCCCGAGCGGCGTGTAGAGAGCCGAGGGCCGAAGCCCAAACGATCCCGAAAGGCTGACACTGGCCGAGAATCCCAAGGCAGGGAGCAACGTACCGAACATTCCGCTGCTGCCATCGTCGTCGGCCGCCGTCGAGAGCACCTGACGGCCGAGCAAACCGGCCGAAACGGAAAAACCCGGAAGCTCGCCCTTCGCCATCGCCGCTCCCGGCGAAAGCAGACCGACGGCCAGGACCACGACCGCGAGTCTCACGCTCAGAGCTCCGCAGCCAATCGCGCCAGAGCCCGGACATGCGCTCCGCTGCCGCCCTTTTTCGGATGGTAGGGCAGGTGCCCCAGATCCCAGGCGGTGTAAGCGATGTCGAGGTGCGCCCATGCCACGTCCTTCGGCACGAACTGCTTCAGAAACATCGCGGCCGTGGCGGTGCCGCCCTCGGCAGAAGCCGAGCAGTTCTTCAAATCAGCGTACTCGGAACGCAATGTGTTTAGATAACCGTCGAAGAGCGGCAGATGCCACATACGTTCGCCCGTTCGCTCCCCGAGCTCGGAGAGCTGCTCGGCCAGAGAGTCGTCGTTCGCGAAGAGGCCGCAGGCCTGATTGCCGAGCACGTAACCCACGGCGCCCGTGAGGGTGGCCACGTCCACGATGGCGTCGGGCTTGAAGTGCTTGGAGTAGTCCAGAAGGTCGGCCAATACGAGCCGCCCTTCGGCGTCGGTGTTGATGATCTCCACCGTCTTGCCGTTGCGGCCGGCAACGACGGCGCTCGGCAACACGGCCGTGCCATCCGGCATGTTCTCCACGAAACCCATGATCGCCACGACGCGGTTGCGCACCTTGAGCCGCGAGGCCAGGAGGATCGCGCCGAACACGGTAGCGGCGCCGCTCATGTCGTGCTTCATGTCCTCCATCTTCGCGCTGGGCTTGATGGAGATGCCGCCGGTGTCGAAGGTCACGCCCTTGCCCACGAGCACGAGCGATTTCCCGCGCTCGGCGCCCTTGGGAGAATACTCCACGATCACCACGCGCGACTCGCGCTCCGAACCCTGGCCCACGGCCAGGAGGAGCCCCATCTTCTCGCGCCTGCACTCGGACTCCTTCATGACGCGGGCCTTGAGCCCGTGCGCGCGCGCGATCTTCATGGCCTGCTGCGAGTAGAACTCGGGGGTGCCGAAGTTCGCGGGCTCGTTCGACCAGTCCCGCGTCACGAACATCGACTCCGCAGTCGCGGTCACGCGGTCGAACACACCTTTCACGCGCGTCTGATCGGCGCGAGAGGAGGCCACCACGGCGATCGTGAGCGCCTGTTTGTACCGGTTGGCGTCCTTCCCAGACTTGCGGTGCAGGACCTCGTATCGAGACAACGCCAAGCCTTCGAGCAGGGCCTCGAGCGCTTCCTCCCAAGAGAGACGACCCTTGGGCTCGAGCCCCTTGCGAAGATCCTCGAGCCGGAGATGCACGGAGCCGACCTTCTCAGCCTTCAAGCGCACGCCCACGGAGGCGCCACTCTGGCGGAGCTCCTCGGCCGTGGCGACGTCAGGCTGGCCCATGCCAGACAAGAGCGCATGCTCCGCTCCCTTGCCCCCGGCGTAGCGGAGGAACTGGATCGACTTGGCCGCGCCCGTCATCACCTCGGCCCGCGAAAGCAGGCGAACGCGCTCAGCCAGGTCCTTCGCGGGAGTGAAGGGTTTCTTGCGGGCGTCCTGGAAGACAGGTACCCAAAGAGTCTCGGCCGCCGTGGCCGAAGGACGGACCTCGAAGCGGGGCATGGCCGACGACATCGCAGTGACTCCTTGCATAGATTCGCGTACAGGTTCGCGTAGTTGAGTGTCTTGGGGTAGCATAGGGGGCTCGGATGTTGAAGCGGTATCAGCACATCGTGGGAGGCGTCTTCCGCGTGGTCGACGCCGCCGTGGTGGGTGCCGCGTGGCTCGCCGCCTACTGGCTGCGCTTCGACCTTGAAGTGGTCTCTGTCACCAAGGGCATCCCCCCCTTTGAGACCTACGCCGCGCTGCTCCCATTGGTCATGATCCTCTGGTCGACGGTACTCGCGTCGATGGGGGCTTACCGGCCCCGGCGGATGCTGCGCCGGACCCATGAGATCCAGCTTCTGATCCGGGCGCATTCGCTGGCGCTGCTGCTCTTCATCGCCCTGACCTACGTCTTTAGCGAGTACCGGTACTCACGCGCGGTGATGGCGGCTTTCGCCGGCCTTTCCGTGGCGGGGCTGCTGGGCTTCAGGATCGCGCTCCGTAACGCGCTTCGGATCGCGCGGGCCAGGGGCTGGAATCTCAGGCATGTCCTGCTCGTGGGCGAGGGCCCGACGATGGACTGGCTGGCCGCCCGACTGAAGAAATACCCTGAGCTGGGATTTCGGGCGATGGGCGCGGTGGTAGCGGCGGATTCGCCCACGAAAAGCGTCGGCGGGGTGCCGGTGCTTGGCGTTTTTGAGGACATCGGCCGGCTGATTGGTGAGAAGCGCCCGGATCAGGTGGTGATCTCGCTCCCGCGGGCGCAATACCCCCAGCTCGATGCGCTACTGACCCGGATTTCCGACGAGGGGGTTGAGGTCAAACTCATCCCAGACGTCCACGAGTTCGTGACCGTGGGCTGCGAGGTGGAGGAGTTCGAAGGCCTTCCCATCGTGAACCTCAACGGCTCTCCCATGGAAGGCTGGGGAATGGTGCTCAAGCGCGCCACCGATTTCTCGCTTTCCCTTGGTGCTTTGGTGCTTCTCTCGCCGCTTCTCCTGCTTCTCGCGATCGCAGTTAAGCTAGGCTCGCGCGGCCCGGTGATCTTCCGGCAGAAACGCATGGGTCTGGATGGCCGTACCTTCGAGATGCTCAAGTTCAGGACGATGCGCGCGGACGCGGAGACCGGCGGCTCGGCCTGGACGGTCGAGAACGACCCGAGGCGCACGGCGCTGGGCACCTTCCTGCGAACGACAAGCCTTGATGAGCTCCCCCAGCTCTGGAACGTTTTCCGCGGGCAGATGTCGCTCGTGGGCCCGCGCCCGGAGCAGCCCTACTTCGTTCAGCAGTTCAAAACCAGGATTCCCCACTACATGCTCAGGCACAAGGTGAAGGCGGGCCTGACGGGTTGGGCGCAGGTGAACGGCTGGCGCGGAGACACCTCCCTCGACCGCCGGATCGAGTGCGACCTCTATTACATCCGAAACTGGTCCTACAGCCTGGATTGGAAGATCATTTTCCTCACCGTGTGGAAGGGCTTCGTCAACCGCAATGCTTATTGAGGCGCTGGGCAGTGCCCGAGCGCGCCTTGCGCGCATCGGCAAGAAGGTCGACCACTACCTCCTCGTGGAGGTGATGAATCCATTTCTGGGGGCGCTGCTCTTTCTCCTGTTCGTCTTCCTGATGTTCCAAGTGCTTCGCCTGGCGGAGATGTTCATCGTCCACGGCATGCCCTTCAGCCTGCTTGGACGGATGGTGGCGCTCCTCACCCTGAGCTTCCTGCCCAT
The DNA here is from genome assembly GCA_020850015.1 of Bdellovibrionales bacterium. Taxonomy (GTDB): domain Bacteria; phylum Bdellovibrionota; class UBA1018; order UBA1018; family JADZFF01; genus JADZFF01. Next base: position 4,366 of record JADZFF010000082.1, on the reverse strand, counting down.
GGCGCTACCCGTGGCGTTCCTGCTCGCCGTGCTGCTGGCCTTCGCCCGGCTTTCGGCCGACAGCGAGCTCGTGGCCATGAAGGCCTGCGGCATCAGCATCTGGCGCATGACCGCGCCCGTGCTCGGAATCTCAGCCGGCGTGGTGGCGCTTTCGCTGGCGCTGAACCTCGGGTGGGTTCCCTGGGCAGAGAACGAGCTCAAGAGCACGCTGACCCGCCTGAGCAACACGGAAGCGGTGGGCGCGATCAAACCAGGAACCTTCAACAAGGGCTTCTACGATCTCCTGATCTATGCCGATGAGGTCGACCCGAAGACCGGCCACCTGAAGAACGTATTCATATTCGACGAACGCGAACCGAAGACTCCCTTCACCGTGGTCGCCGCGAACGGCGGCGTACGCCCCGTGGAGACACCATCCGAGTTCGGCGCCGCCGTCGTGCTGGAGCTCAAGCGCGGAAACATCCACCAGACGAGCGAGGAATCCGAGACCTACCAGAAGATCAACTTCTCGAAGTACTCCCTCTACCTGGAAATCGAAGAGGGCGAAGACGACAGCAAGGTGAAGCCGCGACGCTTACCCATGGCCCGTCTTCTGGAAGGGATCGCCGACCCTCACATGAAGCCCCGCAAGAAACGGCGGTACAGGACCGAGCTTTGGCGCCGCTTCAGTATCGCCTTGAGCCCGTTCGTGTTCGTATTCCTCGGAATCGGCTTCGGCACCGTTCGAACGCGTTCTGCGAGGGCGAGCGCGGTGCTCGTGACTTTCGTGGTGGTCCTGCTCTTCTGGACTTTGCTGGCCTACGCAACGACCAAGGGCTTCTCCGGAAAGCTTCCACCCGCGGCTGTCTTATGGCTTCCAAACTTAGCCGTCACAATTTTAGCAATTTTTGGCTTCAAAAAGGCCACCTGGTAACAGGAAGAAGCGAAAAACCCCGCTTTTTGGGGATAACTTTGAACGCTTCACTAAAAAACCCCCCATCTAAGAGAAAATAAGATGCAATTCCATGAGCTTAGCGTGTGTGGATAACTTCATGAATGCGTGTGGATAGCGAAGGGGGCTAAGAGTCTTGTGATTCGGTAGCTTCGCCCGGACTCGGCGTCGCGGGGAGTGCCGGCTTTCCCGGGAATGGATCGTCAATCTTTTCCGCCTCTTGACGCGGGAACACCAGGGTTGAGGTGTCATTTCTCTCCACGAGGAGGTCCGAGCTCGCCACGGGGCGGTACGAGCCCGTGCGGTCCCTCAGCTCGATCGAGCGTGGGTTCGAAACCTGGAAAAGAATCTGGCGCTCGGCTTTGATCACCAGCTGCTTGTCCTTGAGAAGCATGAACTGGTGCGGCTCACGATCGTCAATTTGGTAACGGACCCAGATGTTCTCAAGTGAGCGGAATACCGCCTTCTGTCCCACCTGTTGAGGATTCAGGTCATCTCCCTTTCGGAGGGGGTCTTTCTCCTCCGGTTCGAGCGCCTGGTCGACGGATGGCTCTTTGGCCTCTCGGGCGGCCCTATCGGCGGCGGCAAGGGTTGCGGGAGTAAAAGGTCCCAAAACCTGGGCGGCGGTCTGGGACTTCGCCGAGCTCGAGGCCACCACCTCGGCGTTTGCCGTCGTGGTGGTCGGCGCCTTCGCACCGTCGGCGGCGGGCGCCGGAGGAGCGGGCGGGACCGCGGGCGCTTGCGGGGCCGCTACCGGCGCGGCGACTGGCAAAGGAGCGGGAGAGGTCGGCGCGACCTGCTCGCTCACGACCGCCGCCGCGGGCGCTGATTTCGCCGGCTGGACGGCACGGATGGGCTCAAGCTGGGACATCCGGCGGTGCTTCAGCGCCGGCTTCAGAAACACCATCGTGACTCCGCCGAGGACGACCAAGCCGGTCATGGCCATCCACAACAGCGCGCGCGACCGCTCTTCACCCTGGCGATCGAAGGCGTAACCGCTGTGGCCTCCCTCCCTGGACGGCCGCTCGAGCGCCTTTTCCGAAATGAACAGGCGATAGCGCGTGAGCACGTCCTTGTCGTCCATGCCCACGAACCGGCAGAACGAGGTCACGAACCCGCGAACAAAGGGCGCGGCTGGCAGATCCGTGTACTGGTCCGCCTCAAGCGCGTGCAGGAGCCTCACGCTGACCTTCGTCGCCGAGGCGACCTGCTCGATGGTGATGCCTTTGCGTTCGCGCTCCTGACGCAAATAGGTACCGAGACTTGGCTGGCTCAAGGAAGCACCCTCAGCTGCTGTCTGGCCTGGTTGGCGACCTCGTGCTTCGGAAACAGCTTCGTCACCTCGACGAACTTCTTCCGAGCATCGTCGAACTGACCGGCGCGGGAGAGCGCGAGAGCCTTGGCATAATGGGCTTCCGCGAAACTCCCGCAGGCGTTCATCACCGCGCGGTCGTAGTCATCCAGGGCCGCCGTCATGTCGCCGGATTTCACGCGAATATTCCCGCGATAATAATAGGCCACGCAGGCTCGGCGAGGATCAAGCTGGATGGCGCGGCCGAAAAAGTGCTCGGCCTCGCGCTGGTTTCCGGCGCGATAAGCGATCATCCCGAGCAGCGAGAGCGGCTTGAACGCGTCCCGGTAGAGGGGGTCGGCCGCAGCCTGCTCCAGATGTTTCTGTGCCTCTTTGGTCTGCCCCTGGTCAACGAGCAGCTTTCCCAGGGTATTGCGCGCGTCCGTGGAGGAAGGCCTGAGGTCGAGGGCCGCACGCGCGCATCTCACCGCGGTCGGGAGGTCCCCTCTCCTCATGTAGGCGAGGGCTTTGGAGTGGTGCAGCTCAGGAAGCTTCGGGTTGAGCTTCTCCGCCTTGTCGTACTCGATCAGGGCACCCGTGAAATCGCCCTCGTTCAATGCGCCATCGCCGATCGCGAGATGCGCCCGCGCGCGTTCCTCGTCCGACATGCGTTTGGGGCCGGAGCTAGAGCAACCCGCAAGCGCCAAGCCGAGCGCCAAAGCGAAAACTGAGTATATTCGGCCAAAAACCTGAGCTTCCGACATGTCCACCCCCGAGCCTATCAGCTTCGTTCCAGCCTGGCCACGGCCTCAACATGCCGGGTCTGTGGGAAAAGATCGAGCACGGCCACCCGGGTGATCCTCCATCCCGCCCCAGTCCACCCCTTGAGGTCCCGGGCCCAGGAGTCGGGATCGCAGCCCACCGCAACCACTGCTCTTGCACCGAGCTTGCGAAGTGAGTCCAGCATGACGGGAAGCTCGCGCCCCACCCCCTCGCGCGGAGGATCCACGACGACATGGGTGGCCTTTGCGTCATTGGCCTGGCGCCGCCCGAGCCAGGCGGCGACTGGGGCGCGGTGATACCGCAGGTTTTCAGGTATGCCCGGGGGGCGTTCACGGGGCGCGCCGAGATCGACCACATCCACGTGATCCACACGACGGGCAAGGGAGGATGTCAAGTTTCCATCGCCTCCGTAAAGGTCCAGCAGGGCGCTCGGGCCACCCTCCATCAAGGCCTCGGCGACCCAGGTCCGCAGACGCTCGTTTTGCGCGTCATTCACCTGGCGGAACCCCGCCGTCCCGTGTGGGGAATCCCAGGTCATCCGCGCCGACTCGCGAAGCACTTCGATTTCCACCTTGTACTCGCGGCCCAGAGCCTGCCCGCGGGCGCGGGCCTCGGCGAGCGCGGCATTGATCTCCGGGCGGGCGATCTCGCAGCGCTCAATATTCACGAGCCCGTGGGATCCCCGGGCGTGGAAGCCGATCTCGCTGCCCCTCCCACGAAGCTGGACACGGTTGCGGTAATTCCATGGATCCGCGGCGGGGAACTCGGCCCAGGGGGCAGGGGCCGGGATGGAGGCCCTGGCGAGCGCCTCGCGGATTCCCCTGACCTTGGTGGCCCACTGCATCTCGTAGGGAACATGCTGCCAGTCGCAGCCCCCGCACTTTCCGAAAACCGAACACCGGGGAATCACGCGTTGGGGGGAGGGCGTCAGGATCTCTTCCAGTTCGGCGTGAAGGTAACGTTTCTCCTCCTTCACCACACGAATGCGCACTCGATCGCCCGGAAGCGTCAGTGGAGTAAATACGGTGCGGCCGTCAGGTGCGCGGCCCACCCCCGCTCCGCCCCGGGCAAGGTCTTCCACGGAAACTTCTAACCTCGGGGCAGTTCCTGCCGATGAGCTGGATGAGTCCACTTCACGGATGTGACGAAGTGGACGGAAAAAGTCAATCATGGAGAGATTCCCAGTGAAAACTTCCCTCAAACAATCCGCGAGTCTATTCGTCGAAACCCTGCTTTCCGAAGGGGGCATCAGTCTGATGGTGGTGCTTCCGCTCGTGACCGCGTTTTTCGCCTTCAGCGCCGCCGCTCCGTTCTAAAGGGGTCGGAGACCTTTATGCGTAACGGCGCATCATGTTGATGAT
>JADZFF010000081.1 GCA_020850015.1 Bdellovibrionales bacterium | reverse complement strand
TCTATATGGCCCGCCTTGACGCGCCGAGCATCAATAGGGAATCGGATACCTCAGAAGGTCGCCCGCACGCTGCGCGTGCCGCTCACGAGCTCATGCAGGGCGCGCTTCTCGGCGTTCAGCGCCGCCATCAGGAAGCCCGCGCCGAAGGGAAGGTAGGAGAGCACGTACCCGAGGTTCCGGAGCAGGCTCTGCTTCAGCGTGATGGGCCCGCCCTTCTCGTTCACGACCTTGATGCCCAAAGGGCGTTTGGCGAGCGTGGTGCCCCAGCGCAGGTGCCCGTAGGTGTAGTAGACGAGGGCCAGAAGCGCATAGATGATCGCGTTCACGACCTGAACGAAGACCGCGCTGAAAGACTCGCTCAACGGCAACTCCGCCGTGCCGCCCAAGACCCAGACCCGGAAAAGGTACATCGCCCCGAGCACCGCGAATTCCGCTGCGTAGGCCACCGCCGTGAGCAGGATGCCATCGAGCAGCGCCGCGAGGGCGCGAATCCAGAAGCCCGCCGGTTTCATCGTTACCGTCATGCCACCATCCCCTTGGAATGCTCGTCGTCGCGGAGATCATGTCCCGAGTCGCGCCGAAGCACCAGGATCACGCCCATGAAGATCAGGAGGCTCGCCGCGACCATGCGCGGGGTGATGGGCTGGTCCAGCCAAAACCAAGCGAACACGCCCGCCACCACGGGCTGGATGTACACGAACAACGCCACCTGCGTGGAGCGCGCGTAGGCCAGTGTCCAGTTGTTAAGGAAGTAAGTGAGCAGCGTGCCGCCCACGATGGCGAAGGTCGCCGCGCCCCAGAGCCGGGGCGTCATCTCGGGCCAGGTGAAGACGGCCCAGTCGGGACCCGCGAGCGCCGTGATGCCCACGCTGCCGTAGATGAACAGCCAGGCCGTGGTCCAGACCCGATCATGCTCGCGGATGAACTTGCGGCTGAAGCTCAGGAAAAGAGCGAAGCTCAGGCAATTGATGAGCGTGAGCAGATCGCCGAAGGCCGTCTCATCCGAGAGCGTGAAGTGCTCCACATTCCGGAGAACAAGCACGCCCGCGAAGGCGAACAGGAAGCCCACCACGCGTTTCCAACCCAGGCTCTCCTGCCCTCGGATCGTCACCACAAGCAGCGTGAAAACGGGGATCAGAGTGTTCAGGATGGCGCTGTTCGAGGCGGTGGTGTGCTTCAATCCCACCAGGAAACAGGCCTGGTTGATGACAGTTCCGAGGAGCGCCAGCCAGACCAGGGGACCGAAAAACTTCCGCCCGTCGGTCGGGTGGGGCCGTTTCATCAATAGCGCCAAACCCACCATTAGCGCCGAGGAAACGATGATGCGCAGGCTGGCCCACACCAGCGGCGGGAAAGATCCCACCACCACTTTGGAAACCACGTAATTGAGCCCGAAAAGCACCTGGACGACCACGAGCGCGCCGAGCACCAGGAGCCGGGGCGGTGTGCGCGCGCCGGTGTGCATATGAGTCAGCCTTCAGAATGCGCCGCACCCGAAGGCGCGTCAACGAAGGAACAGACTCAATCAAGTCGATCGAGCCCGAAGCCGCGGTGCAACGACTCCACCGCGAGCTTCATCTGGTCAGCCGCCACGAGGCAGCTCACCTTGATCTCCGAGGTGGAGATCAGGCGGATATCGATGTTCTGCTCGCCTAGAATCTGGAACATGCGGGCGGCCACTCCAGGATGGTGTTGCATGCCCACGCCCACGATGCTCACTTTGGCCAGACTCTTGTCGGACTGGATCTCCATCTCGCGGAAGGCCTCGGCCTTCAGCCGCTCGAGGGCCGTCTGCGTGCGCAGGGCTTCGGCTTCACCCACCGTGAAGCTCAGGCTGGCCATGCCCGATACCGGCATGTCCTGAACGATCACATCCACGACGATCGATTCGCGCGTGAGCGCACCGAATACCATCGCCGCCACGCCCGGCCGGTTTGGAAGGCCTCGGAGGTGGTATTTGACCTGGTTGTTGTCTGCGGCCACGCCTGAGACGTCGACTTGCTCCATGGACATACCGAGCTCCTCACGATGCACCACGCGGGTGCCGGGGGTGTTGCTGAAACTGGAAATCACGTGCAGGGGCACGCGGAACTTGGCCGCGAGCTCAACCGAGCGGATCTGAAGGACCTTGGCTCCCAATGACGCGAGCTCCATCATCTCCTCGTAGGAGATGCGCTCGATCTTCCGGGCCTTCGGGCAGAGACGGGGGTCCGTGGTGTAGACGCCGTCGACGTCCGTGTAGATCTCGCAGTCGTCGGCCCTGAGGGCCGCCGCAAGCGCCACCGCGCTCGTATCCGAGCCGCCGCGGCCGAGCGTCGTGATGCTGTTGCTGTCGTCCACGCCCTGGAACCCGGCCACCACGGGCACGATTCCGGCATCGAGCTCGGAGAAGAGGAGCTTCGTGTCGATCTCCCGGATGCGGGCCTTGGAGTAGCCGTTGTCGGTGTGAATTCCCACCTGGTGGCCTAGATAACCCCGAGCCTTCGTGCCGCCTTCGGGGACGAGGCCGCGCTTGCGGGCCTCGGCGTTGATGGCGAGGGCCAAAAGCCCCACGGCCACCTGCTCGCCCGCAGAGAGGATCAGGTCGTACTCGCGCGAAAAGGGCAGTGGGTCGATGTCGTGCGCCAGCGCCACGAGCCGGTTCGTCTCTCCTGACATCGCGGATGTCACCACGGCCACTCGATGACCCTGAGCGACGGTATCGAGCACACGCGCGGCCACTCCGCGGATGCGCTCCACGGAACCCACGGAGGTGCCGCCGAATTTTTGAACAATCAGAGCCATAGGTCTCCCATCCCGAAAACGGGGGCCTGGCGGGAGGCCCTAAGTATCCAAATTTGACGCATATTGTCAATCGCTGGAGATTTGCGCCGCAGCAGACGACTTTCAGCCTTGCCCCCCGCTCCGAGCCAAGCCTAAGATGTCCCACCTATGATGAATTCAGCCAAGATCTTCGAAGGGAAAAAGGCCCTGATCGTGGGCATCGCCAACGAGCGCAGCCTGGCCTGGTCCATCGCCCAGCACCTGCACGCAGGGGGCTGCGAGCTCGCCGTGACCTACCTCAACGAGGCCCTGGAGCGCCGGGTGGGCCCGCTGGCGCAAGAAGTGAACGCCTCGCTCGTTGAGCCCTGCGACGCCCAAAACGAGGAGGAACTTCAGGCCCTCTTCTCGAAGATCCAGTCGAAGTGGGGGCATCTCGACTACGTCATCCACGCCATCGCCTTCGCCAACAAGGAGGATCTCGAGGGCCGCTTCGTGAAGACGTCGCGCGAAGGCGTCCTCAAGGCCATGGACGTGAGCGCCTACACGCTCGTCTCGATGGCCCGCTACGCCGAACCCCTCATGGAAGGCCGCGGCGGCAGCATCGTCACGCTCTCGTACTACGGCGCCGAGAAGGTGGTGCCGAACTACAACGTGATGGGCGTGGCCAAGGCCTGCCTCGAAGCCAGCGTGCGCTACCTGGCCTGGGATCTGGGGCCCAAGAAAATCCGCGTGAACGCCATCTCGGCCGGGGCGGTGAAGACCCTGGCCGCTGCGGGCATCCGCGATTTCCGCTCGATGCTGGCTTCGGCCGCCGAGAAAGCGCCCCTCAAGGAGAAAATCACGCAGGACGACGTGGGCGCGCTCGCGGCCTTCCTCTGCGGCCCCGGCGGCGTGCACATCACCGGCAGCACGATGTACCTGGACTCCGGCGCCCACATCATGGGCTGAAGGCAGGGTTGAAGACGTGACTTCCGCCGCCGCGCCCGCGCAGGGCGTTCCGCAAACCGAGCTTCACCGCCACCTCGACGTATCAATCCGCCTGGAGACGCTCTATGAGCTCGGCCAGGCCCGCGGGCTCGTAACCCGAAGCACCTCGCTTGCCGCCTTCCGCGATCGCATCTTCCTGCGTGAACCCATGGCCGACCTGAGCTCCGTGCTCGACAAGTTCACCTTCTTCCCGAAGGTGCTGGCCGGCCCCGCCGACTTCGAACGCGTAGGCTTCGAGGTGGCCGAAGACTGCTGGAACGAGGGGACCCGCGTGGCCGAGCTCCGTTACTCGCCCTCCTTCGTCACCGCGCCGAGCGGACTATCCTGGGATGTCGCGCTCGACGGATTCTACCGCGGCTGCAAACGCGCCGAGGCCAAGTACCCGGGACTGCGCACGGGCCTGATCTGCATCGCCTCGCGCGACTTCGGCGAGGAGGCCGCCGCCCAGACCGTGGAATTCTACCTGAAGAATCTCGAACGCTTCGTGGGCGTGGATCTCGCGGGCAACGAGGTGAACTTTCCCTGCCGCATGTTCGAGCACGCCTTTGCGCCCGCGGTGAAAGCCAAACGCGGCGGCGACAAACGCGTGCACATCACCATCCACTCCGGCGAAGCCTCGGGCCCCGAGAACATGTGGGAGGCGCTCGAACTCCTCGGCGCCGAACGCATCGGCCACGGAATCCGCGCCGTGGAGGATCCGAAGCTCGTGGAGCACCTGCGAGAGAAGAACGTATGCCTGGAGGTTTGCCCCACCAGCAACATCCTCACCCAGTGCGCGCCTTCCTACGCCGAGCACACGGCCGCGCGGCTCATGCGCGCGGGCGTGCCTGTTTCGATCAACACCGACGATCCGGGCGTCTTCGCCGTTTCGTTGGAAGACGAGTTTCGCCACGCACGCAGTGACATGGGTTTCAGCGAGGCCGACGTGGCGAGGTGCCTGGTGTCGGCCTACGAGGCGCGATTCGTGTAAGAACACGGGTGCTGCTTGGGCTTCGGCCGCGCCCGACCTCCCGAACTACGTCGCCGTCGGCGAGCGCCTTTGGGGGTGGCGATCGTCGCGGTGATCTCGATGGACTTCGACTGGGTCAGGGCCCGCTGGTTTGAGGGTGACCCGGAGAAGCAGCGTAGGCTTTCACGTTTTCTCTGCGACCAGACGGCAGTTTCGGCGTTTTCAGAGCTTGGGCGCGAGGGGGAGCCTGACGTACTACACCCAATCTTGATCGGCGGGAACTCCGGCCGACGGCCGTGTCACGCGCGACACGGCCGTCGGCTTGCGGGCGACCAAGGATTGATCAGCACCGTGCCCTGGGGAGCGCGCCAAGCCTTCGGAATCTCTGGCCCTCCTGGGGCTCAGGCCTTGCACTTCTTTTTCCCGTGTTGTTGACCAGACAAGGGAAAGCTCTTCTGGGCATGACGCTCCTTTCTGCGCTCATGCCCTCTCTTGGGAAGGCTGACGTGATCCCGCCCGAAATCGCCCGCGCCGTGAACCACGCGCTCGCTCTGCCCGCCCTCATCGCACCCGAGATTCTGGGCAGCCCACGCGGCTGCGGGGGCGACTCGCCTGCCCCGGCACCTGAGCACAGCCTTGTCCTGACATTTCGGCTCGCGAACGATCAAGGCGCGAGCGACCTGCTCCCCACCGAGTCCTGGGAAGGGCGGAGCGACGACCTAGGCCACACCCACGGCTACGGTGCCACCTTGGAGGTTCGCCTCGCGGACGGGAGCCGCTTCACCGTGATCCTCTCGAACGATCTCTTCAGCGCCCGCACCGACGACGACTCTCGCGTCGACGCCGAGGGCGTGCGATTCGTCCAACAGCACTTCACCGAGGAGCAGAAACTGCTTCTCCGCTGGGACAACCGCCTGGCGGGGCGCACCCTGTACGTCAGCGCGGCCGCCGGGGCGCACTTCCTCGACAGCACTCCTACCGACCTGCCCACGAGCTCGGCCGCGCAACAAACCGTCTGGCACCACTGGGTGAACGAGAACACACCCGCACGGTTCGCGGAACGCGTCCAGGTGGCCGATGAGCGCGGACTCCGAGTGGGCGCCCTGGGCGAAGCGCGGCTCGGCGTGCAACCCCGCCTGCTGCGGGCACGGGGTCGCGCCGGAGACCTCGAGATCCGTGTCTATGCCGAGACTGGGGTGGAGCTTTCCACGCAGGCCGGCGCCTCGCAGTGGATCAGTGACGGCGGCGTCCGTCTCGAAAGTGCCGGTCCGCGACTACCCTTCGTCGGCCGGCCCCGCATCACGGGTGAAGCCGGTGCGACCTCGCGGGTGCATGCGGAGGGCGTGGTCGTGGAGCCCCACACCGAGGTCACCCTCGGCACCGATCTTTTGGAGCTCGGCGCCACCTGGCGGGGCTACGAGGGCCCGCTCCCCAACCACGTGCTTTACAACCTTCCGGGCCTCAATCAGCCCGACGGCGGGAACGACTCCCTCTCGGGCTTTTTCGTCCGCACCCGCTTTTAGCTTCCCAGAGAATCACAAGAACCCCTTTATTTACAGTAAGTTGCCGCTATGCAGAAAATTGTTAGGGGCAATACTTTTTGATTGTGCCCGAAGCCCCGGCGGCGATAAGACAGCACATCTACGGGTTCTGACTTCTCTCCCCCCAAACCGTCGGGGCCCGTGGTTATAAAGGACCCGATAGGACGGCACTTCCGGAAACCGGTCGAGCCGCCAACTGTCGGGTCCTTTATAGTTTCTACCGTCCGAAAAATTCCGTAAGCATCCCGCCGTGACTTCCACACTGAGACTGCAGATTCGTCTGATCCTGTCGGCGGCCGTTCTTTCGCTCGCCCTCGTCCCTCGCTTCGCCTCGGCCGCGCCCGAGTACCGCGTCGCACGCGTCGTAGACGCATGGCACGTGCAGGTTGAAGGAAAGGGCGACGCCGGAGAGCTGGGCGATCACTGGGTGATCCGAGCGCGCAACGAGGACGGGAGCTACCGCGAGGTCTGCATCGCCCTCGCCGAGCGGATCGAGGAGGGTCGGGTGCTATTGCGCCTCAAGCTCCACTACGCCAACGGCATGGTGGTCGTGGGCGATTTCGCGCAACGCCTGAACGTGCGCGATGCCGAAGCGAGGTTCAAGGGGCGCGTTGACCTCCAGATCGACGGGGCGCAGGTGTCGGCCCGCTACAAGCCGCTCGTATACCAGGGCATGTTCCTCCCGGAGACGGCGGCCACCCTCAGCGAGGGCGAGCACCTGGTCGACGTCGTCGGAGCCTACCAGTACGGATTCACGAACGGGTTCGCGGTGGGCACCAACGTCTACGCCAACGTGCTCGGCGTGGCGAACCTCAGGGCGAAAGCCAAGGTCTACCGTTCGCCCAACTTCGATGTCGCGCAGTCCGTGATCGGGGTTTACGACGTGCGCTTCGACCTGGGCTATAACCTGCGCTTCACCACGCATGTAGATATCCGCTCGAACTCCCGGATCCTCTCGCACGTCGCTTTCAACATCCTCACGGGATCCCAGGCTTCGGCCGAAAGCGGGTTGTTTCAGAGCAGCATCGAATCGGGATACGAGATCGTTCTCGACAACTGGGACCGGCTGCTCTTGGGGCCCTCGTACAACTTCGCCTCTCAGGCCGTGGGCGGCTACCTGAGCTACATGTGGCTCTGGAACCGCATTCACCTGGCCTTGGGGATCCAGACCCGCAACCTGGCGAATTTCGAGTTCGACGCCGCGAGCGGGTATTCACCCACGTTTTCGCTCTTCATCCGGCTTTAGCCGGCCGCTCCATTGAGCGCCTGAAGCCAGGGAACGCCGAGCACGATGATCGGCACCACGCCGATCGCCACGACCCACAGGAGCACCAGGGAGTATACGCTCACCCAAAGCCGCCCCTTCCATCCTCCGGCCATCGACTGCCGCCAGGAGCGGAAGATGAAGAAAGCGACGAGTACGGCGATCTCCACGTAGAGCAACATCGACCGGTTGGGGTGCGAAGCCACTGCCATCGCCAATGCCTGGACGCGCGGGCTCTGCGCCACGGAACCCATGGACTGAACCATGGGATTCGAAAGCAGCCGCTGCACCTCGGCGACCGGGCCCTTCGCGTTCGGGTCGGCGCCCTTCGTCGGATCGAACTGCTCGCTCAGCGGGTTCGCCTGATTGATGGCGTCGTAGGCCTGCTGCTGTTTCAATTTTTGCTGCATCAGGTTCTGAATCAGGGCGTCGTCGCCCGTGAGGGGCGGCGTCTGCGCGGGCTGCTGCGCCTGTTGAGGCTGGGCCGGCGGCGTGGTGCTGTAGCTCATTCCGGCCCAGGCGGCGGGGGCGGCGACTGAAGAGGCAAGGAGAAGAGCGATTCCGATCTTCGAGATCATCCCACCAGCATGACACTGAAGCGGCCTGGAGGGAATTGAGCCGCGCGCGGGCCCTGGATCCACTCGGGGGCCGGGCATCGTCATTGCCGGCTGCGGATCCGGATCCCGCGCGCGACCACTTTTTCGACTGCGCGCTTCATGCGCCGCGAGTCCCGGCCCGCGCTCCTTGCGCGCCGGGCGGCGACCAGACGTCGGGGTGGGCGTCAGGCCGCTCGAACTTGGTTTCTGCCCTTACGTTTTGCATCGTACAGAGCCGCGTCTGCGGCCCTGAGGAGACGAGGGGCGTCGAGACCTTCCTTGCGGGATGACGCCATTCCCACGCTGAGCGTGCACTTCCACATCACGTTCGCTGAAGGAGTGCCGTCTCTCCCCAGGACTCGGCCGTGAAGTCGCTCGGTTCCGCGGCGGATCATCTCCGCGCGGCCCAGGATCTCCGCGTCCGTGCCTCTGATGGCGACGGCGAACTCCTCCCCCCCGTAACGTCCGCTGAAGCAGTCGGGGGATTCATACTGCTTGAGGAGCTCCGCGACTCGCTTGAGCACCTCGTCTCCGGTCGGATGTCCGTGGTTGTCGTTGATCGCCTTGAAGTGGTCGATGTCGATCATCAACACTCCGCAGTTCTGTCCCATTTTTCTGCAGCTCTCGATCAACGCGTCCCACTTCTCGAAGAACGGCGCCCGACGCATCAACCCCGTGAGGTCATCGGTCTCGGCGCGATCTTCGAGTTTCCGGAGGACGTGAAGCACCTGGGAGTAGGTGGCTTCGAGGGCGGTCACTTCGCCGTGCAGGTGTGAGAGGAGATGGCGGATACCCTCCATGTCCCCTTCCAGGTGCTTCAGGTCCATCGCTTACGTCCTCCGGTACCGCCGAACCCCATGTCCGGCGGATGCCGAGGAGTAGAGCAGCGGCCGTGCCGTAGCGTTGTCTCAGTGAAATCAAACACTTATGAGGCACCTCTCCCGCCCGGACTCAGAGTCCCACAGGACACATCCCGGGCGCGAGGACACACGCGTCAGAGCCAAGGCCAGGATTCCACTTTCGTTTCCGCCGAACTCAGGATATAACGCAATGCGTTAAAACTCCTTACGCTCTTGGGAAGGTGCGGAGGTTTCCATGCGATTTCGGGTTTCCCTGACTGCATTACTCTCAGTCTCATTGGGCCTCTCGCTGGGCACGCCGGGCTGCGTGGGCAAGAACTCCGACACCTCCCAATGGCTCGTGCTCACCTGCCGCTTCTCGGACATCGCCGAGCTGCCGCCCGACGGTGACCGACTGGAGGAGCTCTTCGAAGGCCCCGAGGGCCTGCGCGAGTACTTCGAGCAGATCTCCTACGGCAAACTCGTTCCCGAGTTCC
>JADZFF010000080.1 GCA_020850015.1 Bdellovibrionales bacterium | reverse complement strand
TCCCACCCCCTAAGGATTCAGCTGCCCCCTCCTGGGGTTCGCTGCCAACGACGCTCACTCGTCGCCATCCTCGTCATCGTCGTCCTTAGACGACCTGCGCCGAATGGAGTCGGGCTGAATCGGCTTGCCCTCGAGCGAGGTGTTCACCTCGGCGCGAAGAACCTGAGACGGACGGAAGGTCAGCACCCTCCGAGCCGAGATCTCAATCGTCTCGCCGGTCTGCGGGTTTCGTCCGACGCGCGAGCGTTTCTCGCGCACCACGAAATTCCCGAAACCCGAGATTTTGATTTTCTGGCCGGCGGCCAGCGTGTCCTTGATGGTTTCGAACACCATCTCCACGAGATCGGCTGCTTCCTTCTTGGAAAACCCAATCTTTTCGTACAGTGCTTCGACGATGTCGGCTTTGGTCATGGCCACGGCGCCCGTATCCTCCTCACAGCTCGGGAGTTTGATCCCGAAATCAAAGGCTTTTTCCGCCGATGGCCAGCTTCTTCGCTCAGCCTCTCAGGTCAATTCCCAGCTCGGATTTCCACCGAGCGAGAATTTTGCCTGAGACTTCGTCGGCTTCCGCCTCTTGCAAACTCCTGCTGTCATCCAAAAAGATAACCCGCACTGCGATGCTTGTCATCCCCTCCGGAACAGGTGAACCCCGGTAAATATCGAAAACCCTTACGACCTTTGCCAAAGGCTTGCCTGCGGCAAGAGCTACTTGAGTGATCTTGTCAGCGTCTATGCCGTCGCGCACGAGCAGCGCGAAATCCCGCTCCATGCCCGGATGCTCGCCCCAGGCTTTGAATTCACGCGGTGCGAAGCGCGCCAGTTTACGCAGCGCATCCCAATCCACCTCGCCGATCCACAGCGGCGCGCGCAGCTTGAGCTCCTTCGCAATCCTGGGGTGAAGCAGGCCCCAGGCCCCAATCACCTCCTTTCCGCCCAGCACAGCCACGCTCTGGCCCGGATGGAACATCCCGTAACGGGGATCCGCCGGCAGTCGGGAGCCCTCGCCCATGGCCGTGAGCCGCACCCCGCGTGCTCCCAGGCGCTCCACCAGCTGCTCCCACTGGGCCTTGAGGTCGTAGAAATCGAGCGGCTTGCGGTCGGCCTGGAGCCCTTCCTGGTAACGCGTCCCGCTCAGGGCGAAGGCCAGGCGCCAGGTTTCCGTCACCCCGGTGTCCGTGCGGGATTTCGAGTGAACCGCCGTGCCCGCACCCGGACCCTGGAAGCTGGGGCGCACCTCGAACAGGCGCAGCTCAAGCGCCTCCGATCCGAAGTGCTTACGCTGGTTCTCGAGCGCCGCCGCCACAAGCCCAGGCACGAGCGAGGGCGTCATCGCCTCCTGATCCGAGCTCAGGGGGTTGATCAGCGTGAGCGACGACTCCAACCCGAATTTCGCGAGCCATTCGCGGCTCGTGAAGCTGTAGCTCACGGTCTCGCGCAGCCCTTGGGACGCCAGGATGTCCTTCACCCGTTCCAAAGCCTCGAAGCTCTGGGCGGCTGGCGAGTCCAGGAGCGAGGTCGGAGCGTTGGTGAGCGCGGGGATCGTCGAGGGGATGCGGTCGTAACCCAGGAACCGTGCCACCTCCTCCGCGAAGTCCTCGCGGATCGAGAGATCCAGCCGGTGCGCGGGCGGAGTCACTTGCCACTTCGCGCCCGATTTCTCGATCGCGCAGCCCAGGCGCGAAAGCACCCGCTCCACCTCGGCGTCCGGGATCTCCAAGCCCAGGAAGCGCCCGATGAACGCGGGCTCGAGCTCCACTTGGGCGCGCTTCAGCCCCGCGCCACGCGCAGGCCCAACAGCCTCCGCCACGCCTACGACCGCGCCGCCAGCCAGCTCCGTCACCAGCCCCGCCAGGCGCGCCAGCGCCAGCCTCTGGCCCTCCGGGTTCACGCCGCGCTCGAACCGATGCGAGGAGTCAGTGTGCTTCACGAATCGCGAGGCCGCGCGCCGGGTCTTCACCGGATCAAACTCGGCGCACTCCAGGAAAACGTCCACGGTGGCCTCGGTGACCTCGGAATTCCCTCCCCCCATCACTCCCGCGAGCGATACGGGCTTCTTCTCGTCCGCGATCACGAGCTCTTCGCCCGTGAGCTTCACCGTCGTGCCGTCGAGAAGCGGCAGCTCCTCGCCCGCGCGGGACATGCGCACCCGCAGCTGCTTGCCCTCAAGCCGTTTCGCGTCGTAGGCGTGCACAGGCTGCCCGAGCTCATAGAGAACGAGATTCGTGGCGTCCACCACGTTGCTGATCGAGCGCGCGCCCATGGCCTCGAGCCGCTTGCGCACCCAGTCCGGGGAGGGACCGACTCTCACGCCTCGGATGAAACAGCCCAGAAACTGGGGCGCGAACTCACCGGCCTCGAGCGCCGTCGAGATCGGCGACGCCCCGGCCGCGGGCAAACCCTTGGGGAGCGGCGCCTTGAGCGCCGCGCCGGTGAACGCCGCTACCTCGCGCGCCACGCCGAGCAGGCTCAGGCAATCGCCGCGGTTGGGCGTGAGCTTGAGCTCGAGCGTCGTATCGTCACGCCCCAGGATCTCGGCCACGGGCTTTCCGAGCGGCGTTCCCGCGGGCAACACCAGGATCCCTTCGGATTTCGCGGCCAGCGCCAGTTCCTCCTCCGAGCAAAGCATGCCGTTGGAAAGCACGTCGCGGATCTTGCCAGCCTTGATCTGCATCCCGTTCGGCAGCTTGGCTCCCACCTGGGCCAGGCAAACCACGTCGCCTTCCTTGAAGTTGTGCGCTCCGCACACGATCTGGAGCGGTTTTCCGTCGCCCGAATCCACCTGGCAGAGGTTCAATCGATCCGCGCCCGGGTGTTTTTCCTTCTTCACCACCCTCGCGGACACGACCTGCTCGAAGCCCGCGCCCTGCCGATTCACCGCCTCCACCTCGAGCCCCAGCCCCGTGAGGATCTCCGCGAGCTTCTCGGGCGTGCCCACCGCACTGAGGTCCACGAGCGTAGACAGCCAATTCCAGGAAACCTTCATGACGGACTCCGATCGATAAGACTCAGAACTGCGAGAGGAAGCGCACGTCGCCCTGATACATCATGCGAAGATCCGGGATGCCGTGCAGGATCATCGCGATTCGCTCCACGCCCATGCCGAACGCGAAGCCGCTCACTTCCTTGGGGTCGTAGCCGGCGGTCTCGAACAGGCGCGGATGGACCATGCCGGCTCCCATGATCTCGAGCCAGCCCCGGCCCTTCCACCACACGTCCACTTCGGCGCCCGGTTCCACGAATGGGAAATAGCTGGGCCGGAAGCGAACCTTCGCCTCTGGACCGATGATCTCCTTCGCGAAGAAGTCGAGCACGCCCTTGAGATCGCTCATGCGCACCTGGCGATCGACCCACAGCCCCTCGATCTGATGAAACATCGGCGAGTGAGTGGCGTCGCTGTCCTTGCGATACACCGCGCCCGGCGCAAGGATCCTCACGGGCCACTTGCGCGAGAGCATCTGGCGCATCTGATTGGGCGTGGTGTGGGTGCGCAGCACGACGTCAGGCCCCAGGAAGAACGTGTCCTGCATGTCGCGCGCCGGATGATCCTTCAGCACGTTCGCGGCCTCGAAATTCAGGAAGTCGGTCTCGACCTCCGGCCCGGTCACCGGGTCGAAACCCATGCGGCGAAACACATCGACGATGCGGCGGGTGGTGAGGGTGATGGGATGCAGGCTTCCCAAGGAGAGCCTGCGGGAGGGAAGCGAGATGTCGATTCGCTCGCTCTTCAGACGCCGGTCGAGCTCCGCGCCCTCCAGGATCCGCTTGCGGGCCTCAATTGCGGCCTCTAGCTTCTGCTTCCACTGGTTGGCGGCGGCCCCCACCTTGGGGCGCTCCTCGGGCGAAAGGGAACCCAGCCCCTTCAGGGCCTCGCTGATGCTTCCTTTTTTTCCGAGAACCGCGACGCGCAGCGACTCTAGAGACTGGAGCGAATCCAGCTCCTCGACATCCTTCAAGGCCTGGGTCCCCAGCTCTTCCAGCTGCTGGATCATCGGTCGAATGATCTAGGCGCTCAGTGAGCCGGCGCGCCGGAGCGGACTTGATCCACGATGGCCTTGAACGCGGCCGGATCGTGAACGGCGATCTCCGAGAGCATCTTGCGGTTAAGCTTCACGGCCGCTTTGTCGAGCGCGGCCACCAGACGGCTGTAGCTCAGGTCGTGGATGCGGGCCGCGGCGTTGATACGGGCGATCCAAAGACCGCGGAAGTCGCGCTTCTTGGCGATACGGCCCATCTGCGCGCGCTTGAGGCTCTCATCGACGGCCTCCACCATGCGGCGATAGGTGTTCTTGCGGCGAAGGAAAAACCCTTCGGCGCGATCCCTGATCTTCTTTGCGTACCGGCGACGTTTAAAACCGCGTTTTGCGCGAGCCATGACTTAACTCCTGAGACTTTCCGATTAGAGCAGGGAACCGTAGGGCAGAAGACCCGCCACGTGCCAGGTATCGCCGTTGAAGAGGATCGCTTTCGAACGCATCTTCATCTTGCGCTTGCGCGACTTGTTGCCCTGGTTGTGGCGAAGGCCCGGGTGCTTGAATTTCACTTTGCCAGTGCCGGTCAACTTGTAGCGCTTGGCCGCAGCCTTGTTGGTTTTCATGCTCTTGAGATCCTCTTTTGCGAGAGGCCTAAGTAATGGATTGCACGGCTTTTCGTCAAGCGCTCATTTCCCTCGGAATAGCCCCTCCCCCGAGGCGGAAACCCCGGAAAAATCCAGGGTATTCATACCCATGCCCGGGATGAGCCGAAGCACCGCGGCGTCCGAGAACACTCCAATCGCCTGGGCGCTCGCGTTCAGAGCGATCACCCGGAAGGAGTAGACCCCCCAGGTCGGGAGATCTCGGGCCGGGACCAGGACGGCCTGGTTCACCGGCCCCGTGCCGTACAGGTAGTACAGCCGGAAGGGATCCGGCGTGTTCCCGTTCGGATTCGAGAACCCCACGTTGGGCCTGCTGACCTCGAAGTAGACGCCGGCCGCCCCGGGAACCTCCGAGACGTTATAGGCCACGAGAATCTGCTGGTAGATGTTGGTCACTGTCAGGTTCGTCGTCCCGTTCAGAGTCGGGGGCCGGGCCTCTTGGCCGGGATCCGGCTGAGGATCGGGGTCCGGGTCAGGATTCGGATCCGGGTCGGGATCTGGGTCGGGATCGGGATCTGGGTCTGGATCCGGATCAGGATTGGGCTCCCCCTGGAGCGCCGCCAAGGCCCGCCGGGCGTTCACGCGTCCCCCCGAGGCGATCTTTCCGCGAAGCGCAGCCACGGCGTCGCTCGTATCGATCAGGGCTTTCTTCAATTCCTTGTACGTGGCTGTGGGCTTGAGGGACCACATCAGGGAGGCCACCCCACTCACGAGCGGAGTGGCCATGGAGGTGCCGCTCAGATAGCCGTAATGGTTCCCATTCTGGGTGGAGTAGATGTCCTCGCCCGGGGCGGCGACGTGAACGCTGCGCGGGCCGTAGTTCGAAAACGACGTCAGGCCGTCGTTGCGGCCGGTCGCGGCCACGGCCACGATGTTGTCGTGCGTGAAAGCCGCGGGATAGGTGGGCAGGCGGTCGTTGTCGTCGCCCACTCCGTCCTGCCCCCCGTTGCCGGCGGCGGCCACGAAGAGCACGCCCTTCTGACGGGCCCTTTCGATGGCTTCAGCAAGGGGCTGAGACCTTGCGCCCGCGCCCCAGCTGTTGCTCAGGATCTTCACGCCCTTGCGAACGGCGTAGTCGATGGCCTTCACGGCGTTCGATACGTCCCCGCTGCCGTTCGAGCCCAGGAACTTCAGCCCCATCAGGCGCACCATCTGCGCGTGACCGGCCACTCCGACGCCGTTGTTGCCCACCGCGCCGATCGTTCCCGACACATGGGTGCCGTGGTAGTTCGGCAGATCGTCGGCCACGGGGCGGGAGTTGTTGGCGTGGAAGTTCCAGCCGTAGACGTCATCCACGAGCCCGTTGCCGTCGTCGTCCTTGCCGTTGCCGGGCGTTTCGCCCGGGTTTTTCCAGAGGTTGTCCTTCAGATCGACGTGATCTGGATCGATGCCCGTGTCCACGACGCCCACGAGCACGTCCCGACTGCCGACATGCAGATCCCAGGCGCCGAAGGAGTCCACGACCTGGTGGGCCCACTGCAGGTAATGCGAGGGATCGTTCGGGCGCATGGAGGCCTTCACCGGGTAGTCGGGCTCGGCGTACTCCAGGTCAGGGTGATCCAGGAAACGCTCGATCCGCCCGGGCGCGCTTTCGGCGTCGGGGAACTCGATGCGCACGAGATCCTCGCGAACGGCATCCATTCGCTCGCCCGGTTGGAGCCTGTCCGCTAGGGAGTGCGCGGCGGAGACGGCTTCGCCGCCCTCGCCCTTCACCTTGATCAGGTAAGCCTTCTTCGCCAGGACTCCAGGCTGAGCCACCTTGTTGAAGGGGACGGGCTCAGGTCCCGGACCCTCGGCGCAGGCCGAGGCCAGCATCGCGGCGACCAGGCCCAGGGCCGGCTGAAAAAGTGATCGCCCGTAAATCCGGGCCGGACGCGCCGGACGGCGCAAGGCCTGCTTCTGTTGCCCATCCATAGGCACCCCCTGGTTCCGAGGCCGGCTGGGTGCCGCCTCGGACTTCGGTTGACCGGGCCGTCATGGCTCGGTCTCAAGACTCAAATCAATCCGCGTTCCCGTTCGGCTTGGCCGGCGCGGGTTTCCCCGCGGCGGGCTTCGCCGCTGGAGCGGCCTTCGAGGCCGCCCCTGAAGGCTTTTTCACCGCGTTCGGAGCCATGATCATGATGGCCTTCTTGCCTTCAAGCTTGGCCTCCATCTCCACGATCCCCACGTCGGAAAGGGCTTTCACGAGCTCCTTGATCACCTTCATGCCGATCTCGGTATGGGTGATCTGGCGGCCGCGGAAGAGCATGGTGAACTTCACCTTGTCGCCGTCCTCGAGGAATCCGCGCGCCTGGCGCGACTTCACGTCGAGGTCATGCGTATCGGTGGTGGGGCGCAGCTGCACCTCCTTCACCTTGATCACCACCTGCTTCTTCTTCGCCTGGTGCTCTTTCTTCTTCTTCTCGTACTTAAACTTGCCGTAGTCGCAGATCTTGCAGACCGGCGGATTCGCGCTCCCGGTGACCTCCATCAAGTCGAGCCCCCGGTCCTGCGCCATGCGAAGCGCCTCGCGGGTGTCGACGATGCCGACCTGGGTTCCCTTTTCGTCGATCAGACGGACCTGAGGCACGCGAATGCGCTCATTGATCCGGTGCTCGTCGTTGTTCTGCTTTGCGGGGAATCGGCTTTTGAAACGGGGAGGAAATGACGGGGAGGATGGAAGTGCCATAGTTGGGGAGTGCGTAGTGAGCCTTTCGTTTAGGGTGATCGTTCTGTCATTCTGCAGGAGTATTCGATTCCTCCTTGAACCGCCTGCACGTGGCGCTTCCTCTTTTGGATACCGGAGGGTACCGGAGAGTGTCAAGGATGCCAGGGTCGCGTTGACCCCACTCTCCTCATGAAAGCCCGTGCAAATTACATTGTTTCCCAGTGCCGGCGCCGTGAAATCCAGGCCTTGTGCCTGAGCCTCGCCTTTCATGCGGTTTTCCTGGGCACGGGTTGGGTGGGCAGCGATCGCCTACCTGCGCCCGCCGAAGCCCCGGCCGATGCGTATGCCGAACTCAAGCTGATTCAAACGCCCGATTTCGGGCCGCCCCATGTGCGGCACCCGAGACCGGTCCCCGCCTCGGCCCAGGCGGCCGATACTCACGCTTCCTCCGGCACTTCCCCCGCGACGGCCTCACCCGCGAGCGCCTGGACCGCCTATCTGCGCGAGATCCGCGCCCTGGCCGGGGCGAGCCTACAACGTGAGACTTCAGGTATCCCCGCGCCCGCCAGTCCCCGAACCGCGCGCATCCGGCTCCACCTGAACCCGGGGGGCGGCGAGGCCGAGCTCGCGGAGGGGTCCGGCTCCGCGCTTTGGGATCGCGCCGCACTGAAGGCCGTTCGCGGAGCCCTGAAGCGCCATCCTCTGCCGACGGGCCTTGCTCCGCTGCCTGAGGCGATGGTTCTCCCCGTGACCTGGACCCCCGAACGTTGACGAACTCCTATTGCCCGAGCGCGATGCGGAGGCGGGAGATCTGAGACGCGAGGAGCTCAGGCTGAGTGCTGCGTTCCATCTCCACCTGAGTACGCAGCGCGCGCGCGACCTCCTTCACCTGCTTCTCTGCCTGCCCGTCGACGATGCCCGCGAGCCCCTGCCCAGGAACCACGAAATTGAAGTAGGTCAGCAGGGTGCCCGTGCCGAGGGACTCGAAGCGGGTGAAGCCGTCGGACTGCTTCGTGGTGTCAGCCCGCACGAGCATCCACGACACCAGGTAAGCCTCTCCTTCCCGCGAAACGCGGTCCTCGACGGTGTAGCTCTCGTCGGCGATCGGCCAGGGAAGATCCAGCTTGTAGGAGACATGGCAGGTGGCGGCGTCGATGCGCCTCACGATCTTCGACTCCAAGAGCTTCGGAACGTAGGACTTCTGGAGGTCGAAGTCGGACCACACGGATGCGGCCTCCTCAGGAGTGGAACCGATCCGGATAAAGACCCAGACCTTCGGCCAGGGTTTTCCCTCCACATCCTGGGTCACGGCCACCACCTCTCCAGCCTGGACGCGATTCTTCTCCGCAGGCGTCAGATCCTCGTAGGTGACGGCGGCGGCGCTGCGGGGCAAGAGAAGCATCGCGAGGAACAAGAAAGATTTTGAGTTCATGGGGTCTCCTCCCTTACGTTGGCCTGAACCCCTGGCTCTAGTCTTGGAGGCGCCGCGCATGCAATCCCCAGTTTCAAGAGGCAGCACCTGGTTTCCGCGGAGCCGCTCCTTCTGGTTCGGGCTCACCCTTCCCCTGCGGTCGGCACGCCTCATTCTCTCGCGGAGGGATCTGCTCCTGTGGTCGATGCTTCCAGTCGCCCTGACCCTGGTCCTCTATGTCGTGGTGATCGCCGCGGCCCAGGACTGGGCCGTCACCCAGATGGAAACCCTCTTTCAGTCCCGGGGCTGGGAGACGGGCGGGTTCAGCCACACCCTTCTGAGCTGGCTGGGCAGGCTGCTCGTGATCCTGGCCGGCGCGCTCACGTTCACCTTCGCGAGCTCGATCGTCGCGTCTCCCTTCAACGACCTGCTCGCCGAAAAGGCCGAGCGCTTCGCCGAACCCCCGCTTTCCATTCCTCCTGCAGGGGGGCTCTCGCGCCAGCTCCGGCTCGTGGTCATCGACCTGGCGAAGTCCGTGGCCGCAGCGGCGGCGGGAATCCTCGCGCTCCTGATGTCCTGGATCCCGGGATTGAATCTCGTGGCCTTCGCGTTGGCCTTCCTGCTCGTCTGCTTTCAGTTCACGAGCTATCCGCAGACCCGGAGGGGCGTGGCGCTCGGCGAGGGCCTGCGGTTTCTCGCGCGCCATTTCTTCGCGTGCGTGGGCCACGGAGCGACTCTCACCGTGCTTTTCGCCGTGCCTTTCCGTGGCAGCTTCGTACTCCCGATCGCCGTCGTGGGCGGCACGCTCCTGGTGGCCCGCGCCCCGGGGTCGGCGGCCGCAGCCCCGCTCCGGTAAGCGGTACCGCCCGGCAAGCCCTGCCCATTCACGGCGCTCCTCTTCCCTCCGATCGGCAAGGGAAGGCAGGGAGGTTTGCGAATGCGCCCCAACTGGACCGAATACCTCGTCGCGGGACTGGCCGCCGTGCTCCTCTCCTGGGTCACCGGCTGCCGATTCG
>JADZFF010000079.1 GCA_020850015.1 Bdellovibrionales bacterium | reverse complement strand
CTCCGCAGCGCCTCTTCTAACCTTCTTCATCTTCGTCTCCTTCCGGGGTTCAAGACCCCTGTTGGGAGACGGGCATTCGATCCCTGCTCTACGCGTTAACCGGAAAGACTTTTGTTACACCCCACATCGTTACTCTTCTCTTCGCTCTTGGACTTCTGCTTCTTTTTAAAGAAGGCCCGCTCACCAAAACCCACGGTCAGCGCGTAAAGCGACTCGCCGTGGTTCTCAAAGTTGCCCATCTGCGCGATCAGGTCGTCGATCTTGCGACTCAGCTCGGTGGCCTGAACAGGCGTGAGCCTGCGAATGAATGTCGTGCGATAGGCCGTCTTCTGCCCCAGCTGCTCCGAGGAGATCGTCTTGAGCAGGTGGTCCGTCATCCGACGGAAATTGCGGTCGCGTACCTCTTTGAACGGCTCCGTGTTGGGCAGGTGGAAGAACTCCGTCCGCGTCTTAAGGTGCCCACCCTCGGAGATCACCGCGCTCTCGTTGCGCAGCCACTCGACGCATTCGGTGACCACCGCGCGGTCGAAACCCAATACGCGGGCCACTTCTTCCTCGGTGGGCGGAGTGGATTTCGAGAAGGCCATGATGAACATGAGCACTTCCCAGGCCTCCGGGCGGCGTTTTAGTTCTTCAATCTGGCGTTCGTTGAAGATGAAGAAGTTATCGAGGTCGTACCTTAACGCGCTGGGCACGCCGCCCGTCTCGGAGCCCGGACGGGGCTCAAAGAACGCTTTGGTCGCGGCGTCCGGCATTTGGTCGCGCGCCCAGAGATGGCTGACCAGCCGAGGCTCGAGCTTAAGGGTTTTCGCGATGCGCAAAGTCAGCTCAATATCAGGGAATTTCTTGGATCCTTCGACCGCTGCGTAGTGCGAATAACTTGTCTGAAGGTTGTCCTCATTGGCGGAGTGAAACTCCTTGGCCGTGCGATAGAGCTTCTCGCGCGACAGACGAATCAGCTCACAGACATCGAAGGGTTCGATCTTCTTTTGCATGGCGAGCAAATACTCAAATTGAAGATCGTATTCAATTGGAATTTCGCGTTTGACGAACTTGCGATTGGCGAATAATTCCTCTCACCACTGGAGGGATATCTCATGAAACGCATTTTCACTTTCATGGCCATCGCATTGCTTTCCGCCAACGTCGCTCTCGCTGCCGAGGACGGCCCGAAGCAGGGCGGACACGGCGGCACGGGCGAAGGCCCGCGCGGTCCTCAGTCCGACACTCGCGGAGCCGGTGGCAACCGGGGTGGCGAAGGAAACTTTGAAAAGGCCGACCGGCTCCAAGTCGACGGCCCACAGGAGGGCCAAGGCGGCAACGGCTGAACTGAGATCAGAACCAGAAAATAAAAAAGCCACACCCGGAAGCCCTCTGCTTGTAACAGAGGCGGGCATGGCCTGAGCCTTGCGGACTCGGCCCTCTTATAGCCCAATTTTCCGAACAGGTGTGAGCGCAAAAACACGGAGGGGAATCACATGCGCTCTCGCGTACTTGGATACGTTCGTCCTGCGGCAGCACCAGCCGCATCTCACATTGAATTCACGCACGAAACACCGACCACCGATGAGCTGCTTCAGCAGCTGGACGGGCTCGAGCGTTTGCTACGCCTGCAAAACCTACGGCGCGAGGAGGAGCGCGCGTTCTTGGAGGTGCGCGAGTTCTTTACTCTCAAACCGCGCCGACTCCCACCGATTGACGTGTTTGGGATCGCTCTCGTTTGCCTCTTGGCTCCCTCGGTCGCCTACGCCGCCGATCTCGAGCAGACACTACGCAACCTGGTGACCGCGTTCACGGGGAGAATCCTCCCGATTCTTGCGTTGGGGTATCTGGGCAAGAACGCCTTCAGCCACATCACCGGGGACCCAAACGCCAAGAACGAGTCCATCCGCGTCGTCATCGCCATCGCGTGCCTGCTTGGCCTCTCCGGGGTCTGGAACTTCATCGCGAGCCAGACGCGGTAAGAGATCATGCGCAAATTCGTGGAACCCACCGCGCGGAACCTTCTGCGCAAGCCCCTCGTTATGGGTGTGCCCGCAACGGGCCTGACTGCCGTTGCGGGCGCCTCGCTCGGGGTCTTTGTCCTCGCCGGGACTAATCCCGTAGGGAATGCAGCCGCCCTCGGCCTCGGAGCTGCCGGGTATGCTGGGCTCCGCGTGCTCTCCCGGTTTGCTCATGCCGGGTGGGAAGAGACACCGCTCTACTGGATCGAGCGAAGGCTGGGTCGCAAACTCACCGACGGCACTCTCCGCGCACGCCCCTCCGACCTGATCGTGTCCAATCCGGACACTCTGACCGAGGCCGACCTAATCGTATTCAAAGACTCGATTCAGGAGCGCCTGCTCGACCTCCGCCCCGGCCAGCGATGGACACTCGCACTGCGTGTGGACGATCGTGGGGCACGTTTCCATGAGATCGAGGCCTCCGGGACGTTCGATCTGCGAAAGGCCGGCGACTGGATGGAGCTTGCCCGTTCGGTGGTGGGCGTCGAGGCCCGCGCGTACTCCCTTCATCAACTATCCGTCGTCACAGACCCATACTGGCTCTTCGGAATTCTCTGCAAGATCCCCAGACCCTTTACGGTGCTTGTGAGTTTTCAAGGGTGTGAAGCTGGCGCGATCAAACGGCGAATCGAACTGGCTCGTCGGAGTAACTCGCGGGGCGACGATGTCCTGGCCAATATTGACGCCGAGATCAGCTTCGAGGAGGCAAGCCTGGTGCTCCAGGGCCTCTCGCGCGGGGACGATGCCGTGGTCGAGGCCTCGCTGGTTGTAACCGCTCCCGGTGAGTTATCTCTCGACGATAGCCTCTTCTGTCCCGAGAAAGATCAATCGCTTGCTGTCCTCTCGGCAATCGGTGTTCGCAGGCGATTCCATCGTTCGCACCTCGTGCGGATCGCCACCGCCTGCGACCTCGTTCCCAATGTCGGCGATCCACGCGAGGAAGGTGCGTCGATCCTCAAGACGACTCGCGGCGCTTCCCTCTATTTTTCGCCCCAGGACGGGCGGCTGGAGGCCCTCCACTGGCTGGTGTCGGGAGCGTCCGGAAGCGGAAAGAGCTTCTTCACCGGCCTGATTCTTAAGCGACTGCTCGACGAAAATACTCCGATGTCGGTGCTGTTCGTAGATCACAACCGGAGCTTCAAACGATTTGTACGGGCGCGCGGGGCGGGGGCTTATCTGGAGCCGGGATCGCAGGACTCTCTGGCAGCCGCGTGTCGGGAGTTGCGTTCTCGGTGGAACGAGGCCGGGAGCATTTCCGGGATCGAGCTTTCGGACCTGGATCTTGCGGATCAAAAGGCCGGAGCTCATCGGCTGCTCTCCGAGGTAGAGGCTTTCCTACGCTCCAGGACCTCTACGCACCCCTTTTACCTGGTCCTCGACGAGTGCTGGAACCTCATGCGGGACAACCCCGTGGTCGTGCAGCGAGCTTTCCGCGAGTACCGCAAGCTCAACGGTGCGGTTGTCGCGATCACGCAGAGCCTCTCGGACTTTCTGACCGATGAGAGCGGCCAGAGCATTTTTCAGAACGCACCGATCCGCGTACTCCTGCGCCAGGGCGAGGATGTGTCGCGCTACCAGGGAATCCTCAGTCTCAACGCGGTCGAACTCGCGCGCGTCTCACGCCTCAAGCAAGTCAAAGGCGAGTACAGCGAGTGCCTCATCAAGACCCCGTTCCTTTCCCGCTTGGGACGCCTCTGTCCCACGATCGAGGAGCACGAGCTGTTCCGCACGGACAACCTGCGGGCAGAACGGGTCGCTGAGGCAAAGGGTCTTTCTCAAAGAAAGGAGAAGTCATGCGGCGCAGTCGCTTCGCATTAATTGCATTCGCGGTGCTCGTGACCTCCCCCGCTCAGGCGCTCCTCGGCACAGAACTCGGACCGCTGCTCCAGCTCGTGTCCGGCCAGGTGACGGAAATCGAAAAGCTCGCCGAGAACGTCGGCGTAAGCAGGGAGCAGACCGACCTCCTGCACCGGCTGAATCGAGATGTGGACAAGACGGTGGCCCAGATCCAGACGCTCCAGACCCTCATCGAGCGTGCCCAGGGGCTCGACCCAAGGGGCATCCGGTCGCTCTCGGACCTCAACGAACTCTTGAGACGAGCCAAAGACGTACAGCACCTCCTCGAAGAGCTGCTCTCACTCAAGGTCGAGATCGCGACCCAGGCCATCGCCCGAAGCGCTCTCCAGAGCGACACGAGCTACCTCATGGGTCAGGAGATGGTCGCAACCGGGAGTCGGCTCGCCCAGGAGAGTGAGACGGCGGCGCCGGGCCGTGCCAACCAGATCACTGCGGCCGCCACGAGCGCGCAGATGCTCTCCGAGGGAGTGCAGCTTCAGACGATGGCCCAGATGGTTGAACTCCAGGCGCTGCTGCTGGACTTCCAGAAAACCCAGGTCGAGCGCGAGCTTCACGCTGAGAAAGCGCGCCGCCTGAGTTTTGAACGGGCGCTGACCCAGGACGCCGCCCCAAGAAGCAAGGGGGTTCCGCGCTCATGACGACGGCATTCTCGCCTCTTCTCCTGGTGCCCGTAGCGAAAGTGCTCCTCATCGGAACCTTTGCCTACGCCCTTCTTCAGGCAATGCGCGGAAGGGTTGAACTCGCCATCGCGTTCGAGCGCCTGGTCGTGGCCTTTCTTGCGCTAATCTACTTCCTTGATGCCGCTCTCCGGCTCGAAGGCCTCTCTCTTGAGTTGACTGCACTCATCGGGACCGTCGCCCGCGACGACCTCCGAGCCGTGATCCTGGATGCCTTCAGGAACGCGGCCACAGCCCCCACTGGTTCAGGCGAGAGCACAGTGAACCTTCCCGCCATTCTGGAACAGGCATGGCGGACCGGGATCTGGGGGATCATGAGCGCCCTGGTCGAGGGCACGTTCCTGATCGTGGCGTTTGTCCTTGAGTGCGCCAAGGAAGTGCTCTGGACGCTGCTCCTCGTTCTGTTTCCGCTGGCCTGCGGTGCATTCCCGATCTTTCCACGCCTTATGAGTAACCTCGCGCTCTACGCGCTGGAACTGTCGCTCTGGTTCCCGATGCTTGTACTCGTCGAACGCGTGGCCGGGCACGTCGCCAAGGGGCGCATGCAGCAGGCAGGAAGTTGGGGGCTCTACCTCGTGGCGGTCGAAGTCGTCGCGATCCTGCTCATCATCTTGATTCCGAGCATGACTCACAAGTTCATGAGCGGGGCCTTTGCGGGCGACTTCAACTCGCAGCAGGGGATCTTTGTCCTCGTGCAGAGAATCGCTCCCACTCGAATGATTAAAAAGGGAGGTGGCAAATGAGATGGATTGGAGTTCTGGGAATGTGCCTATCGGCAGTGTCCAGCGCGGACACCGTCCCCGCGATTCGCCTCTACCCCGGCTACGTCAAGCGCGTGCGGTGCGAGGGGCGACTGCTGGTCTCGTCCGTGGGTTCCGACACGCTCGTGCGCCTGGAGGCATTGCCCAAGGAACTGGGCTGCGCGGTACTCCTGAAGCCGCTCACACAGTCCGGGCGAACGAACCTGATCCTTGAAACATCCACCGGAACGATCGAGCGGATTCTTGAGATCCGCCACGGCGGAGAAATTCCCGCCACGGCGGCGGATCTATCAGAGTCCCTGAAGGCAGGTGCACGGTGAGGCGGGGGCTCTGGACAGTGGCACTGCTTGGAGCGGCGGTGCAGGCGTCCGCCTCGGACCGGCAGGCAGCGCTCAATCGGCTTCAGGAGAACCAGAGTGCAATCGACGCCGCGATGGTGCGCCTCGGGGCCCCCCGGCGGAGCTGGGCGGGAGAAGGGACTGACAAGGCTGCCGACGGCAAAGTGGATCCCCTTTTTCGCGTTCACGGGACCTTGCGGCAGGCGCGGCTCCCCGTAGGAACCATCCTCTATGGGACAATCCTCAACCGGCTGGTGGTGGGATCAGACGGCTCGCCCGTGATCATCCGCCTCAACGATAGCCAGGGTTCTGTCTCCGGCCTTCGGGTAATCGGCAACGCGCGGCAAGCGGGCACGCCCGGACGAGTGGCGGTCGAATTCAAACAACTCGTGACCTCGAACGGCCAAGCCCTCGCTCTCCAGGCCGTCGGTCTCGACGGCGCGGGCGCGGTGGGAATGCCCGCCGAGGTGTTCAGCTCCAAGGCGCTCGCGATGGTGGGGAGCATGGCCGCGAGCTTTGTCTCCGGCCTGGCCGCCGGATCGCAGAGCCAGGCCATGAATGGCTTTGGCTTTAGCCAAGTCCAGCCCACGGGACGGAACGCACTCCTACAAGGTGTCGCGCAGACGGCTGCCGACCAGAGTAAGCGGCTCATCGAGGAGGCGACGGCCGAGAAGCCGATCCTGGTCGTAAGTGAGGAGACCCCGATCGCGGTGCTGGTTCAGGAGGAGGTGCGGTTGTGATTACTGGAATTCCGACGCTTTCGGAAAGCCTTCGCTGTCCTGTGGAGGAGCATCAGAACGAGAGTCAAGAGAACGATGCTTCCAAGGGTAGAGCCCACGCTGGGTTGCCCATCCAGCGCACGCAAGCTGTCTACGGAAATCAGCGTTGTGTCGTGGGCAGGCATAGATGTCTGTCCGATTTCGTCCATGTATTCAATTTTACCACGATCACTCTGCTGGCCGTATTGACGGCAGGTTGCGCCACCCTTAAAGGGACCCGCCGCATCGTCACCGGAGCCACGGGTGGCGCGGCCCTGGGCGCTTCGGGTGGCCTAGCCTTCTCTCCTAATGAAGAGAGCCGCGGAATGAATGCCCTAGTGTTCGGACTCTCGGGCGCTCTGGCCGGGGGTGCGATTGCGCTGCTGACCGACACGCCGGAGACAGAATCCAAGTCGGCCAGGACCTTCCGTGAACGGGAGCAGTCAAAGCCCGACCTGCGTCTGTACACGGTGGAACCCACCGCGCTCACAGGTACGGATCTGCCGCCCTTCGTGCGCCAACGAATCGCTCCTCTCCTCATCGAGGAGACCACCGAAGGTGACTCGATCGCCGAGGACGGCGCCCTGCACGAACCTCACAAGGTGTACCGCGTGCTGCGCCCGGCGGAGCTGTTCGCCAGACCTGCCGTGGGCGATCGCCCACAGCCAACTGAGGGAGAAAACCAACAGTGATGAAGCTCAAAAGTCCCCTCAATAAACCACACCCAGCTTCGCACCCGGGGGAGGGTGCGGAAGCGGGTGTAGTTGAAACCGGAATTCGCCCATCGGGTCGCACCTTTACCCCTTTCACCTTCGCGTGCGCGCTTCTCGACCCCGCCCCCTCCACGATGTTTCAGGAACGGGGTCGAGAAGCCAGGTTTCAGGGGCGCAGGTGCGACCCGATGGGCGAAGGAATGACAGAAGAAAGAACAAAGAATCAGGAGGGGGCGGGATCGGAAACGGGATCGGGCAGCCGAGGAATCGGAGGTATGCGTTGATCCGTCTCCAAGAGCGCGACCGAGTCATGTTGCGCGTTTGCCACGAACAGCAATTTCTGACGCGCGAGCATGTCCGGGCCTTTTTTCCCGAAAACTCTTCGGGACGCGAGGCCCGACGAAGAGTCGGCGAGCTGGAGCGAGCCGGCCTTTTGCGGCGCATCCCCTGCCCGGTCCAAGAGGGTACTTTCCTAGTTCGGACAACAGCCCAAGGGCGCGCGTTCGCCGTCAACGAGGGGTCACCCCACATTCGTCCGATCAGCACACTCGCCGCCGCGACCCTGCTCCACGACGCGCTCGTGACCTCTGTCCGGCTGCGGCTGAGGCACCTCTGGTCTGCGCGATTCATCCCCGAGCGGGCCATGAAGGAGGGAGACTACCCCACGATACCGGACGGAGTGTTTGTCTTTGCGAGCGGAAAGGCAGTCGCCCTCGAGGTCGAGAACTCCGACAAAGGCGTGAGCCGCTTTCGCCGACTCGCGGCTCGCTGGAACGACGTGGCCGCGATTGACGCCATTCTTTACGTCACGCGTGACGAAGAGCTGAAGACAAAGCTCCAGTACTACCTCAAGGGAGCTTCGACCACGAAGCCGCTCGGCGTCCTAGCCTGGCCCGCGCTCCGCGTGGGCCGCCCCAAGGTCTGGACGCTCAGGGGTGAATTTCCGTGGCTGGACCGGAGGGAGTTCTGATGCTCCCCGACTTCACTCGCGAGCAATGGTGGCTTGCTGCATCGACCCTGATGACCGTCAGCGGCCTTGGGCTGTCCCGACTCCCTTGGGACCGCGCCTGGGGCGCGGTCGCCGATCAGCTCCCGATGTGGAAGCGCGGCCTTGGCATCGACATCGCGGGGGTCCGCATCCGAGATGAGGCGCGTGTGCGCCACACGCACATCGTGGGTGCCACGGGGAGTGGCAAGACAGTCCTCATCGAGCAGCTTCTGCTCGAAGACCTTAAGGCGGGCAACGGGTGCCTGATCATCGACCCCAAGGGCGACCGCGAACTCTACGAGAGGGTGCGCCACGAGTGCAAACGCATCGGCCGCGAAGCCGACCTGCACTTGCTGTCGGCGACCTTTCGGGACGAGAGCGCAATTTGGAATCCCTGCGGGCTCGGAAACGTCTCTGAGCTTCAGAGCAAGTTCTTCAACTCCGCGATCTACTCCGAGCCCCACTACGCCAAGTGGTGCGAGAAGGCCCTCCTCCAGGCATTCAACCGGCTGGTTCCGGGACACCCGAAGGGGTTTACGATCTCGGAGGTCGTGACCGACCTGGAGCGGTTCTGCAAAGAGCTGAAGTCCCGGGACGAAAAGATCGAGGGCCTATTCCTCGACTTCTATAATCTCGCTCACGGCGAGTGGGGCTCAATCCTGGGATGCGGATCTGACCGCAGGGGCAATGAGGTCAGCCTCCTCAACCTCACGCAGAAGAATCAGATTCTCTTTGTCGATCTCCCCACGGAGGCCAAAAAGGTCCAGAGTGCCCGGATCGGGCGGCTCCTGACCCAAGAGCTGATGCTGATCTCCGGCTTACGCAAAATTTTCCCAAGCATCCGATCCGCTCACCCTTTCTCCGTATACATCGACGAGTTTGACGCGTTTGCAACAGAGAGCTTCGCAACCTTTCTCAATAAGGCGAGGTCCTCCGGGTTCATGATCCATATCGCGCACCAGACGCTCTCGGACTTGAACCGTGTGAGTTTGGAGTTCGCTGGGCAGATCCTCGGAAACTGCAACGTGCGCTTCATCTTCCGCCAGGACGACCCCGACGACGCGGAGAGATGGTCGCGATTTCTGGGAACGCGATCCACCGTCAAGCGCACCTATCAGACCGACGGAGGCATGCAGACGGGGAGATCCTCCAACCGTGACGTCCAGGAGTTCGTCATCGGCCCCGATCAGATCAAATCGCTCGGCGTGGGCGAGACCGTTCTCTCGATCAAAACTGACCGCATCACCAAGATCGTTCGGACGAAGTTCGACCCTGCTCCCGTTACCGCCTCAGTGCCCAACCCGAAACACGCGCCACAGACGCGGGCATTCGGCGAAGGCACCCCAACGCCGGAGCCAGTCGCGGAGAAGCGGGACCTGAGCGAGATGATCCCGGAGAAGCAGAATGCAAACCCAGCTCCAGAGGACAAGGAGTCCTGGGGCGGATTTGGATCACAGAAACCAGAGGAGAAATGACAATGAAGACCACCTGGATCGTATGTGCCCTGATGTCGCTCGTCGGCTCTTGTGCTTTCAAGGAACCCGAGAAGGACACGCGGTCCCTGGAAGGTACGCTCATCGGTAACACGAGCCCCTACTCGCTCGCCGTGGACTGGACTCATGAAACAGCGGTCCTCCCGGACAAGCTCCTCAAGGCGAGGCGCTCCATTCACGGTGGTAAACAGGACCAGTTCCAGACCGCCGAGCCCCTGACCATACCGGCCAACGTCCCCGAGATCGTCTATCTCGGCCTGGAGCTACCCGTAGACCGGATGAAGGAGGCGGCCCGCTTTTCCAAGGTAGCGCTCGTCATTGAGGGGCGGCGGTTCGAGGTCGTGAGCGACTTGCTCGAAGGGCACGAATCCGTGCCCCGGAAGTGGAACGTCATCCTCAGCGTATCAGGCCTCTCCGCAGTTCTACCGATGGCACGCTCGCGCGCCGGAGTCCTGGATGTCGAACTCTATGGTCAGCTTCAACGGCTCGCGTCTGTGAAGATTCCGCTCAGAACTCCTCCGAGCCAGGTTGAAGTCAAGACTCTCACACTACGGGATCTCTCCGCTCAAGACGGCGCCTCCTACGCGCCTCTCTTTACTCTCCCTCTTGACGGCGATCGTCTTCAACTCGTGCAGGTTCTGCGAATTAGGAACGACGAAGCGGTGCCCATCGAGATCCGCGTACCCAGACGCCTGGGAGCCGATCTGGCTCAGTGGGAAAATCAGCTCACCCACAAAGACAAGAAGTGTAGTTACGCAATCGTTCAGACACCGTCTTGGCGGCAACTCGCGCAGGAACTCTATGCCCTGCCTATGGACGGCAGACTCGTCTTCGAGGCGATCCAGACGATTCAAAACACAGACCTCGAGGGCGAATTATCGGTGAAGGTGGCACCAGGAGCCACCGCTGATGTCGGCCTCTACGGGCACGGTGATGGGGTGGATCAATGGATGAAGGACGGCCCGAAGGGGCCAGAGTTTACACAAGTCCGAGTGGATGACTCCTGCTACACGGTCTGCATCAAGCACCTCTGCACCTGCACGATGTGCGAGAAGCGCGTCGAGTGGTTTGAGGATGCCCCCGAGCACTTCGAAGCAAACCAGCGGGTCTGCGAGTGCGACAAGTGGGAGACCCGCCGCCGAAGGGTCAATGTCACCGTAGGCGTTAATCGT
The DNA here is from genome assembly GCA_020850015.1 of Bdellovibrionales bacterium. GTDB lineage: Bacteria > Bdellovibrionota > UBA1018 > UBA1018 > JADZFF01 > JADZFF01. The sequence goes on along the minus strand of JADZFF010000079.1, from coordinate 3,372 downwards.
GAGCCCGTCCTCCTGCGCTTGAGAGAAGGCGCTGGTTCTTGGCTCGTGCGCTTTGATGACGTGGACTTCCGCAAAGACGGGGAGAGTCGCTCCCTTGATTTCCTGCCGCCGCAGTCGCGCGTTCAGTGGTTTTGAAAGAGTTGGTGGCGTTCATGAAAGGAGCTAGAATGGACATCGCGACTGATCGGGAACTGATTGGAGAAGAACTTCAGCGGCTCACGTGGATGAACTCCACAGAGGCCGCAAAGTATCTTCGGAAATCGAGAAACGCGCTTCTCATCATGGTGAACCGCGGCTACGTGCGGCCACGTAAGTTCAGGGGACGCCTCTACTTTCTCAGGATTGACCTCGATCGACTGCTTGAATCCTCGCCTTACTAACACGGGAGGAAGCATGGCAGTGTCTCAGTATGAAAAAGACGGTCAAGTTCTCTGGCAGGTTTACATCGACCTGCGGGGCCGCAAGGGTTCGCGTCGGCGCGTTCAGAAGCGAGTCATGGGCATCGCGACGGAGCGTGAGGCGCGGACGCTAGAGAAGCGCCTCGTCCGGGAGCTGAGCGAAAAACTCTCCGAGATCGAATCCAAGGGCTGCACCTGGCAAGAGGTTATCGACCGCTGGCTGCGACACCAGGAACTCTACCCTACCCATTCGTACACTCGGGGCACCCTCGAAGACTACGCGGGCGCTCTCCGCAACTGGACCCAATCATGGCTGAACCGCGCCGCCTCCGACCTGAGCCGCGCCGACGGGCGCGAGGTACTGAACGCCATCGAGCAGTCGGGTCGAAGCATCGCGACGATGAATCGGTTCAAGTCCGCGATCAATACAGTCTACCTATGGGGGATCGAAGAACGGTTCATCTGTGGCCCTCAGCACAGCCCCGTCCATGGTCTGAGCGTCCGCCGCGACCGCGAAGAAAAGCGCCCGGAGATCCTCACGATCGAGGAAATCCGCACTCTACTGGTGAAGTCCGGCCAACAGGGCCACGACTGGTACCCCATCTGGGTTGCGGCGGTCCTTACGGGATGCCGGAGCGGCGAGCTACACCAGCTCCGTAGGAGCGACGTGGAGATCATCGATCGCGACCTGGGCATCAAAGAAGACGCCAAGCCGATCGATCGACGTCGGTACGGATTCATCCGGGTCCGCCGCAGTTGGAACGTCCGCTCCAAGGAAGTTGGCCCCACCAAGGCCGGGTACTGGCGGAACGTCCCAGTTTCGAGCGAGTTCTACTGGTTCCTGGTAAACGAGCTGAAGGTAATGGAGATGAAACCCGATGCCTTTTTGCTCCCGCGTTTCTGGGAGTGGGACAAGGGTCTCCAGGCGCGTATCCTTCGCGGCTTCTGCGAGGCGAACGGCCTCCCGTCCATCAAGTTCCACACGCTGCGCGCCTGCTTTGCCACGCAGCTCATCACCTCTGGCATCCCCGCAACCGTCGTGATGAAGGTCGCGGGCTGGCGGGACATGAAGACCATGCAGCGATACATCCGGCTCGCGGGGATCGAGGAGGCGGGTGCGACGGAGGTCCTGCGGTTTATCCCAACGCAGGACGCCGTAATGGAGCACGTTGTTAACCTGATTAATTATCGAAAAAATTCAGACAATTGAACAGACGGGGGAAAACAATCGGTACAGATCCGGGACGAGACCCCTCGCACACAAGTAGCTAGAGGTCGCGTCGACGTCATTGTGCAACGCAACCAATCAACAATAGGCAATGATAATCGATTCACGAAATGCTAAGGATGTCCTAATGTTACTTTTGAGGACTTCAATGAATTCTCCCTTGCAGGGAACTCTTTTTGAGATGCAGGAAGGCGATCCCAAGGCGGCAGACCCGTCCGAAACGTATTCAGATTATATGGCCGCTACTGGCGCGCAGATACTTAGCCGCGCCCAAATGCCTCGCATCAGTGGAAAATCCGATCAATTTGAAGTCATTTTCTATAAAGGTGACCCGTCACTACTTTCTCTGCCCATTGTTTCAGTTGTCGGAACTCGTTCGCCCTCTGAAGAAGGACGGCTTCGCGCGAAGAAAGTAACGAAGTCCCTAGTTGAACTCGGTTATGTGGTCATGTCGGGCCTTGCGAAGGGAATTGACACCATTGCCCACAGTGCCGCACTCGAATTTGGTGGAAACACCATCGCGGTCATGGGGACTCCAATTCATAAGATTTATCCTGCAGAAAACAAAAACCTCGCCGAAAGAATTTCAAATCAAGGATTGATTATATCTCCGTCTCTTCCTCATGAAGAGAAAGGAAGATATCTCTTCCCCAGACGAAATCGACTTATGGCAATGCTTTCAATTGCCACCATTATTGTTGAAGCTGGCGAGACTTCTGGCGTTGTTCATCAGGCCGCTGAATGCCTTCGGCAAGGCCGAAAGTTGCTGCTGCTAAAATCGCTGACAGAAGCGGGCGGCCCCACATGGACTTCCGACTTCATCAAAAGCGGCGCAACCATCCTCGAATCGCCTGGCGATCTCTCAACCCTATTGAAAGATGCTTAAAATCTCCAATTTTCCGCATGCGGAGTACAATCCTGCCACTCAGACCGGATGGCTTGCGCTTTACTATCCACATGACGCAGTAAAAACCGGAAATCTGCAATCGTCGCAATGGAGACACGAGAGTTACTCTCCGGAGATTCTAAACTACAAAGTGGGCAACGATTCCGACATCGACCGCTTTGTCAGTCCGATGTTGCACCTGATTAGTCATGTTACCTCAGTTGAAAACATCTGGGAGTCCGTCCTCGTACCAGTGCCAACGTCCATCGCTTGGAATGATCCGAATTTTAATCGCAACCCGAGAGCGAAAGGCGGACCTCGGAACAGGGACAACAGAAATATAGTCTTCTGTAATCGGCTCGGAGCCGCCGATCAGAATCTTAAAATGGCAAACATCCTTCGCAGAATAGAAACCAAGCCACCAAAAGCCACGTGGTCTTCCGATAGGCATGCAAAATCGCTAGAAGTCGCGCAAAAGCGTGTCGAGTTTTTCTTGCCCGAATCGTCAGCTTTCATTCTCATTGACGATGTGACGACCAACGGTGGAACACTCGATGGCGCAGAATTGAAGCTCAGAGAAATGTACTCTGATGTGAAGATCATTAAATGCGCAATTGGGCGATCCGACGATCCCGCCCATTTTCAACCGGTAAGCGGAAACTAAGATCCATGAAGATTAGTGAGGACTTCAATTGCGCAACCGAAGAGAGTTTCCTACAATAGGCAAAAGTTGGCCGTAAGTACGCGGAATCACTCCGTGTGTGACGAATGAGCCATTCACTTTTTAGAAAACGAAAAGCCCCTCTAGCGAAAGCGAAGAGGGGCTTTTCGTTTTCTAAAGCTACCTACTCCAGGGAGGG
>JADZFF010000078.1 GCA_020850015.1 Bdellovibrionales bacterium | reverse complement strand
TGATCCCAGGAAATCGAGGGCTTCCTCGAGCGAGCCAGCCCGGCGGGCCTTGAGCCCGCGCGCGGCCGCGCGGTCCATCCACTGCTCCGGCACGCGGCGCCTGCGGTCGAGCACGATGAGCCAGCGCGAACGGTCGGGATGGTCCGGCACCTTCCTCACGGTGAAGGAGGGGTCGTCCGCGATCACGGTGCCGCTCCCCGTGAGGATCGCGTCCGCGCGGCGCCGGAGAGCATGGGCCTGAATCAGGGACTCCTCGGACGAAAAAGTCTTCTGCCCCGGCGGCGGGATCATCGAGCCGTCCGGAAGGAGTGCCCGCTTCAGGGTGACCCAAGGCCTCCCGGCACGCAGCCACTTCGCGAAGGGCTCGATCAGCTCACGGCAGGCGCCCTCCAGCACCCCGGCCCGCACCTCGATGCCGGCGGACATGAGCGCGCGAATGCCGGCGCCCGAGACCTGCGGGTTAGGATCCTTCGCCCCGATCACGACCCGCTTCGCGCCCGACTCGATCACCGGCCCCACGCAGGGAGGCGTGCGCCCGTGGTGCGAGCAGGGTTCGAGCGTCACGACCAGCGTGTGGAGGCGGGGCAGGAGGCCTCGGGCGCGGAGATCGTCCAGGAGCAGGATCTCCGCATGGGCCGTGCCCGCGCGCGGGTGCGCGGCCACGCCGAGCACGATGCCTTCCGAGTCGAGGGCCGCCGCCCCCACGGGCGGGTTGGGGGCCGTGGCCCCCCGGTGCCGGGCGGCCGCATCGAGCGCGAGGGCCATGGCGTTGTGCAGGAGGGCGTAGGGCATAGCTTGGGGCGTTTTAGTTCCCGCATGGGGCGAATGCCAGGGCGAATGTCTCGAGCGACACATGATTGCAATCACAGGCGAATTTTTCTTTCCTGCCACAAAATCTCAACCACGGTTGCCGTCCTCGCAGGCGAAACTGAATCATGGCGCAAGGCAAAGGAATCCCCATGATTCGGAAGCTCATCACACTCAGCCTGGTGGCGAACCTCCTGGTTCCTCCGGTAGCGGCAACGGCGGCGGAGAGGGCCGAGCGGCCCGCTGCTCGGCCCGGCAATGCCCTGGGTTGGCTCGCCACACGCTCCAGCCACCGCGCCGGTCCCGGCGGAGACTATTCCTCGCGCGCCTTCGTGCGATTCGTTCAAGGCCGCAACCTGTTCCCGGTGGCTCAGGTGGTGAGCTTCTCCGTGCCGCGCTCGGTGATGGAGGGCTCCAAGCACCCCTTCCATCCCGACCGTTACGCCGCCGACCTCAGTGAGGCGATGGGAATCGGTTTCGAGCGCCGCCGCGAAGGCAAAGCCTGGGTTTTCGAGGGCCACTGGGAGGCGGGCAACCGTTTCATGCGCGTTTACGCCTGGGCGGAAGGCGCGAGCTGGAAAACCTCGGTGGCTTTCGTGCGCATGGGGTTTCTTGAGCCCCTGGCCCTGGAGACCGAGCTCTTGCAGCGCAGCCTCGCGAACGAGCTCTCGCCCGGGGCGCGCTGGTTCGACCGCCTGATCTCCTCAGCCGCGGACCTCTTCTGGATCCCGGAAGCCCAGGCCCAGGACGCCGGCTGCCCGGACTCCTGCCCGCCGGGCCCAGGCTACTACTCCTGCATGGTGAGGCGCGCGAACTGCGCGGCCGACAAGGCCGACTCCGCGGGCGACGGCTTCGGCGACGCAACGAAAGAGCTGGGCGAGCTGCGCGACGAGATCTCGAACATCAACTCCACCACCCAACAGGCGCTCGGCGACGTCAAGGCCGGCATGCAGGATATGAAGGCCATGACGGCGGACGTGGTGAAACAGTGGGACCGCACGAACGACCAGCTCACGCGCTCGAACGACCTGATCGAGAAGTTCCTGAACCCCGGCCATGCTTTCGTGCTCGCCGCTGCGGGTGCCGCAGGCGCGGCCGTGGGCGCCATGGCCGTGGGCCTGGCGGTGGAGGGCATCATGGCCGGCGGCCGGGCCCTGATCGACCTGTTCACCGGCGAGAGCGAGCACAAGCGCCTGATCGCCCGTTTCCGCGAGGGGCGCGAGCACTGGCAGAAGCTCACCGAGACGGCCGCGGCCCTGGAGAAGGTGATCGACTCCGCGATCTCCCTGAAGGAGATCCAGCGCGCCTACGGCATGGACCGAAGCCAGCTGCTCACCCAGCTCGAGCCCGCGCTCGTGCTCGCGCGCAACAACGCCAAGGAGCGCGACGCCGCGCTCTCGGCCACCCCGAACACGCCTGAAAACGCCGACTGCCGCATGCAGATCGCCAAGGAAGTGGTGCGCTACGAGGCCGAGGCCGAGTCGCTCAATTCGCTCCTGAGGACGCTCCGCGAGGACGCGGGCGAGCAGGCCTTCTGCCGCCAGCTCGGCGCCAAGCTCGACGAGCTCAGCATGGCCGAGGGCATGCTGCAGACCGCCCGGGGCAAGATCCTCGGAGGCGAGGAGGCCTGGCAGAAGGAGTTCGAGGAGGAGCAGGAGGAGCTCGAGAAGGATCTCCGGAGATCGCGCGAGCGCGCGGGGAAGATTCGCGATCAGGCCGTCGCGCACGCCGAGAGCCGCGCGAAGCGCCGCCGCGCCGAGGCCCGCAACGCCTACTACAACAACCCCGTGCGCACGGCCTGGGTCGATCGGTGCTGGGACGACGAGCGGGACTTCTTCCAGTCCATTCCGATCTTCTCGGCCGTGGCCGGCACCTTCGAGGTGCGCAACCGCTGCATGAGGAAGTACGACCAAGGGATCGACCCGAGGACCAGGCTCCCGCGCGAGATGCAGCTCGCGAGCGAGCAGGCGGAGATCCAGCAGGACGAGGTCCGCGAGCGCATCGCTGCCCGCGAGAACTACAACTCCAAGATGACCGAGTATGACCGGACGCTGGCCTCCTCATCGGTGACGACGAACGAGAAGCTCGCCACCACCGGCTGGTTCAAGCGGCTGCGCGAGGACCAGGCCTGCCTGCACGCGAGCGATGCGGAGGGGCCCTCCTCGACCTGTGGCCTGGTTTCCTCGCTGCGCCGGATGAACCGCAAGCAGGCCCGGATCGACCAGCTCTGCGCGGACGTGCGGAGCTGACCGCCGGGCCCGAGAGGCCTCAGCGGCAGAATTTGGTCACGAGCACGGTCCACATCCCAAGCGGAGTGCGTGGGGTCTGCTTGGTGTCGTGGTCCAGGCGCGAAAGCTCGGCCTGGAGCTCCGCCACCTCGGAGAGCTTCCAGCTCCGGGTCCAGCGCGCGAAACGGTCCTGAAGGAAGGGGCTGAGCTTGAGGGCGCGTGTTCCCTCGCGCGCGTCGCGAAGGGCAAGGGCCAGTTGGCGCGCGTTCCAGGCCAGCAGCCCCAGCAGCGGAATGGCTTCATCCGGATGCTCCGCGAGATCGTGCACGGCGGCCAGCGCCTCCCGGAGCCGCCGGCCGAAAAACGCGTCGAGGAAGGCGTCCGGGCCACCCGTGAGCGCTCCCTGCCCGGCGACCAACGTGGCGTCCCCGGTCAGCGAGAATTTCTCGAGCTCCTGGTCGACGATGTCGAGCGTCCAGGGATCGAGCGATCCCAGCCGGGCCGTGAGCTCGGCAGGCGGGGCGATCCCTCGGTTCTTGGCCAGGTACTGGATCCAGGAGTCGCGGTCGGACTCGGGAACCTCCTCGCAGGGCACGCAGGCGGCGGATTCGAGCAGCAGCTTCGAGAACTTTTTCCTGCGGTCGAGGTCGCGCGAAAGGAACACGGTCACCGAGGTGAGCTCCCCACGGGCGCACCGGGGCAGGAGCAGCGGGCTGAGCTCCTCGGAACTCTTGATCAGGTGGGCGTCGCGCACCACGGTCAGGCGGACGCCGCCGCCCAGGGCAAGACTCTGCGAGGCGTCGACCACTTCGGCGGCCGATGCATCGGCGCCTTCGAGGTTCTGTTCCCCGAGGCCCGCCCCCTGTGGGTAAAGCGCGAGCCGGATCCGCCTCAGGAGCTCGCGGGCCTTCATGGGCTCGGTGCCGTGCAGCCAGTACACCGGCCAGAACTGGCCCTGCGCCAACTCCTTCTGAACGGCTTTGGGATCCATCACGGGCATCGCGGGCTCCTCAGAAGGTGGCGACGAGGGATTCACCCGCGTCGCGGCTGATCAGCTCCGCGAGCGCCACGAGCGCGCGCTCGAACTCGCTCTCGTTGATGAGGGCCGTGGTGGTTCCAAGGACCCCGAGCTGGGTGTTGGCCGGAAAGAGCTGCGCGCGCGAGAACCCGGCGGACCAGAGCGAGGCGCCCGGCTTAAGGCCTTTCCCCGAAAGCTTCCGGATCGAGAGCGAGCAGGCGAGGGTGGCTTGGTACTCCACAGGCACGATTCGGTTGTCTGGCCCCACGCCCACGGGCGGGATCTTGCTCGTGGTCGTCGTGGAGGAGGGGGTGTAATCGGCGTCGGAGACGGAGGCGTCGAGCATGGCGTCGGCCTCCTCCTTGCTCCCGACGATGCGGAGATGGGTGCTGGCCGCGAACATGCGTACGAGCGAGTTGTACATGATCTGCTCCACACCGGGCCGGAAGGTCTTGTTCTCCACCGGGGCGATGTAGAGGGAGCGCACGCCTTCTTTCGAAAGCATCGCCACGTCCGATCCGCGCAGCGAGTACCCGCAGCCCGGGCCCCCGAGTCCCATGACCAGGAGGGCAAATGACGTCAATGCAATGCGGCAGCCCGCCTGATGCGCGATGCGAGGGAGAAGAGTCACCCGGTGCCTCTTACCAAACGGCGGAAGTTCTGGTCAAATGCGCCCCCGATGGCCTTCGACCGCTTCTCCGAAATCCTGAAGTTGCTCCGCAGCCGGAACCCGGCGCTGGGCCAGCGGCTCACCGAGGCCGAGGCGGTGACGCGATGGGAGCAGGCCGTCGGGGCGGGAATCGCTCGGCATGCCCGCGCCGTGGCCGTACGCCAGGGCGTGCTGCTCGTGGAGGTGGGGCACCCGATTTGGCGAAGCGAGCTCCACCACCGGAAACATCAGATCCTCGGCATCCTGAACGGCGCCGCCACCTCGGGTGAGAAGCCCATCACGGACATCGCGTTCGTGGATCCGCGCCCCGGAAATCAGGCCAAGAAGAGCTTGTAGAGCACGATCGCCGCCACTACGGCCGCCCCGATCAGAATCCACTTCCGGTTGGAGTGCGACGCGTCTCTGGCGGAGCGCACGCCCACGACCTGGGCTGGCGAGGAGCGTCGGTCCAACGCGGGTCGAGGTTCGGGGGGCGCCGCCGTGGGGGCCACGGCCGGCTTTTTCCCGGCGGCGGCTGCCTGCGCCTTCGGCTTGGCCATCATGGAGCCCACCCGGGTCAGCCCATCGTCTTCGCCCGCGGCCACCGCCATGGAGTCCTGATCGAGCTCAAGCACGGTCTCCGTCTCCGTCTGGGTCTCGGTTTCGGTGACCTCGTCGGCGGAGCCCTTCTTGGGCTTGGGGACGTCGATCCCGAGCTGCTTTTTCACCTCGTGCCGTTCATGCACGAAGATCCAGTAGTGATTTCCCTGGCAGATCTCGTCCTGGTAGCCGAGCTGGCTCTCGAGGATGAGCTTCCGGATCTGATCACCCGTGTAGGGCCCGGCGATGATGTTGTCCTTGGTGCGGACCAGCCAATGGTCGTTCATGCGTCCTGGCTCAAGAATAACCGCTCCCGGCGCTTCCTGCCACATGGCTTAGGCCATCGCCTTCGCCATCCGCTCCTCGGCGCGGAGGACGTCCTGGATCACGGGGTGCTTGGCCTTGCGCAGTCCGGCCGGCTCGCCGGAGTAGGCCACCTTGCCCCCATAAAGAAAGACGATGTGGTCCGCCAGCATGAGGGCGGAGGGCAGATCATGGCTGATGACGACCGACGTCAAGTGCAGCTCGTCTTTCAGCTGCCCGATCAGCTCGTCGACCGTGGTGCGGGTCACGGGATCGAGCCCCGTCGTCGGCTCATCGTAAAGGAGGATCGAAGGTTCGCGGATGATGGCGCGGGCCAGGGCCACGCGCTTCTTCATGCCGCCCGAGAGCTCGGAGGGCAGCTTGTCGAATCCGGCTTCCATGCCGAGCTTGGTGAGGGCGCCTTCGGCCCGCGATCTGATCTCACGCTCGCTGAGCTTCGTGTGTTCGCGCAGAGGGAAGGCGACGTTCTCGAAGACGCTCATGCTGTCGAACAGCGCGGAGTTCTGGAAGAGCACCCCGAAGCGCGTGCGGAAAGCGGGGAGGTCCGAGGGGCCGAGCTTGCCCACCTCCACCCCTTCCACGAGCACCCGGCCGCGCTCGGGGTGGAGCAGCCCGAGCACGTGCTTCAGCAGCACGGACTTGCCGGTGCCCGAGGGGCCGAGCACATAGGTGAGCTGGCCGCGCGCGAAGGAGACGTCGATTCCCTGGAGCACGCGGTACCGTCCGTCCTTGAAGCTCTTGTGCAGGTTCTCGACGACGATGGCGGCGTCGCCCGAGGTTTGCTTCTGGCTGGGGCTGAGGCTCACGGGGACCTGACCTTTCCGGTTCGGGCTCAAAGATACTGCTTCCGAACCCTTCTGGCGATGGAAGTGTACAGCTCGTAGGGGATCGTGCCGCAGGCCGAGGCCTGAGTCCACGGATCGATGCCGGGGCCCAGCAGCGTGGCCCAGTCGCCCGTCCGCGCGGCGGGCCCGCAGGTCACGGCGCTCAGGTCCATGCTGATTCTTCCCGCGTAGCGCTCGCGTTTCCCGCCGAGGATCACTCGGGCTTCGGCGCCGAGCAGGCGATGCACGCCATCCGCGTAACCGGCGGCGATGATCGCGACGTGGCGGCCCCCGCGCGAGGAAGGCGGCACGCGGTAAGCGCCGCCGTAGCCCACGCGGTCGCCGGGTTCGAGCTTCCGGACGGTGACCACCCTCGCCCTCAGGGTCATGACCGGCTCCAGATCGCGCGCTCGCGCGCCCCGCCAGGGCGGAAGGCCGTAGAGCGCGAGCCCCGGCCGCACGAGCTGAGTGAGCCCGGAAAGTCTCCACTCGCGCGAAGCCCACGTGGCCGCGCTGTTGGCGAGGTGGAAGCGGATGCCTGAGCCCAGCGCCGCGAAGGAGCCGACGAGGCTTCGGAAGGCGGCGAGCTGGCGGCGGCTCAGGGCGCAGCGGGGATCCTCGCCCGAGGCGAGATGGGAGAGCACGCCGCTGGGGAGCGCGGCGGCCCCACGGCTCTTCAGTTCCTCGATCACGCTTGGCGCCCCGCCGAGCGAGAGGCCAAGCCGATTCATGCCGGTATTGAACTTGAGCTCGTAGGGGATGCGTCCCGCCCAGCGGCCGGCGAGGAAACGCACCCAGTCTTCGTCCGTCGCGATCACGGGGCTGAGGCCGTAGCGTTCGCAGAAGTGCCCCTTGTCGTCGCTCCAGGGGGTGCCCCCCGAGAACACCGCGATCCGCGTGGAGCGGCCGCGCTCCGCGAGCCCGAGCCTGAGGTCGGCCCCTTCCTCGAGCGTGGCCACCCCGAAGCCGTCCAGGCCGGGCCGGCCCAGCAGAGTGCGCGCTACCCAAAGCGCGTCATGGCCGTAGCCGTCGGCCTTCACCATGGGAAGCAGATCCTGGCCCGGGATCTTCGCCGCCAGGGCCGCGAAGTTCCGGATCAGGGACTGAGAGCGGAGCTCCGCCACGAGGCGCGGGAAATCCACGGCGCCAGGCGCGTGCCCGTCGGCCGGCTCGAAGCCGCCGTAGGTGGGCGCGGCGGAGTCAGGCGTCGGTCCGTGCGCCGGGCTGAGCTCCCGAGCGCTCCGTGCGTGCATGGGGGGATTCGGGTTGTCCAATTTCCTTCGTTCCCGTGTCCGCCTCGAGGATCCCTCCGGCGACGCGGATCAGGCGCTGGATGGCCGCGGCTTGCGCGGCTGAGCCCGAACCGGCCTGCACGGCCACGAGTATCCCCAGCAGGGCGGGTTCGCGGGGGGTCGGGCCGGCCGGCCCAGTATAGCCTGTGATGGCCCAGGCCTCAAAATGCGCCACGCCTAGCCGCGCGAGCACGAGTTTCGCGAGCGGTTCGCAGCGCTGGAGGCGAGTTACTGTTCCTGCGCGCGCCTCTGCGTGCACGCGGGCCAGGTCGTCGTCGAAGACGGGAAAGGACATCGCGCCGGGATCTTCTCCCGGGCCGAACCCCGCATGCGCCTGAAGGAGCGCGGCGCGGATCCCGCGGTGGAAGCGGAAATAGAGCACGGGGCCGCCGGTCACTTTCGCGGCGCACTCCGCGAGCAGGGCCGGGCGGGCTGAGGGAGCGGGGGCCAGGCGAGCCTGGACCTCGAAGCGGCGGATGATCTCCGTGGACGAGTCTCTTTCGGAGCCGGTGGCCGCCTGCGCCGGTGGGGTGGGCGCAGCCGGGGTGGATCCCACGCTTTCCTGGATCGCGCGCTCCATCTCGTCGTCGGCGTTGAGACGCGGGAGCGCGATCGCCTCGACCTCCGCCTGAACGGGCGCGGGTGTCCGCGCTTCGGCGGCCTGGACTGCCCCTGCGATCATGCGACGGGCGCGCCTCGAGGTAACCGCGCCGAGGATGAGCGCGCAAAGCCAGATCAGGCCGATCGCGCCCAGGCCCTGGCCCGCCGTGCGTCGCCAGTCGCCCGCTGCGAGCGCGCTCTGGGCGCGCGCGAGCGGCAAGGTCTCCTCGAGCACCAGCGCCAGAGGCAACCCCTTCGCCCGGCGGTAGGCCGCGATGGCGGGGATCTGGTCGATGGCGGTGAAAGTGCCCGTACCGGCTTCCCGTTTGCCCGCGAAAAGCGGCGCGAGCGCCTTCTGGAAGATCGAGGTCGTGGTGAAGTCGGCGCCGACGTAGCTCGATCCCGAATGTGCGACGACGTTGCCATCCGCGCTCAGGAGGTAGGCGCGCCTCCCGCCTCCCGCCGAGAGCGGGCCGAAGTTCGCGAACACCGCGAAGGCTTCCATGGGATCGGAAAGCGCGGCGACGAACTCCCGCGCGCCGTTGGTTTCCTCTTTCGCCGGGAATGCCACGGCCAGCCACTCCCGCCGCCCGTGGGGATCGAAGCGGAAGGGGAAGGCCACGGGGGCGTCGCTCGCCGAGGGCTGGGAATCGACGGCCCGCGCGAGCGCCGCCAGGTACTCGGTTTCGATGCGTTGGCCGCTCGAAGCCATGACGGCGGCCTGGTCCCATCCTTCGCGGCGGATCGAGCGGAGAATCTGCGGGCTCAGGCCCGGCGAGACGAGCACCCGCGAAACGTGCAGGAGCGGGGAGGAGGCATCGAGCTTCGCGCCAGGCGCCGTGGTGGCGTCTGCCGCGGCGGCGGCGGCCTGGATGCCGGCCAGTCCAGCGGACACGGCCTGGTCCAGGAAGCCGACATCCATCGCGAGCGCGGTCATGCGCTCGATGTCTCGGCTCTCTTCCTTCGCCTCCTGTCGCGCGCCGGCGAGGGTGAATCCCAGCGCCAGCGCGATCGTCGCGGGAATGCCCGCGCTCAGGGCTACGGTCAGTCCGAGTCCTCCGTGACTCTGTTCGTGGCGCATGTTAGACCACCTCCAACTCCGGAGAATAACACGAAAACGCGGGATTTCGGCCTACCCCATGGCAGATCGTGACGTCAAAGTATTGATCCTCGGCACGGGCATCGCGGGCCTCACCGCGGCGCTGAAGTTCGCTGAGCACGCCCGGGTGACGGTGGTGAGCAAGGCCGAGCCCGAGGAGGGCGCCACGCGCTACGCGCAGGGCGGGATCGCGTCGGTCTGGTCGAAGTCCGACAGCTTCGAGGAGCACGTGCGCGATACGCACGAGGCCGGCGCCGGACTCTGTCATTCGGACGCGGTGGAGGCCTGCGTGCATGAGGGGCCGGCGCGCGTGCGCGAGCTGATCGACTGGGGCGTGCCCTTCACGCAACGCTCCGGGAACGCGGGGAAATCCGGATCGGATCCGGCGGAGACCTTCGACCTCCATCGCGAGGGCGGCCACAGCCAGCGCCGCATCCTCCACGCCGACGATCTGACGGGGCTCGCGATCGAACGCACGCTCTTGGAGCGGGCCCGCGCGCATCCGAGCGTGGAGATCCTGGAGCATCACGTGGCGATCGACCTCATCACCGAGGGCAAGATCCTGCGCCGGCGGAAGAAGGCCGGCGGCCGATGCCTGGGCGCCTACGTGCTCGATTCGCGCGCGGGAAAGGTGCGTACGATCGCCAGCGATCTGACGCTGCTCGCGACGGGGGGAGCCGGCAAGGCTTACCTCTATACCTCCAATCCGGACACGGCGACGGGCGACGGAGTAGCCATGGCCTACCGCGCGGGCGCTCGCGTGGCGAACCTGGAGTTTTTCCAGTTTCACCCGACCTGCCTCTACCACCCAGAGGCGAAGAACTCGCTCATCACCGAGGCGCTACGCGGGGAAGGCGCGATTCTCCGGACGCGTGGGGGAGAGGATTTCATGCCCCGCTACGACTCGCGCGGCTCGCTCGCTCCGCGCGACATCGTGGCGCGCGCGATCGACTCCGAGATGAAGCGCCTGGGCGACCGCCATGTCTGGCTGGACGCCACTGGTTTGCCCGCCGCGGAGCTTCTGGAGAAGTTCCCAAACATCGCGAAGACCTGCGCCGGATTCGGGATCGACATCACGCGCGACCTGATCCCCGTGGTGCCGGCCGCCCATTACATGTGCGGCGGCGTGCTCGTGGACCTGAACGGGCAGACGACGGTGGAGGGTCTCTACGCGGTGGGAGAGGTGGCCTGCACCGGGCTGCATGGCGCCAATCGGCTTGCGTCGAACTCTTTGCTTGAGGCGGTGGTTTACGCGCACCGGGTGGTGGGCCACGCGCTGCCGCGGCTTCGGGCGCGGCCCGCATCGGGCGGGCCGGGCGCGGCGCTTGGGACGGCGCCCAGTGCGGACGCGGGAGTTCCGGCAGGCGCGCTTCCCGACTGGGACATCGGTCATGCCGTTCCGCTCGAAGAGCAGATCGACATCGCGGCCAACTGGATGGAGGTCCGCTCCACCATGTGGAACTACGTAGGCATCGTGCGCAGTTCTTCCCGGCTCGAGCGCGCGAAGCGCCGCCTCGAGATGATCCGGGAGGAAGTGGATCACGCCTACTGGAGATACCTGCCGAGCAAGGACCTCGTGGAGCTCCGGAATCTCGTGCTGGTGGCCCAGCTCATCGTGCAGTGCGCGTCGCTGCGGAAGGAGAGCCGCGGCCTCCACTTCACCGTGGACTACCCGGAGCGGAACGACCGTCTCTACGCTCGCGACACGCTGATCTGAGGGGTGCGCTCTGGCGTCGCGGTCTAGCTGAGACGGCAGCCGTTGAATGCGGCGAAGGCCTGGAGCTCGCGCTCGAGCGCCGCATTGATCTTCACGGGCAGCGCCTTCGCACGGACGGCCGCCGTGGCTCCCGAAACGGAGCGTGCGCGCCCGCCGGCCCCGAAGGCAGGCTCCAGATGCAGGCACTCCACGCGAAGCACTCCATCGTCACGGTGGGCCTTGGCGTCGAGTCGGCCCAGGAAGGCGGGGGTCGGCGTCCCCGTGGCGCTCACAGCGGCCGAGCCGTCTTCCGACTCCCAGAGCAGAGGCAGACTGAAGTAGCCGTACTTCCGCTTCGGCCCGGGTACGTAGCACTCCAGCGTGTAGTCGAAGCCGAATACCTCTTTCAGGCGTCGGCGCAGGATCACCACCGGATCGAAGGGCGAGAGAATCCGCACGCGGGCGGCGGCGGGCCGGCCGGGCGCGGCGCTCGCGGCGAGCTCGATCCCGGCGGGGCGCGCGTAACGGAGTCCCTTCAGGCCTTCCATCGCCACGGGCGT
The DNA here is from genome assembly GCA_020850015.1 of Bdellovibrionales bacterium. Lineage (GTDB taxonomy): Bacteria > Bdellovibrionota > UBA1018 > UBA1018 > JADZFF01 > JADZFF01. Next base: position 5,251 of record JADZFF010000078.1, on the reverse strand, counting down.
GAGCGCGCCCTCTTCCAGAAGGGCCGCGAGTCCGGCTCGCACGGCATCGCGCGCGTGCGCACGCAGATGGGTCATCTCGGAGAACGAGGCGAGCCCCGCGGCGTCCACCGCCTGCAGCGCAAGGTAGCGGCCATGCTCCAGAGCAGTCGGTGTCCGGGAGTCCACACCGGAGTCGAGGACTCGCTCCGCGAGATCGAAGCGTTTCTGGAACCCCTCGCGCCTCGAGATCAGTAGCTCGCCCGCGTGGAACATCCGCTCGAGCGCGGCCTTCGCGGGTTTCCACTCCCACCAGCCGCCCGCGCGGTGCCCCTCGGGCGCCTCGAAATCCGAGGAACGCAGCGGCCCTTCGGCGCGGATCCTCCGGCGGATCTGGACCATGAGCTTTTTCTGGGAGGCGAAAGCCTCCGCTCTCGTGTCGCGGTAATGCTTCATGCGCGGCAGGCAGTGCCGGTAGTCTGCCATGGGCAGGTAGGCCGCCGCGTGGCTCCAGTACTCGAGCGCCCGGCGTTCGGGGTGCTGGAGCGTCTCGAGGCCGCCTGCGCGGTATCCGGGCACGCGGGTCCAGAGGATGTGGTGATGCGCGCGCTCCACGACAGAGATCGTGTCGATCTGGACGGTGCCCATGCGCGCGAGCGCTTCTGCCGCGTTCGGGGCCTCGCGAAGCGGGGCGGCCGCGAGTCGCCGGGCCTCCGCCGCGGAGAGCCTGACCGGGGCCGGCGCAGGCAGGAGTACCTTCACGCGAACCTCTCGTTCACGGCGCGCTCCAGGGCCGCGACGCTCTTCTCGGCGATGCGCACGGAGTCGCGCCAGAAATCCGGCTTCGTGAGGTCCACACCCAGGTGTTTCCGCGCCACGTCCTCCGGCACCATGCGGCCCGTGTCTCGCAGCAGGTCGCGATACGCGGTGAAAAACTTCGGTCCAAGCTTCTCGCGCTGGGCGTAGACCCCGAGGGCGAAGAGGTATCCGAAGGTGTAGGGGAAGTTATAGAAGCTGATGCCCGAGATGTAGAAGTGGAGCTTGCTCTGCCAGAAGATCGGGTCGGGGCCGGAGAGCGAGTCGCCGTAGTGCTCGCGGTGGTGTCTTCCGTTGAGCTCCTCGAACTCGTCGGCGGAAAGCTCGCCCGAGGCGCGTTTCTCGTAGAATTCCTTCTCGAATGTGTAGCGCATGGGGATGTTGACGAGGAAGGCCGCCGCGTTGTGGCTCTCCTCCCAGAGTCCGCCCCAGGCCAGCGTTTCGTCGCCGCTGGAGCGGGCGGCGTCGTTCAGGAGTGTTTCCATGAAGATGCTCGCCGTCTCGGCGAGCGTCATGGGGTAGTAACACTGGGCGATCGGCAGGTCGCGCATGGCCCAGGTGTGGAAGGCGTGCCCGAGCTCGTGCGCGGGCGTGCGCACGTTCGAAGGCGTGCCCTGGTAGGTCATGAACACGCGCGGCTCGCGGGTGCGCGCGAAGCTCGTGCAAAACGCGCCGGGAAGCTTCCGGGGCATCACGCGGCCCTCGATCCAGCGTTTGCTCGCCATCATCCGGAAGAACTCGCCCATCTCGGGCGCCACCCGGTCGGCGCAGCCGGAGATGAGCCCGATCGCGTCGGAGTAAGTGCGCGGCTCGGGCGCGCGGCCGCCGGGAAGCGCGGGAGCCGGGGCCATGCGGTCCCAGGGGTCGAGCCGCTTCTTCCCGATGGCCCGAGCCATCGCCGCGTAGGCGCGGTGGCCTAAGGCGCGGCCCTCCCGCATCGCCACGCCCATCATGGCCTCGAGGGTCTCGGGCTGGATCCGCGCCGAATAAAGCGGGCAGTCCATGAATCCCACGGGCCGGGTGTGCGAGCGGCGCCGGTAGACTTCCAGCCTCCAGCCGGCGATGGCGTTCAGGATCGCCGCGCAGGGGTCGCGATACGCGACCCAGGCCTGCGTGATCCCCTCAAGCGCCGCGCGGCGCACCGGCTCCTGCGCCGAGGCGGTGAGCTCCTGCGCCGAGGCGGCGCCCATCACCTTCAGGCCCTCCTGCGTCTGGATACTGCATTTCAATCCGCCCGCGATCCTGTCGTAGAGCGTACCCCAGGCGTTGAGCCCCGTGACCTGGAGGCTTGACACCAGGTTTTCCTCCGCCAGGCTGAGCTTCTGATCTCGAAGCAGGCGGCGGCGTTCAATCACGAAGCGCTCCTCGGCGGCGCGGGAATCCTGCATGTAACTCTCCAGGGCGGACCCGGGAGCGAGCGTGATCCAGAGATCCGCGGGATTCCAGGCCTGCGTGAGGGAGGCTCCCATCACCTCGAGCACCGAGTCCATTTTGGACGCCGCGGCGTCGCCCGAATCCACGCTCAGGAGCATGTTGACGTACGACGCCAGGTTGCGCATGAGGATGTCCGTCCGCTGGCGGATGGCGCAGGCTTTCTGAACGACTGAAACCCCCTCGACCCACTCCGACTCCGGCGCTCCCCCGTCCGGCACCTTGAGCCCGGAGGTCAGGTTCTGGAGCGCATCGCGCGATCGCGTGAGCTCCTCGAGATCCGATCTGAATCTTGGGGAGTCGAGCGAGGGGTATTCGGATTCCAAGTCCCAGGCCGGTCCGACGAAGGCGGAGTTGCTCATGGGCCGGTCATAACATGGGCCCGCGCGGGCCGGGGAGGGCGGCGTGGGTGTTAACGCGGCTTGCGAGAGCCGCGCTTCGGTGCCCGGGGCTTTGACGGCGCATCGGGGCGAGCGAGCGCCCCTTTTCCGTTGAAAAAGTCGCGCCGCAGGTACGCGCGGAACTGCGCCGGGCTGATGTAATCGAGATGAAGCAGATCGCGCAGCACGCGTTCGTAGCGTCGGCGCTTGTCGGGCGCGAGATGGCGGTTCTCCACTACCGAGTAGAAGTGGCGGCGCGGCGAGGGCAGCATCAGCGCGAGCAGGGCGCCTTCGGCGGCGTCGAGTTCGCCCGGGGCCTTGCCGAAGAACACCTTCGCCGCCGCCCGGATGCCGAAGACGTCGGGCCCGAACTCGGCGATGTTGAGGTACAGCTCGAGGATCTCGTTCTTGGTGAAGTGGTCTTCGAGGCGCGTGGTGATCAGCACCTCCTTGAGTTTCCGGAAGAGGGACTTCTCGTTCGAGAGGTACAGGTTCTTCACCACCTGCTGCGAGAGCGTGCTCGCGCCGTAGGCGTAGGTGCGCTTGCGGATGTTCACGGCGAGCGAGTTCGCGACCGCGTCCCAGTTCACGCCGTCGTGCTCGAAGAAGGAGGCGTCCTCGCTCATGACGATCGCGAAGATCGCGTCGCGGCTCACGTCCTGGATGGGCACCCACTTGTAGAGCTTGCCGGGGTCCTCGAGTTTGTCTCTCACTCGGAGGCGCGCGCGTTCCTGGAGCCTTTCGAAGGGGGCGCGCTGGAGGTCGGGGAGCGAGCGGTAGAATCCCCAGCCCGCCAGGGCCGCCGCGCCCGTGGCCAGGATCACCACCGTGCCCACGACGAAAGCCACGACCTTGTAGAGGCGCCAGGGGCTCAGCGCGAGAAAGATGGCCTTCTCCTGCCAGGTGGCCAGGCGCTCGCGCAAGAGGCGCGCGCGCTCACGCGCTGCAGCAGAAGTAGGGCGGTAGCCGAAGGCCATGAGTGCTCAGGATACCCGGGCTGGGCGCCGCACGCTACGCGGGCGTCGGGGTTGGGGGCGGGCGTCGGGCGGTCTGTGGCTTCAGGCCCGGCGAACGGCCGCCCGCCCGCCCGCGCGAACGCCCGCCCGCGCGAACGCAACAATTTGTTGCGTTCGCACGGTTTGCGGCGTCGTTCCGCCTTCCAACGCAACAAGTTGTTGCGTTGGAGGGCCGGTCGGCAGGGCAACCTGTTGCCCGGAGCGAGCCGCCTCCGTATTCTGGTCGGAATGAGGCAGGTCATCGCGAGTGGGGCCCTCCGACCGATGACCTATCTCCTCCTCGCGGTCGTTGCTGGGACTCCTGCACGGGCGGAGGCTGAGGGCGATTTACGTCGGCACACGCTCCTGGCCTCGGGCTACGCGATCGGGAATCGGGTGGCCGTCGCGTACGATTTCCGCTTGAATCTTGGAGCTTCGGTTCGGGCCACCGTTTTTCCCCGCCCGATCCTGAACGGAACCGATCCGTCGTTTTCCGTGACCTTCCACCCCCTCTTCGAGGCGGGTGAAAATCAGCGCCTGGAGCTGACCCTGGGGTTTCACAGCGAGCGCGAGGCGTTTTTCTGGTGGGGCGGCCACTACCGCCTGCAGCCCGACGCGGGTTCGGGGCTTTTCCTGTCGGTGGGTTTGAATCTCCTGTTCACGGATCTGCTGCCCCTTCCGCTTCCCACGTTGGGCCTTGGCCACACTTTTTGAGGATTCGGGGCACGGATCCTGCGTTCCGCGGGTTCATGAACCAGAATTTTCCCTTCCACCATCTCGTCGCGAGGGCGGTCGTCGGGCGCGAGCCCTTCGTCAGCCGGGATCTGTGCCTCGAGGCTTGGCGTCGTTTGCGGCTCACGTTCCCGGATTCGGCGGCCTGTATCCTGATGCCGAACCACCTTCATCTGCTGACCGAGGGCGATCCGCACGCGTTGACTCGCACCCTGGGGCGTACCTTGGGCGCGCTGGTTCGGCGAAATGGAGTGGCGCGGGATGTCTGGGAAACCGTGCCGGAGCCGCGGGCCATTCCGAACGCCGCGCATCTGCTTCGTCAGATCCGGTACGTGCACCTGAATCCCTGTCGGGCAAGGCTTACTGGGGATCCCCTGGCCTGGGAGTGGTCCACCCACCGCGACTGGATCGGCGCGGTGCTGAACCCTTGGCCCGACGCTCGACGTTGGTGTGGAGTACTGAAATGGAACCCGGGAGAGGCGCCCGAGAGGCTCCATCGTTATGTCTCGGCTGATCCGTCGGTGTCGGTCAGCGGGTCGCGGTTTCCGGTGGTGCAGGGGTCGGGCTCCCGGGACTTCGGCCTGGCGCAGGTGGCGGAGGCCGTACGCTTGGCGGCGCGCAGCCCGGGGGGTGGGCATCGGGCGCGCGGCCTGCCGCGCCGGTGGTTCATCGATGCCGCCCGCGAGCTGACGCTCCACTGCGACGCCGAGATCGCGCGGTTCGCGGGTGCGCACCGGTCCCAGCTGAGCCGAGCCGCGTGCCGGCCGCTGCCGCCGCGCGCGCGGCGGGCCCTGGAGCTTGTACTGGGAGACGCGCGCCTGGGCCCGGCGCCCGTGTCGACGTCTGAACGCACCAATCTGTTGCGTTTGGTGGGGGTCTGACGGGGAAGACGGCCCGCACGCAACCGATGGTTGCGTTCGG
>JADZFF010000077.1 GCA_020850015.1 Bdellovibrionales bacterium | reverse complement strand
CTCGCTTCCCGCGACCGTGCTTTGGGTGCAGTCCGAGCGGGGCCGCGCGCGCCAGCTCAATGCCGGCGCCCGGGTCGCGAGCAGGCCCTACCTCTGGTTCCTCCACGCCGACACCCAGCTGCCTGGGCCGGAGTTGAGCTCCGCGCAGATCATTAGGTACTCTCAAAGGATGTTTCGCCCGATTGTCGCGCTTGCCGGCCTGAGCCTCGCGGTGCTTTCCCTCCCGGGTCATGCGGCACCGAAGACCTGCGGCTCCCCGACCTTGGAAAAGCGCCACCTCAAGGCGGATATGGCCTTTGCTCATGCCTGCACCCGCGCCGCCTTCGAGGCATCCGCGCCCGAGCCTTGGCGCCCTCCCCCCGCACGAGCGGAGCTGCTCGCTCACGCGGTTTCCACCCTCAACTACGCCCAGGCCGAGCGCCCCGCGGCCGAGGGGCCCCCTCCGGTGCCCGCAGCCGGGCCCCTGAGTTCGCTTTCCTTCCTGCAGCGGCGGTTCGAGGCTGAGTATAACGACGAGGTCGAACCCAGGCTCAACGAGCTGAGCGAGCACCTCCAGGGGCTCACCCGGGCCACGGAAGAGACCCGCCCCGCGGCGCTCAAGGGCGCCGCGCGGCCCGCTGCCCTCCGGGAGATCGAAGCCGTCGTGGCCCGCATCAGCGAGCTCGACTTCCAGCTCCGCGCGGCGATCCGCCGGGGTGGCGCTTTCCGCCGCCAACGCTGCGATAGCCTCTATTCAAATTGCGCCGCCACGATGGCCGTGAACCCGGTCAGCGGCGTCTTCGAGCTCAAAGCCGGAAGATCCGAGTCCGAGCTTCACCCTCGCGCCAGCGCAGACGCCGCGGCCCGTCTGACCACGCTTCGCGACCGCCATCGGGAGCTGCTCATGACGGCCTCGCGACATCAGGTGGTGGGCGATCGAATCCTCTCCAAACTTGAAACCGGACTTTGCGCGCCCGCGGAACGAGGAACCCGTGGATGTTTTCGAGGCAAAACCCACTCGGGCTCGTTTGCCGCCCTCCAGCGGATCTTCGTTAAGGGGGGCTGCCCCGAAGACCCGGCCTCCCTGGATGACACCACGGCTCGTTTGATCTGCCAGGCCCGAAGCGCGCTCGATGCCATGCACCGGAACAGCTACGACAGCCTGAGACTTGCCGCAAAATGCCGCAACCTTCTCTACCAGCTTGATCAGGGCGCGGCGGCCCTGAGCGCACACGGCTGCGTTTACGAAGCAAACCCGCGGCTGGAATCTCTCATTTCACCCCCGCCCCCCGAGGTCCGCGACACGGCCTGCGACCTCCTCGCGGCGGCGGGCCTGAGCTGTCCTGAATCCTAAGCCCCCCCCCGGAAAGGGTCTAAAAGCGACCTGACACCCATCGAAACGCGCATAATTCTGTACGATAAAATTCAAGTATCGCGCTCAAGTCGTCCGTGCTAGGGTTGGGGTGTTAGTCGTATTTCCGCTTTTTCAGAGTCTGCGGGCATGGTGCCCATAACCTCTTGAGCGGTTCCCAGCCTTTAGGAGGTTTTATGGGTAAGAAACTGTACGTGGGCAATCTTCCGTTCTCCATCACCGACCAGATCCTCGGCGACACCTTCGCCGAGTGCGGCACGGTGGAATCTTCCAAAATCATCATGGACCGCGACACCGGCCGCTCTAAGGGCTTCGGTTTCGTCGAGATGTCCTCGGATGCGGAAGCTCAAGCCGCGATCAGCAAGTTCAACGGCGCGCAGCTCGAAGGCCGCGCGATGAACGTGTCTGAAGCCAAGCCGATGGCCCCCCGCGAAGGCGGCGGCGGCGGCGGCCGTGGTGGATTCGGCGGCGGCGGCGGCGGTGGCCGCGGCAACCGCTGGTAAGCGGAGCAGGATGCGGAGCGGAGGGCGCGGCAGTAGCCAGGCCCTTTCCCCGCTGCCCTAGTTAGCTTTGGTTTGGGGGGCCGTTTCCGCTGGAGACGGTCCCCTTAGACCCCAAAACATACCGAGCGTATCTTGGTGCGTCCCTTTCAGATCGTTAACCCGATCGGTGGACGCCCTCTTGCTGCGCTCAAACCTGAGCGCTTGTTCCCTTTGATCGATTCCCATCTTTCACTCGTTACGGGCGCTCCTCACTTCTAGAGGAGTGCATTATGCAGCAATTCAACGAACTAAACCTTCCCCAGCCCCTGAAACAGGCGCTGGAAACCATGAAATTCGAAACCCCCACGCCCATTCAGGCGCAGGCCATCCCGGTCGCGCTCAAAGGCGGAGACCTCGTGGGCATCGCCCAGACCGGCACTGGAAAGACCGCCGCTTTCGGCATCCCCACCATCATGCGGCTGATGGAGAACCCGGCGGCAACGGCCCTCATCCTCGCGCCTACGCGCGAACTCGCCATCCAGATCGAGGGCGTCTGGCGCGACCTCACCCGCTACATGAAAGACATGCGCTCCGCGATCCTCGTGGGTGGCTACTCCATGCGCCCGCAGCTTCAGGCCCTTCGGCAGAAACCGCGCCTGATCATCGCCACCCCGGGCCGCCTCATCGACCACCTCGAGCAGCGGACCGTGAATCTGGCCACCGTCGCGGTGCTGATCCTCGATGAGGCCGACCGAATGCTCGACATGGGCTTCGCGCCGCAGCTCAACCAGATCATGCGCCACGTCCCCAAGGAGCGGCAGACCATGCTCTTCACGGCGACCTGGGAGAAGGAAACCGACGCCCTGGCGAAACGGTACCTGAACCAGCCTTCGCGCGTGGCTGTGGCGAGCGCCTCGAAGGCGGCCGACACCGTGGAGCAGACCGCGGTGGAAACCACCGTCGCGAAGAAGAACGACACGCTGCTCGACGAGATCAACCGGCGCGCCGGCACGCTCCTGATCTTCACCCGCACCAAGAGCCGGACGGACCGGGTGACCAAGTTCCTCGCCTCCTACGGACTCAGCGTGAGCCGCATCCACGGCGGCAGAAGCCAGGCCCAACGGAACGCGGCCCTGGCCGGGTTCAAGTCCGGGCAGATCCGGATCCTCGTGGCCACCGACATCGCGGCGCGCGGGATCGACGTGACCGGAATCGGGCACGTGATCAACTACGATCTTCCGAACGTGCCCGAGGATTACGTGCACCGGATCGGCCGCACCGGCCGCGCCGGCGCGTCGGGCTCCGCCGTGGCGCTCGTAACTCCGGAAGAGCGGCCCCTGTGGCGCGCGATCACCACGCTCCTCCAGCGTGGGGGATCCAACGCGCCTAAGACTGTGGCGGCCGCTGCCCCGAGCGGGCTCGTGCGCTCGGCTCCCTTGCCGCAGCCCTCGCGCGCACCCCAGAACCGGCCCCGGCAATACCGCAATCCCCAGCCGCAGCGCCATCAGCGCGGCGAGTTCACCCGCGACGGACGCGGGGGCGGGGGCGGGGGCGGTTCCAGCTCGGAACGCAAGGATCGCCCCGCGCAGAGCGCGGTCACGAGCCCTCGTTACTGGCGCTAAAGCCCCTGCTCCAACCCCCGGGAGGCGAGGAGGAGCTTGTCCATCGCCCAGAGCCATGTCAGCTTTTGGCGAGGTGGAACTCGCGACCGCAATCCGCAGACTGGGCTGGACCCTCGCGCTGACCGCTTGGGGGCTGGCGGGCATCAACGCGGTTGCCGAGGAACCCTCGGCCGCGGTTCGGCCTCGGCTGCGACTCCGCTCCGACACCTTTGTTCAGATCACCTCCAAACCTGAAAGCGCCGAGGTTTGGATCGCAGGACGCCGGTGGGGACGAACGCCCCTGACCCTCAGGGGCGCTCTCCGTCCCGGCACCTATCCGATCCGGCTCACGCTGGACGATCACCAGACGCTCGAAGAGAGCATCGACGTCGAGCCCCGCACCTTGAAGCAGTACATTCTGGTGCCCAAGACCGAACGCATGGTCTTGGAACCCGGAGCGGGCGTGCGCGAGCGGCCCTCCGACGCGAAAGGCGCCTACGAGGCCGACTACCGGCGCGGCTCCCGTCCCGACGCGGCGCGGACCGCGCAAGCGGGAGGGTACTTCGACCCCGACCCCTACTGGATGTTCGGGCTGCTCGTGGGCACGGGCGGGGCTCCCCTCGAGGAGAAACCTGCTACGGGGTACCTTTCCGTGCGGGCGTCGGTTCGCCACGTTTTCATGGAATTCATGTCCGTGGAAGCAGGGTTGGAGCTGGCTCTGGCGCCTTCTGTGGACGAGCGGCCGGGAGGCGGCGAGGATGAAAGCGGGTCGATGCTGGGATTCGGCGTTCATGTCGGGCTCCCCTTCCTCCTCTTAGACGGAAGGCGGCAGGTGCTGCGCATCTGGGGCGGGCCGGAGCTCGGAATCATCAACCACGGATATCGGTACAACGCGCCCGGGGCGGACGGCTTCGAGACGGAGGTAGCCTTCCTGCGCGTGATCCAGCCGAAGCTGGGAGGAAGCCTCTCCTTTCAGGTCACGCCCCTCAACGACGACGATTCCCCAGGCGAAAGGGGTTTCGTGTTCCGCTTCGCGACGAATGCCCACTTCCCGCCAGGGCCGGACCTCAGGGGAATCAAGCCTGGCATGGGCTTCGATTTCCACGTCGGATTCGCTTCGATCTTCTGAGGGCTCCTGAGGCACGCGACTCGCCTATCGCGGCGGCCCTGATGTGGTCCTGCTGCATGACTCGGCTCCGGCAGATCCGGCCGGGGCGCTAGACCCGCTCGAGTTCGGCTTCCACGGCCTTCGTGACCGTCGGATCCTGGGGCTCCACGTCTGGCGCGAACCGCGCCACGACCTCGCCCTTGCGATTGACGAGGAATTTCTCGAAGTTCCACTGAATCTCGTCGCGGGTACCAGTCAGCAGCCCCTTCACCGCGAGCACCTTCCCGAGGAAACCGCCGCCCTTCGCCTGGCGCTTGGGCGATACCTCGATGAGGTGCTTGTAGAGCGGGTGCTGCCCCTCGCCCTTCACCACGACCTTGGAGAAGAGGGGGAACTTCACGCCGAAGCTCATCCGGCAAAACTCCTGGATCTCCGCGTTCGTTCCGGGCTCCTGACCGAGAAACTCGTTCGCCGGAAACCCGAGCACCTCCAGGCCTCTCGCCCGGTACTCCTCGTAGAGCTTCTCGAGGCCCTCATACTGAGGCGTGAGTCCGCACTTGGATGCGACGTTCACGACGAGAAGAACCTTCCCCTGGTACTCGGCCAGCGTGGTGTCCCTGCCGTCGATCTTCTTCACCGGGATCTCGTAGAGAGGCGCTTTCATGAGTGGCTGAATGCTAGCATCGGCGCCCAAAAAGCTCCAGGCGGCGTTCTTCATGGACCGCCCGCGAGCGCGCGTGTAGGTCCTCATTCGTGAGCAACGAATCGCGACGGACCGCTACCTCCGAGATTTTGGACGTCGACTCCTACGCCCTCCGTGACGGCGGCCGTGCGTTCTTCCTGACCGTCAAGGAGGAGGTTGTCACGCTTCAAGAGGCCGTGACCGGGATCGACCTGAGCGATGCTTTGGCGGTGGGAGGTTCGCGGAAAACAAGGCTAGGATCCGAGCCGCTCGAGCCGCTCTGGCTGAAGGGCGGGCCGCGCCCCTTGGTGGCGCGCGAAGGTGACTTACTATTGGAGCTCGAGTTGGGCGCGGTGCTGAACCCCGGGCTTTTTCTGGATCAGCGGCGCAACCGGGCAGTGCTCCGTGAAAAGCTCCAATCCACGATTTCCGCGCTGGGTGGCCGACCGCTCAGACTCCTCAATCTGTTTTGCTACACGGGGGCCTTCAGCCTGGCTGTTGCGCGTGAGTGCGTGGACGCAGGCGCGGCCGTGGAGCTTATCAACGTGGATCTCAGCAAACGCTACCTCAGCTGGCTGAAACGCAACGTGGCGTTGAACTTCCCCGGTACCGATGCCGTGGTTTCGCGCGAGTTCCCCCAGGATGCCCGGAAATTCCTGGAAACGGAGGTCCGCAAACGGCCGGCGAGCTACGACGCCATCGTGATCGATCCGCCTACGTTTTCGCGGGGCCCCACGCCCTTCCGCGTGGAGAACGAGCTTCCCGGCATGGTGACAACCGCCATAAAGCTGCTTCGAGGCGCGCCGGGCGACCTCCTCTTTGTTTCCTGCAACGACTCGCGTTGGCTCACTTCCGCCTTCGAGGCCACGCTCTCAGAGGCCGCGCCCGGCTTCCGCCTGACCCCCGGCTCCTACTCACTCGAGGAGTTCGGCCCCGACTACCTGCTGAAGTCGGCCTTCCTCACGCGCGCCTGAGCCACCTCCGCGCTTTGCTTCTCGACCCTCAACTCCCGAAACGAATCCCCAAGACGACGGCGCCCAAGCCGCACATGAGATGAACTCCCACGCTCAGCGCGGCGAGCCCCGGCTGCTGCGCGCGGAGAAGAGAAATCGTCTCCCACCCAAAGGCCGAAAATGTGGTGAACCCCCCCAAAAGGCCTACTCCGAGGAAGAGAGATGCGGGGGTTGACCCTTGGCGCTCGGGCGCAGCCATCAGGAGTCCGATGAGGAAGCTTCCCGCCAGATTCACAGCGAGAGTGGCGGCGCCCCACGCGTTCAGCTGCCGAAGCCCAACCGCGACAAGATAGCGCGCCACCGAGCCCAGGAAGCCCCCCGTTCAAACGATCAACACCTGAATGAGCATACTGTCTCCCTCTCTTCCCTATTCTTCAGCATCAAGGTTTCCGGAAGGGTACTTCAACCAGCTCAACCGACCCGAACTCCGGTAGAACCTCAGGAGGCGGGCCCAGGCGCCGGATCTTCCCGTCTTCGAGCCAAAGCACGCGGTCGCAGCTCCGGACCGTCGACAGCCGGTGCGCGATCACGATCTGCGTCTTGCCGATGAAGAACTCCTCCGTGGCCCGCGTAAGGATCTCCTCCGAGCGCGGATCCACGGCGCTCGTGGCCTCGTCCAGGACCACGACCGGCGCATCCTGAAGCAGGCATCGCGCCATGCAGACGAGCTGCTTCTCACCCGCTGAGAGGTTCCTGCCCCGCTCCTCCACCGCGTACTCCAACCAGTGCGCGTACTCCGCGTCAGTGGCGGTGGGCCGCAGGAACTGCACGCGCCGGAGAGCCTGGATCAACTCGCGGTCGGTGGCCCCGCCCCGCAGGGCCCAAGGTCGGAGATTCTCCCGAAGCGAGCCCAGGAACATCGCGGGCTCCTGGGTGATGTAGGCCAAAAGCCCCCTGTATTTTTCAAGCGAAAGCGCCCTGCCCTCGGGTGCTGCCTGCCCGACATCGGCCTCCATTCCGGCCACGCGCACCAAACCCCGCTCGATGGGATAAAGCCGAAAGAGGGCCTGCACGAGGCTCGTTTTGCCGCTCCCCGTGCGTCCCACCACGGCGAGCCGTTCCCCCGGATTCACCTGAAGATCGATTCCTTGAAGCACCTGGGGAAGGTCCTCCCGGTATCGCATCCAGAGATCCCTAATCTCAATCGAAGCCCCCTGCCCCGCTCCGTCGCCGACTCGCGCGCTCCGGGCGATCGCTCCGGCATCCTCGATGGGGTGTCCCGTGCGGAACCGCGCCGTCGCGGGCAGCCGCGCTCCTGGCTCGATCGGCAGGCGCAGGTACTCGTTCATGCGCTCCACGCCTGTCATGGCCTCTTCGAACTGGCCCAGCCACTCGAAGAAGGCTTGAAGGATCGTGGTCGAGAGCCCCAGGTACGCGAAGGCCACGCCCAGTCCACCCAGGCTGACCCAACCCTCACGCACGAGAGCGGCGCCCGCGAGGCCCGTGGCCAGGAACGCGACCGCTGTCACCGCGTAGAGCTCCAAGCTGAAGCGCACGAAAATCCCCAAGGCCCGGAACCTCTGTTCCAGGTACGAGTCGTTCAGCAGGGCGAAACGGTCCGTGAAGTTGGCCTGGCGGCCGAAGGCACGAATGGTGCCCATGCCCTGCGCGCTCTCCGCGAAATGCGCGATCCCCGGAGACCGGCGCAAGGCCATCTCCCTCCGCTCCGCGCGAAGCACCGGGAGATTCCACCGGTAGACACCGTAATTCAGCCCGGCGAGCAGGAACCAGAACGGCACGAACCAGGGGCTCGCGACCGCGATCAGAATCGTCATCGCCAGGAGGTCGAACACCAGCATCACGAATTCGGCCAGCGGCCCGCCGAACACGCGGAACACGTTGTTGTAGTCGCTCGAAAACCGGGTCATCACCCGGCCGGCCGGGTTCCGGTCGAAGAAGCCCATCGGCAGCCGCGAGGTCCTGAGCGTGGTCTCGTCGTAGACGCGGCTCACGGAGTCCGCCGACAGCCTCGAGATTCCCACCCGGAACCACATCACAAGCACGAAACCCAAGGCTGTGAGCGCGCCCAGGAGCCAGAGGAAATCAGCGGTGGCGAAACCCGAGAACAGGCTCGGCGGCGCCTTGCAGGGGGAGGGCGCGCGGCAGAAGGTGTCGACCCAGTAACCCATGACGTTCGTGTTCGCCAAGAGAGCGATCCGGCCAACGATGCCAACAAAGAGCAGGAAAAGGGTGCGCGCCATCGCCGGCTGATAAGCCTGAAACAGGGTGTTCAGCACGGAGCGCGAATATACGCCCTGAAAGCGCGTCTCGGCGTCGTTGAAGCGCCTCGCGGCGCGGGAACTCCGGCGCTCGTCAGACATAGGGCTTCACCGCCTCCCGCCTCACGAAATCCCGGAACTTCTCCGAGCGCTCCAGGAGCTGCTCGAACCGCCCCTGCATCGCCACCGCTCCGTCCTCCATGAAAATCACCCGGTCGCAGCGCGGAAGGATGGACATCCGATGCGTGACCAGAAGCCGGGCCGATCCGGCCCACTCGCCGCAGACGAGCTCGTCCACGAGGCGCTTCTCCGTATCGACGTCCACGGCGCTCAGGCAGTCGTCCAGGAGCAGAAGCGACCTGCCCGCGAAGTCGGCGCGCGCCATGCTGATCCTCTGTTTCTGACCGCCCGAAAGGTTCACCCCACGCTCGCCGATCTCCGCCTCCAACCCCGAAGGGATGCGCTCCTCGCTCGGATCGAACTGCGCGAGCTTCAGGGAACGGAGTTCCTCCGAGCCGTCACCGGGCAAGGGATCACCCAGGTCGAGGTACTCGAGGCGCACGTTCTCGCGAAGCGTCGCGCTCATCGTGAAGCCTTCCTGCGGCACGTACGCGAATCTCGAACGCACCGCGGGATCCACCGGGCCCGCAGTAGGCTCGCCGTCGAGCGCGTAGCGCGCGAACTCGGCGCCCGTGGCTCCGAGCAGACTCTGCAGCAGCAGGGACTTGCCGGAACCCACCTCGCCCACGACCGCGACGAGCTCACCCACGCGGAGCGAGAGATCGATGTCTTTCAGGAGCACCTGCCCGTCGGACTCCAGCCTGAGGGCGCGCACCTCCAGAACCGGAGCCCTGCCGCCCGCTGCGGGGTCGACTCTTGGGCCCGCACCGGGGGCGTTCACCAAAGGCTGTACCACCGGCACGGCGAAGGCTTCGCGCAGGCGGCGGAGGGACGTGAGCGAATCCATCCCGATGACGAGCACCCAGGGAAACTGCCGAAGCGGACGTTGAAGGTAGACCCCGATGATCCAGAGCAGCGAGAGCAACTCACCGGCGGTTGGCGCGCCCTCGGGGCCCCGCGAACGCAAGAGAAAGGCCACGGCCCCGATGTTGAGCAGGTAGGTGGATGCCATGGAGATGCTGTTCATCACCTGGCCGTTCGTCACCATGCCTTTGCGGTTGCGGGTCTCGCGCGTGCGCACGTCGAGGATGCGGGCCTCGGCGTAGCGCATCCAACCGAGGATCCGGAGCGTGCGCATGTTCTGCACCCACTCGGCCACGCGGCCGGTGCGCTCGGCGGCGAGATTCTTGAAGCGAATGAAAAAGGCGCTCTGCCTTCGCGCCAGGAAGCCGTGGATCAAACAGAGCACGGCCAACACGAGCAGGCTCGACCAAAGCGGGATCCCCAGGAGCGCGAGCGCCAACGGGGCGACGAGCAGAGGGAAGAGCATCGAACCCGCCATCACAAGCACCTGGTCGAACATCGCGGCCGCGCCCGGCACGTCCACCGCGAAGAGCGACACCGCTTCGCCCGCGGGTCTCCGTCCAATCAGCCCGCCCGGGCCCTCGAGCAGGCGCGCGTAGGCCGCGTCGGCCAGGGCCTTCTGCGTGACAAGCGACTCCTTAACCGCGAGCCAGAGCGAGAGCTGCGAAAGCCCCTGCGCTACGAGCGTCAGCCCGAAGGCCGCCCAGACCCAGGGTGTGGCGAGCAGGCCGGCCAGAATCTCGTCCACGAAGCGCTTCTGCGAGTACGGGACGAGCACCGCCACTCCCGCCGCGGCGGCCGAGACCCCAAGCACGACAAGCCGCTGCCCCGGCCGGGCAAGAAGCACGGAGCGCAGCAGGGCCTGGGGTTGGATCGCGTGGGTCTGCATGGCGCTTCTCGGCCACGAATACCACAGGCCCCCCCCCGGGCGCGACCCGGCGGAACGCTCGCCTTTCCCGCAAGGCGGAGGCATCCTGAAGCCATGCGCGCATTCTCGGGTTTCCTGATCCTTTTCGCCGCCCCTCTCGCCGCTCCGGCCCAGGCGGCCGAGTTCAAGCTGGCCGGACACGGCGCCTCCAAGTACGGTTCGACGCTCGCGGAACGGCTCGACCGCATCAGCGCCTTGTTCGTGGGCAAACCCTACGTGGACGAACCCCTCGGGGAAGGGCCCGAAGGCGAGTTCGATCAGGACCCCCGTTTCCGCTTCGACGCCTTCGACTGCACGACCTACGTCGAGACGGTGCTCGCGCTTGCCCTCGCTGATTCTCCGGCCGCCTTCGAGCGCGAGATCGACCGTATCCGGTACGTTGGAGGGAAAGCGGCCTTTGAGTCGCGCCGCCATTTTCCCGACGCTGACTGGCGGCCCGGACTGCTGGAGCTGGGGCTGGCGCGGGACGTGACGGTCCAGGTCGCGGCCGGCGCCCGCGCGGGCGTGGCCAAGGCCCGAATCCATCGCGAGCGCTGGTACGAGACACTCGCGCCCGATCGCGTGAAGATCCCCGGGCTCGCGCCCGAGGCGGCGCGCGCGCTGCTGGCCCGGCTCCGCGCCCGCGGCCGCGACCTCAAGCCCATCCAGTCCTCGATCCCCTACCTTCCCTTCGACGTGCTCTTCCAGGAAACGGGAACCGGATACTCGGCCCCCCGCGACCTGCTCGACCGCATCCCCTCGGGCTCGATCTTCAGCGTGGTGCGGACCCGCTTCACCGCCTCCGACAAGGTCGGCACGCAACTCTCGGTTTGGCACCAGGGATTCGTTTTCAGGCGGGGAGGCAACCTCGTGGTGAGACATGCCACGCCTTTGGGGGGCCGCCGCGTGGTGGAGGTACCCGCCGTGGACTTCTTCCTGGCGGAGGAGCTCCGAAAGGTGAACGTGGGGAGCCGCGACCATGGGCTCAACTTCCTGATGCCCCAGGCCCCTGCCGCCCCCTGAATCGAGATCGGGCCTCCGCTCAGAGCGCGCCGCGGGTTTTCTGAACCTCGTCGAGGATGCCCTTCACGGCGGCCTCGGCCGCTTCCTTCTTCAGGCGTCCGTTGAAGGAGTGCACGTAGTCGCCCGACTCCAACTTGAGCTCGAAGCTCTGGGTGCCCTTCTTGAAGTTTAAACCCGGCTGAGTGGCGTCGACCTGTTTGACGTGAAACTCGAAGCCCGCGTCGATCGTATCGCCGTCCATGCGAAGCGCGAGGAGGAGGTGCTCCACGAAGCTGAAGCTTCGGCCGTCGGGCGGCGAGAACTTCACCTCGACGATTCCGCCCTTCCGGGCGAGCACGTGTTTCACGGCGAAGTGGTAGGTCACCGTCAGGACGTCGATCAGATCCTGGAAGATCACCCGCGGCTTCACGGTGAGCTGGAGATGCCCGAGATTCGCGAGCTCCTCGCCCTTGCCGTAGAGCAGATACAGGCTGCCCGAGCGGTCGGTCACCGGCGCGTTCGCGTCGAGCGTGAGATCCCAGCCCAGAGGCGTCGAAGTGGCCCCGGCGCCGAGAGATCCCGCCGTGGCGCCCGGAGAGAGCGTGGCCAGCACTTGGAACGCGCCTTCAGCCTTGGCTTTCACCTTTCGATCCACGCCCTGCGCGAGCAGCACGCGTAGCTCGGCCGCGGGCACGGGCTCGGGCCCGTGGTTCTTCACCGAGAGCGCGCCCTTCACGGCCTCGCCCTGATGCCAGGTCTCGCCGTCCACCGTCAGGCGGAACTCCAGCGTCTTCTGGAAGAAGGCGCCCTTCATTTGCCCTTGCCCGTCTTGCCCTTGGCAGTCCCGCCGGCCTTCGCGAAGGCCGCGCCGAGCGTGCCGAAGCCGCCCAAGGACGCTCCGCGAGGCGCGACGTGCGATTTCCAGTCGTCGCTCTCGGGATCCTTCGGAGGCTGCAGCGTCATGCGGCGCGCGGAGAGTTGAATCTCGGCCACCTGCACGCTCACCTCGGCGCCCACCTTGATCCGATCAAACGGGAACTCCGCATCTTCCAGGGCCTTGGACTTGGGCATGAGCCCCGTCACGCCTTCCTCAAGCCGGATGAAGAGGCCAAAGACTTCGCGCTTCTCGACTTTTCCCTTCACCACCGAACCCACGGGGTACTTCTCGGCGGCGAGGGCCCAGGGATCCGCGCCCGCGTCCTTGAGCGAGAGCGAGATCCGACGCCCGGCAGGATCCACCGAAATCACCTTCACGTTCACCGTCTCGCCGAGGGTCACGCACTCTTCAGCGCGCATCACTCGCTTCATGTAACTCATCTCGGAGAGAGGGATCAGGCCTTCCACGCCCGGGGCCACCTCCACGAAGGCGCCGAACTTCGCCGTGCGCGTGACCTTGCCGGTCACCACCGCGCCAGCCGAAACCGTAGCGGGCAGCTGATCCCAGGGATGGCCGCCCACCTGCTTGATGGAGAGCGAGATGCGCATGCGGCCCTCGTGGGCCTCCATCTTCAGGATCTTCACCTGCACCTCGTCGCCCACTTTGACGACGGTGTTGGGGTCTTCCACGCGGGTCCAGGAAAGCTCGGAGACGTGCGCCAGGCCTTCCACGCCAGCGGCCACCTCGATGAAGGCGCCGAAGGCTTCCACGCGTTGCACGCGTCCCTTCACCACGTCGCCCACCTGGCGTTGCCCCACGAAGGCGCTCTCGCGGCTCTCGCGCGACTCACGCTCGGG
>JADZFF010000076.1 GCA_020850015.1 Bdellovibrionales bacterium | reverse complement strand
GCAGAAGACTTTTTCGTCCGAGGAGTCCCTGATTCAGGCCCATGCTCTCCGGCGCCGCGCGGACGCGATCCTCACGGGGAGCGGCACGGTGCTCGCGGACGACCCCTCCTTCACAGTGAGGAAGGTGCCCGATCACGCAGAGCGCGCGCGCTGGCTCATCGTGCTCGACCGCAGGCGCCGCGTGCCTGAGCAGTGGATGGACCGCGCGGCCGCGCGCGGGCTCAAGGCCCGCCGGGCTGGCTCGCTCGAGGAAGCCCTCGATTTCCTGGGATCAGAAGGCTGCCTGGAGGTGCTGGTGGAGGCGGGCCCCGAGCTCACCCGCTCGGTGATCGAGTCGGGCCTCTGGGACGAGGACGTGGTGATTCGAGCCGGCGCGGAAGGTCCGGGCCGCGACCGGATCGAAACCACGAGAAGGAAAGGGCCCTGAGGTGTTCACCGGGATCATCGACCGCATGGGCCAGGTCGCAGGGGTGGAGCGCAAGGAACGCGACCTCCGCGTGGCCCTGCGCACGGGGTACCCCGATCTTGCGATGGGCGAGAGCGTGGCGGTGAACGGCGTCTGCCTGACCGTGGTGGGATTCGACCCGGATACGACGCTGGCGGAGTTCGACCTCAGCGCGGAAACCCTGCGCGTGAGCTCGCTGGTTCACCTGAAAGAGGGTTCTCTGCTGAATCTGGAGCGGGCCCTGCTGGCGGGCAGCCGCCTTTCCGGGCACTGGGTTCAGGGCCATGTCGACGGACTCGCCCGCCTGGTTTCCGTTAACCTGGAAGGCGAAAGCCGCCGGATCGAGCTCGAGCTTCCCGAGGAGGGCTCGAAATACGTCGTCGACAAGGGCTCCATCGCCCTCGACGGCGTGAGCCTCACGGTGAACCAGGTGGTCGAAGGGCCCTCCGGCCCGCCCCGGATCCGGCTCCAGATCATCCCTCACACCTGGGTGAATACCGCCCTGCATCGGAATGTGATAGGCGATGTCCTGAACGTGGAGTGGGACATTCTCGCAAAATACGTGGAGCGCCAATGCCAGGCCCAGCTCAGCCGCATCCGCTGAACGATCTCACGCCCGCCCTGCGCGCGGCGGCGGAACAACTGCGCCGCGGAGGCATGGTGATCCTCGTGGACGACGAAGACCGCGAGAACGAGGGCGATCTTGTGCTCGCCGCCGAGCACGCCACCGCGGATTCGATCAATTTCATGGTCCGGCACGCCCGAGGCCTCGTTTGCCTCTCGCTCGAACCCGCACGCGTCGACGAGTTGGGTCTGCCGCCGATGGCCTCCCGAAACCAGACTTCCCGGAAGACCGCCTTCATGGTGTCCATCGAGGCCCGCGAGGGCGTGGCCACCGGGATCTCGGCCGCCGACCGCGCCCACACGATCCGCACGGCCATCGACCCCGCCCGCGGCCGGGCCGATCTCGTCACGCCCGGGCACGTCTTTCCGCTTCGCGCGGCCGAAGGCGGCGTTCTGGCCCGCCAGGGCCACACCGAGGGCTCCGTCGACCTGGCCCGCATCGCGGGCCTGAAGCCCGCCGCCGTGATCTGCGAGATCATGAACGAGGACGGCACCATGTCCCGCATGGACCAGCTTCGGCAGTTCAGCGCCCGGCACGGGATCCCGATCCTCACGATCGAGGAGATCATCCAGGCCCGCCGAACCGCGGGCGAATCGGGGCCCGCCGCGCCCTTCTCACTCCTCGCAGCCGCCGAGAGCCGGCTGCCCACGCCGCACGGCGAGTTCCGGGTGGTGGCCTACCGCAGCCCCCTGGAGCACGCCGAGCATCTGGCCCTGATCACGCACAAAACGCCCGAAATCCCGCTCGTGCGCATCCACAGCGAGTGCCTCACGGGCGACGTGTTCGGATCCGCGCGCTGCGATTGCGGGGAGCAGCTCCAGGCCTCGCTCGCCGCGGTGGCGCTCGAAGGCGGCGCCGTGATCTACCTTCGCCACCACGAGGGCCGCGGCATCGGACTCGCGAACAAGATCAAGGCCTACGCCCTGCAGGACCAGGGCATGGACACGGTGGACGCCAACCTCCGACTGGGCTTCGCAGACGACGCCCGGGACTACGAGGCGGCGGTCGACATTCTGCGGCAGCTGGGCTGGAGGCGCCTGCGGCTGCTCACGAACAACCCAGCCAAGCTCAAGCGTTTGGAAGCAGCAGGATTCGAGTCCGTGGAACGTGTGCCGCTCGAGATCACGCCGGGACCAGACAACCGCGAGTACCTGCGCGCGAAACGCGACCGCCTCGGCCACGTCCTGGAGAGGCTCTGATGCGCTTCGCGATCCTCTGGAGCCGGTACCACGAGGAGGTCACGGGCGGGATGCTTTCAGGCGCCCGCGAGGCCCTGGCAGCCGAGGGCGTAACGGAGCTGCAGGAGTTCCTGGCCCCGGGCGCCTTCGAGATGCCGCTGCTCGCGCGCGAGATCGCGCGCACCGGGCGGTTCTCGGGCGTGATCTGCCTGGGCTGCGTCGTGAAGGGCGACACCGCGCACTTCGAGTACATCAGCGAAAGCGCCGCGCACGGCCTGATGCAGGCCGGCCTCGAGACGGGCGTGCCCATCACCTTCGGCATTCTCACCACCTACACCTGGGAGCAGGCGCTCGCGAGGTCGCGTCCGGGCAGCGACAACAAAGGACGCGAGGCGGCCCTCGCCGCGCTCTCAAGCGCGCGGGTCCTCGCCGGCCTCGGCCGCTGACCCGCCTTCAGTCGCCGGGCGTAGCGCCGCCCGCCGACTGAGCGTAAGATCGGGGGCATGACTACCCCCCACGTTCGGCTCGCGCTTCTGGTCGCTTTCCTGCTTGTTGCGCCCTCGGCGCGGGCGGAGGACTCCAAATCCGAATCCGCTCCGGCGCCCACGCGTGAGTTGCGCGTCGGCCTTACCGCCACGAGCCTGGTGCAGGATCCCTTCCCCACCGTGGAGGGCATGGCGCCCGGCATGCTGGCGAGCTACGAGTTCCTGCTTTCGGACTCCTTCGCCGTGGCGCTGGCCCTCTCCTACCGCCGCTACAACGGAGACCCTTCTCTTCACCAGCTCGGCTACGGCGCGCTGCTTCGCCACGAGATCCTGGATATCGGCACGCAAGGCTCGCACCTCTACGCTTCATACGGCCTGCTCCTGCAGGTGAGCTCCATCCAGGGCGAGGAGGGTTCGGGCACCTCGCACGACAGCCGTCTGACGCTTGGTTCGGACTTCCATATCGGCGGCGCACCCCTCTACGCGGAGGCGAGCTACCACTTCAGCCGCTTGCGTTTCCTCAATGTCGACTCACGAAACCTCGACTACTGGGAGTTCGGCCTCGGTTGGCGCTACGCGTGGTAGCCCGTCAAAAAACGTTTTGCATGGCCGCGCGCGCTCCCGTACAGTTTTGCGAAACGGAGGTGCCATGGACCGGCAACTCGAAAGAGGCCCACTCGCAGAAAATTCGACTCATCGCATCGAGATCCGCGGCCCCCTGAGGCCCGGTGACGAGGCCGTCCTGACGCCGGAGGCACTCCTTTTCCTCCAGAAGCTGCAAGAAACCCACGGCGCCGAGCGCGAATCCTGCCTGAAGCGCCGGATCGAGCGGCAGTCGCGCTTTGACTCCGGCGAGCTTCCCGACTTTCTCCCGACCACGCAGACGATCCGCTCCTCTGAGTGGACCGTGTCGCCCGCTCCCGCCGCGCTCGAAGACCGCCGCGTGGAGATCACCGGCCCCGTCGACCGAAAGATGATGATCAACGCCCTGAACTCGGGCGCCCGCGTGTTCATGGCCGACTTGGAGGATTCCCAGTCTCCGACCTGGACCGGGATCCTCGACGGGCAGCTCAACCTGCGCGACGCCGTCCGCGGCACGCTCTCCTTCGTGAACGAGCAGGGAAAGCGCTACGAGATCTCGGCCAAACCCGCCGCCCTCGTCGTCCGTCCGAGAGGCTGGCACCTGGAGGAGGCGCACCTCACCCTGAAGGAGCGGCCGCTCGCCGCGAGCCTCGTGGATTTCGGGCTTTTCTTCTTCCACAACGCGCACGAGCAGATCGCGCGCGGCGCGGGGCCGTACTTCTATCTTCCCAAGCTCGAGAGCCACCTTGAGGCCCGCCTCTGGAACAAGGTCTTCGAGACGGCCCAAAAGGAGCTCGGGATCCCCCTGGGCACGATCCGGGCGACGGTCCTGATCGAGACGCTTCCCGCGGCCTTCGAGATGGATGAGATCCTGTACGAGCTTCGCACGCATGCGGCAGGTTTGAACGCCGGGCGCTGGGACTACATCTTCTCCGTCATCAAGAAGCTTCGTTCTCGGCCCGAGTGCGTGCTCCCCGACCGCGCGGACGTCACGATGGCCGTGCCGATGATGCGCGCCTACGCCAAGCTCCTGGTGCGCACCTGCCATCGCAGGGGCGCCCATGCGATCGGAGGCATGTCGGCCTTCATCCCCTCGCGGAAAGACGCCGAAGTGAACGCGCGCGCGATGAGCAAGGTGAAGGAAGACAAAGAGCGCGAGGCGGGCGACGGTTTCGACGGCACCTGGGTCGCGCACCCGGATCTCGTGCCGGTGGCCACCGAGATTTTCGGCCGGGCCATGGGATCGGCTCACGACCAAAAGCACCGAATTCCCCCAGGCCCCGAGCCCACCGCCGCTGAGCTGCTCGACGTGCGCGCCACGCCCGGGAAGATCACCGAAGCCGGCCTGCGCGCCAACGTCAACGTGGCGCTTCAGTACCTTCATCATTGGCTCCGGGGCACCGGAGCCGTGGCGATCCACAACCTGATGGAGGACGCCGCTACGGCCGAAATCTCGCGCGCCCAGCTCTGGCAGTGGATTCGGCACGCCGCAGCCACCGACTCCGGCCTAACGATCACGTCCGAGCTCTACCGCCGGGTGCGCGCGGAGGAGCAGGCCAGGCTCGAGTCCGAGTCGTCCGCGCGCTTCGCCGACGCGGCCGAGCTGCTCGATGAGATCGTTCTCGCGAAAGAGTTCCCCGATTTTCTCACGCTGCCGGGATACCGGCGGCTCATACGCACGGACGCGTGCTCGTAACCTCAAGTGACTCTCGAAAGGAGCTCCCCGATGGCCGAAGGAATGCAGGAAAAGATCACCCAGCTCAAGAACCAGTGGAAAACCGACGCCCGCTGGTCCGGCATCCGCCGCACGTACACTCCCGAGGAGGTGATTCGTCTCCGCCCGTCGATCGACGTTGAGCACACGATCGCCAAACGCGGCGCCCAGCGCCTGTGGTCCTCGCTCAACACCGACCCTTTCCTCAACTCCCTGGGCACCCTGACGGGCGCGCAGGCGGTGCAGATGGTGAAGGCCGGCCTCAAGTCGCTCTACCTCAGCGGCTGGCAGGTGGCGGCCGACGGCAATACTTCGGGCAACACCTATCCCGATCAGAGCCTCTACCCCTCGAACTCGGTGCCGGCGCTCGTGAAGCGCCTGAACAACGCGCTCATGCGCGCTGACCAGATCCACGGCGCCGAGGGCGACCGCTCCATCGACTGGTACGTGCCCATCGTGGCCGACGCCGAAGCCGGCTTCGGCGGCCCGCTCCACGCCTTCGAGCTCATGAAGGGCATGATCGAGGCCGGCGCCTCGGGCGTGCACTTCGAGGACCAGCTCGCCTCCGAGAAGAAGTGCGGCCACCTGGGCGGCAAGGTGCTTCTGCCCACCGGGCAGTTCATCAAGACGCTCACGGCGGCTCGCCTCGCGGCAGACGTCATGGGCACCTCCACGGTGATCGTGGCCCGAACGGACGCGCACAGCGCCACGCTGCTCACCTCGAACATCGACGAACGCGACCAGCCCTTCCTCACCGGCGAGCGCACCCAGGAAGGTTACTTCCGGGTACGCGACGGCGTGGATGCTGCGATCGCCCGCGGCCTGGCCTACGCGCCCTACGCGGACGTGATGTGGTTCGAAACGTCGCACCCGGACCTCGACGAGGCCCGCAAGTTCGCCGAGGCGATCCACAAGCAATACCCGGGAAAGCTCCTGGCCTACAACTGCTCGCCCTCATTCAACTGGAAGAAGAACCTGGACGACCAGACGATCGCCCGGTTCCAGTCCGAGCTGGGCTCCATGGGCTATAAGTACCAGTTCATCACGCTCGCGGGCTGGCACCTCATCAATCTGCACACCTTCGATCTCGCCCGCGCCTACAAAAACCAGGGCATGACCGCCTACGTGCGCCTGCAGGAGGCCGAGTTCGAGCGTGAACGCCTGGGCTACACGGCGGCCCGTCACCAGCGGGAGGTCGGCACCGGTTACTTCGACAGCGTGCTCATGACGATCACGGGCGGCGCCACCTCCACGGCGGCGCTCTCGGGCTCGACCGAGTCGGAGCAGTTCACCGGCAACCAGCATGGCAAGCAGCCCACGAAGGCGGGCTGGGTGGAGTCTTCGGACGTGGATCACAACGCGATCTAGCGCCCGCGAGGGCGCTGTTCAGGCCTTGGACAATTTGGGGGGCCCCGGCGGAGTGTCCCGCGGGGCCCCCCTTCAATTTCACGGGAAAAAAGGCCCCCCAGCGCCTTGCCCTCGTGGCCCAGCTTCCGGGCAGGCCTGCACGACCATGATCGATCTCGGCCGCGCGGCTTACCGCCAGGTTCTGGAGTCGAGCCGCGAGTTCCTCTCCTTCGATGCCTCCGCGCGCTTCGTGCGGAGGTACAACTCCCTCACCACGAACGCCCGAGATTCAGGCGCACGAGTGCGAAGGCACTCTTTCCATTCGACGGGGCCGGACGAGCAGGGACAGATCGCAACGAGAGAGAGCGAGCGAATCGAGTTAGGCATGGGAACAGGCGCCAAACTCACTCTCAATCTTGACGACGAACCGATCATGCTGCGAAGGGTCTGATCCCTTCTCGTACCGCCGCACGGAGGCCCTTGGGCGCTAATGGGGCATTGGCCAATGCCAGGAGATCTGGGAGAATTCAACCGAGGTCTCCCAGTGAAACGACCAACAGCCGCGATACTTCCCGCTTGGATCCTGGGGGCCGCCCTTGTCGGCGTCGGCCCCGCGCGCGCCGACGAGTCGTTGCCTCCGCTCGCCCAGGCCTGCCGGGTCGACACGCCCCGGCCCGGCTCCATCGTCAGCTCCTGCACGGGCGTGCTCGTGGGGCCTCGTCTCGTAGCCACGGCGGGGCACTGCGTGGATGGCGGGGCGAAGTCGATCGAGGGAGTGATTCAGGTAGGCTGCGGCTATCAGGGCCAGGATGGCCTCTACAACCTGAAGATGCTCGCGACGGCGGAGGTCGATGGCGTACGCCTGGATTACGACCCCGCGGGCTTCCGCAGGGATACCGCCCTGCTCAGGCTCAGGCACCCCATCACCGAGATCCCGCCCATCGCGGTTTATCGCGATCATCAAACCGCGCGGCGGCTCCTCGGGATCGCCGGCGTGGCTGAGGGCGAGGTGAAACTCTCGCCGGGCGTGGAATGCCGGGTGACGGGCTTCGGCAAACGTCCCGACGGCAGCGGGCAGCGCCTCCTGGTTTCCCTCTACGGCCCGGTGAACGGCCAGCAGGCGAGCCTCGGGCTGGAGACGATCGTCTTCTCCGGCTCGAGCGGCACCCAGGGCGAGATCATGTCCGGCGACTCCGGGGGCCCGCTCTACTGCCGTCCGCGCGAAGACGCGCGCTGGGGCCTCGTGGCCCTCGCCTCGACCTCGGGCGGAAGGCTGTCCACCTGGATCCCCACCTATGGGGCGAGCTTCTCGAACGTCATCGGGCTCGCGCGCTCGGATTGGAAAATCGAAAGCCTCGAGTCGCCCTGAGCGCGGTCAGTCGCGGTAGGCGGGCAGCTCCACCGGCGAGATCAGCTCCTCCATGGTGAAGGGGATCCTGCTCCTGAAGGAGCGAGTGCGCACGGGGCAGGGTTCGAGGTCGCACTTGCTGCAGTAAGCGCGCTGGCAGGGGTCCAGGTGGAACGCGATCTCGCCGTTCGCCCCGTACTCACCCATCACGGCGCGTTCCAGGCGGTCCGTCTCCTCGTGTGCCTTCTGCACGCTCCAAAATTCCGGCACCACCAGATGAGCGTCGACGTGATGAAAACTCCCGGAGCGGATCATGCGCGTGTGGTGAACCCTGATGATTCCGGGAAAGCGGTGTTTCGTGAACAAGCCCCCGAGCCGCTCGATCAGAACACGATCCTCGACATCAAGCAGGCCGCCCGCGGCGCGCCTCACCACTCCGAGCCCGTTCCAGGAAAGCTGCAACCCCACGGCGATCGCCGCCACGGGGTCAAGCCAGGTGTAGCCCGTGATTCGCACGAGTCCCAGCCCGATGAGCACGCCCACCGTCGTCCACATGTCCGAAAGCACGTGGGCCCCGCTCGCCTCGAGCGCCGCGGAGTGATGCTTGCGGCCGATCCCCTTCAGGTAAAGGCCCAGGGCTCCGTTGGCGATCCCCGCGCCCGCGACGATGGCCAGGCCGAGGTCGAGCTTGCGAAGCGCGGCCCCCTCCACCAGGGCCTGCACCGCGCCCACGCAGATCAGGATTCCGGCGAGCAGGATCAGCCCGCCTTCGAAGGTCGCCGAGAAAAGCTCGGCCTTCCCGTGCCCGTAGGGGTGATCCTCGTCGGCGGGCTGTGCCGCGTAGTGCACGATCCCGAGCGCGAAGCCCGCGGCCACTACGTTGACTACGCTCTCCATCGCATCGGACAGCACGGCCTGCGACCCGGTGAGACGGTACGCCAGGTATTTCGCTCCGAAGAGCGCCAGGCTCACGCCAAGCGAGATCCAGCTGGCGAGCCTCCTCTGTGAAACGGCCGATGAGCCCATGATCCCGCCAGTGTGGCCTCAGCGGCGCAGGATATCCAGCCTGGCGTCGACTCCGATCCGGAGGACATCCTTAAGGCTATTGGAATTTTCCTATAATTTTGAAGTCTTGTAAATCCCCGGTTTCAGGGCAGGTTGGAGAATCAGAGAGGCCTTCTTCCATGACCGTTTCCTCCTTCCGCCCCGAGATCTACGCCATCGACTTCGGCACCACGAACTCCCTGCTTGTCGCCGCCAACGCCGATGCCGTGACTGAACCGGTGCCCCTGGATCCCTCGGCCCCGGATCCCACGCTCTTTCGAACCCTCATGTATTTTCCACACCGCGACCACTGCTACTACGGCGCGGAGGCGCTGAAGGCCTACGTCGAGCACGAGATGGTCGGACGCTTCATCCGCTCCGTGAAAAAGCATCTGCCCCTCAGGAGCTTCGTGGGCACCTACATCGAGGATCGCCCCCTCAACCTCGAGGACCTCATCGGGTTGTTCCTGCGCGAGATGAAGCTCCGGGCCGACCGGCACTTCGGGGCGGACGTCACGCGCGTCGTGCTCGGCCGCCCCGCCCGTTTCGCCGTGGGCGACGCGGAAGACCGCTTCGCCGAGGCAAGGCTCCACCGGGCCGCGCGAAACGCGGGCTTCAAGGAGATCTCCTTCTGCCCGGAACCCGTGGCCGCCGGACGCGACTTCGCCGGGGGCCTCGAGGGCGAACGCCTCGTCGTGGTGGGCGACTTCGGGGGCGGCACCTCGGACTTCACGGTGATGCGCCTGGGAGGCCACGAGTTCCACCCTGAGGACGTGCTCGCGGTGGGCGGAGTGAGCGTGGCCGGCGACCTGCTCGACGGAGCGCTCATGCGCCACCGCGTCTGCCGCCACTTCGGGGCCGATGTCACCTACACCGTGCCGATGGGGTCGAACGTGCTCACCATGCCGGTGCACCTCATGGAGCGCCTCTGCTCCCCTGCCGACATCTCGCTCCTGAACGAGCGCGACACCCTCGAGTTCTTCAAGCAGGTGAAGCAGGCATCGCTCGGCAAGGACGACCGCGCGGCGATGGACCGGCTCTTCACTCTCGTTGAGGACCAGCTCGGGTTTTCTGTCTTCGAGGCGATCGAGGCCTGCAAGCGCGCCCTCTCCGACTCGGAGGCTGCCGAGCTCCACTACCGCTACCCCGGGATCGACCTCTCCGAGCACGTGCTGCGCATCGAATTCGAAGACTACAGCAAGCGCGAGTGGGGTAAGATCCTGGACGCCCTGGATGCCACCATGGCGAAGGCGGGCACGCAGTACGGGGACATCGACGTGGTTTGCCTCACGGGCGGAACGGCCAGGGTTCCCGTGATCGCGCGCGGCTTCCGCGACCGCTTCGGCGCCGAGAAGCTGCGCCAGTTCCGGAACTTCCACTCCGTCGTCGCCGGCCTGGGCGCACGCGCGCGGGAGCGCCTATAAGGGGTCGGAGCCTTTTCTGCGTAACGACGCGTTAACGCGTCGTTACGCAGAAAAGGCTCCGACCCCTTATAGGCGCTCCCGCGCGCGTGCGCCCAGG
>JADZFF010000075.1 GCA_020850015.1 Bdellovibrionales bacterium | reverse complement strand
TCCCATCCTCGCGCTCATTCGTGATGTCAGTGGCAGGAGCAAGGGAGGTGCCAGATCATGACCCGAGTGACGAACTTCAGCTTGATGCGTTAAGCGGTCGAGATTGCAGGAATCAGGGCTAGTACCCGACAAACCGAGGCTGGTGCGTTTCGGAGAACAGGCCCAAGCTGGGAGCGTTTCGCCCCGGGGCGGCAAGCGCCTGAGGGGTCAGCGATCCCAGCGGTGTTGCACGGAGAGAGCGAAGGTCCGGTTCAGTGCGGTGTTTCGCGCCGGCCCGAGCAGCGTCTGGTCCACGTAACTCGCAGTCCAGCTCAAAGCGTCGTTCTGCATCCAGCTTGCCTCCAGGCCCGTGTCCCAGACCCAAAGCCGATCCGTGCGTGAGCGGCCCAACGAACTCGTGACTGCTCGCGAGCTTTCCCACTGGGGCTGCACGCGCGCGCCGAGCCGAAATGCGCCGAAGCTCCGGCCAGCGCCAAAGCCCAGGCTCGCTCCAATGCCGCCGCCCAACGAAGCTCCCGAGAATTTCCGCGCGAGAATCACCCGCGCCTCGGGCAGGGCCCAGCCATCCCAAGCGGCGCCTTTCTTGATGAGAAGCGTTCCGGCGCTCAGAGCCCAGAATCCGCGTCCCGTGGCGTCCACCGCACCGGGTGCCGTGGCCTCGTAGACGGAAACCCCAGTCGGGACCGTGAGCTGAAAGAAAGCGAAGCCGCGCGGCCGCCAGGCCGAATATTCCCACTCGGGCAAGATCTCGTAGCCGAGGTGCGCGCGCAGGTCGCCCGCTCCCGAGGCATCCGAATGCGCGCCCGGACGCCGAAGCTCGCGCTGCACCCATGGAAACCACAGGCCCGCCTGCCAGCGATCCGAAAGCAGCAGCGCGCCTTCCACGCGGAGGGTGCGTGTCCATTCGTCGTCGCCAGGCGCGCGGAAAACAGCGAGCCCTTCGGAGGGTGCGTCGCCAATCACCGCGCTTTGGCTCAGGGCGAATCCAGCCGTGGCGCGTTCGTCGCCCGTGATGAGCGCGGGAGCGGCGCTCGAGCCGCCGCAGCAGGGCGCGGCCTGGGCCGAGCCGATCGTCGCGAGCAGCGCGATCGCAGCAGCTACGGCGACCTCAGATTTCATGGTCGATCTTGGCCCGGTCCACTACCTGATTACCGCGTTTGATCTCCACCCAGATCTCCCAGGCGCCGCCCATGACGAAGAACACCTCGGTGGCCTCGAACACGCCGACGACCGGGAGGCCGGCGGCATCGACGGCCGCATTGACCTTCACGGGCGAGGAGC
Source organism: Bdellovibrionales bacterium (assembly GCA_020850015.1). Classification (GTDB taxonomy): domain Bacteria; phylum Bdellovibrionota; class UBA1018; order UBA1018; family JADZFF01; genus JADZFF01. The sequence continues at coordinate 17,526 of JADZFF010000075.1, read as the reverse complement.
CGTGGCCCATCGACGGCATCCAGAGTTTCACTTTCACGGAAGACCCCGGGGCGGCGGCGATGGGGTCGACGTAGGGGCCGTGTTCGGTTCCATCCACGGCCGACCAGAAGCGAAACGTGAAGGCTCCCGCCTCATCGTTCGTGGGCTGTTTTACCCAGGTGAGCGAGGCGCAGAGGTCCAGCCGCTGAAGGCGAAACGCACAGCCCTGGGGCGCCGCCACCGGCGCTGGCGGCAACGCGCCCGCGTCGGCGTGGTTCAGGAGCGGCGATTCCAGGCAGCCCGTGAGGGCGAGGCCGAGAACGAAGGTGATGGAAGCAATGGTCGTATTGGTATTCATGAGTTCCTCCTGATGATGCAGCCCAGTGCTCGGGCCTGATTGCGGGGCGGCTTGCGCCCCTGGATGAGCGCCTCCAGAGCGTCGGCCAGGTAGTGCCCCTCCGAACGGACCGGATCTTTGCTGTCGTCCACCCCCCCGGCGTACCGGATCTTGCCGTCCTGAAGCACGAAGACATGGGGGGTCTTCACGGCGCCGAATGCGTCCGCGAGAAGCGCTTTCGAGTCGCGTTTCACCTCGAAGGGTAGGGCGCCCTTCCGAAAGTATTCCGCGTCCTCAGGCGTGTTCTCGTCCACGTTGGAATGGATTCCGATGAACTTCACCTGGCCTTCGTATTTCTTGGCCAGCGTGGCGAGCGTGGGCTCGTGCGCCGCCGAGCAGGGGCAGCGCGACGAAAGAAAGGCCACCACCTGAAGACCGGGCTTCCGGAATTCTGCAGGTACCGCGGCATGCGCATCGGCTCCGGCCAGCAAGGTTAGGAACAAGAAGAGGGTGGGCATGGGGGAACCCTTAACACGAGCAGACGAGTTCAGAAAACCCACTCTATCCGCAGGGAACCCCGGGCGTTTTCGAAGTACTGGCCAAAGAACCCGCTCCGGTTCCCGAAGAAGAGGTCCGCGCCGATCCGGGTGCTGAGCGTGTCGGTCCATTCGGTGGTGAGCGAGGGGCGCAGCACGCCGTCGCCCCTGCGGTGGCTCCAGATGGCCTGGGTCTCCAGCGTATATTTCGATGCGAAGGTGTTTTGCGCCACGAGGATCAGGTCGCGGTCCCAGGGGAGCGCGGTGGGGAGAGAGGGAAGGCCCGAGATTCCCGGCGTGCCTTCGCGGTCCCCGACCCGCTCATAGAAGCCGTACTGGAGGTTCACGTACATTCCGGTGCCGAGCACCCGGCCCGGCAGTGTGTAGTCCACACCGGCCACCGCGTGGATCACGTCGTCCTTCATGAGATCGGATTGAAGGGCTTCGGGCGCGGAGTCCGCCCGCACGTTGCTGCGAACGATGTAGGCGGCCTCGAAACGCAGACCCAGCTCTTCTTCCCCGAGTTCAAGGACGGTGGAGCCGTCGAGCCCGACCAGGCGGTTTCGGTGATACGAGGGGTGAAGCTCCACGGTCACGGGCAAATCGGGATCACCCGCGGCGCCACGCTGAGTGGCCGCGAGCCGGGGCTCCTGCTCCACGGCATCGATGTAGGTCAGGCTCAGGTCCCAGTCCCCGATCGCGCGCGTTCCCAGGCGAAGGCCGCCCCAGAGCGTCGTGGGGTAGGTGGCCTTCCGCATCTCGTAGCGCAGCGGCGTGAGCACGCCCCCGCCGCTCACGAAGGAGGGCACGGCCACGAGCCAGCGGCCGTCCTCGGGCCGGAAGGCGTGAACACCGTCGTCCGAGAGTTTCGCGGGTAGGCGTGACCCGCGGAAGGTGGGTCCACCGACGAGCTCCAGGCTCCAGTCCTCGACGGCTGGGGGGTGCAGACGCACCCGCAGCGCGGGCACTGCGAGCTTTTCCGAGTCCACGAGATCCGTGAGGTCGCGCGGATTCATGACGTCGACCGGGTTCACGCCGTCGGCGCTGCCCCAGGCGAATATCTGGTATCCGGCGCGGGCGTCCCAGGCGGGGCGGGCGTGCTCCACCCAGCCTTCTTTCAGATCGCCGAAAGCGCGGCCTCGGGCTGTGTCTCCTCCGATCGCGTGTGGGGCGAGCACCCAGGCCCAGGGCACGGCCTTGGCCGTCCAGGTATCGCCGTCGGCGAGCGAAAGCTCGAGCGTGAAGTCCGTGCGCGAGGCGAAGTCGTCGAAATCCACCAGGCGCGTGACGTAGCCGTAGCCCTGCGCCCGCAGCTTTCCGTGGAGCCCGCCCCACTCCCAGGCGGCCTGCGTGGACGGCGTCCCGAGCGCGGCGACGAGCAGTATAGTGGTGAACAGGGTGCGGCGGGCGCGCATGAATAGGGAGACTCTAGGGCCGGCTCGGCGGAGTGTCCAGGAAGTGGTCAGGCTTCCAGGGGGTGGCCGGAAGGGGGTGGAAAGAGGGGCGATTTGGGTTGAAATCTCCAGTGATTCCAAGGCATTCAGTTCGCGGCGGCTGGAACCCTGTTTGCACTGCCACCCAGTGGACCCCCGCCCCCGCAATCGAGGAGACAGACAGCGATGACCCGAGCCGCCCGCGCCACCGTTCGTTGGATTCCCGTCCTGGGACTCGTGGCCCTGCTGTTGGGCTCGTCCTTCGGTTTCGTTTCCTGCGGCGAGTACCGCAGCGCCTCCGACACGATCGAGGTTTCACCGGGGAGCGCTTCGATGACCGCCGGCTCCGACCCCGCCGCCCAGGCGGCGATCACCGAGCTCGTGGATCTCTATCAGTCCTACTCCGCGAGCGAGGAGCTCTCCGAGTTTCCCGAGGACTACGCGGATACGCAGCAGGAAGCGCTGACGGAGCTCCTGCAGGGGGGCACGGTGACGCTCGCGCAGACGGCGGCCCTCCTGATGCTGCCCGAGGCGGAGCTCCCCGACCCCTCAGGCGCGATCGTGCAGGAGGAGCACCCCGTGGTGACCTTCCGTTGGGTGGGCCCGGACGAGCAGCTCGACTCGGTGGAGCTGCCCTCGCGCGTGGCCCTGACCTTCCCGAACGCCCGCGTGGCTTCGCTCGCGAGCCTCACGCAGGCGCTCCTGGCCTTCGACGCCCGCGCCCTGGGCGGCGACGGAGACTCGCGTCTCTCGCGCGCCGAATCAGGGCTACAGGGTCTGGTGATCGGCGCCGTGCTGGGACTTTCGGAAGGCGAGCTTCGGCTTCAGGTCGCAGTTTCGCCCGCGGAAGCCCCGCTCGTGCACGCGTTGACGGGGAAGTTCGCGCGCCAGATGGGTTTTCGCCCCGACGCTGAGACCCTCGCCACGCTTCCCCTCGATGACCTTCGCGCGGAGTGGTCAGCCTTCGCGCTCGATTTGCTCCGCGCGCGCAAAAGCGTGGCGGCGCTCGGCGGCGTGCATGAGATCCGGCTGGATCAGGCGCGCGCGCTGCTTGGCCTCTACGGCCTGACGCTCGCCCGCGAGCCCTCGAAGCTCGCGGCCTTCTACGACAGCAAGCTCTCGGGCGGAGACGCCAACGGAAAGCTCAGCGTGCTCGAGTCCTTCCAGCTCGCGGCTGATGCCCGGCACGCGGGGCGGTTCCTGCGCGCGCTCTCAGCCGCCGCAGGCCAGGGATCGGGCGCCACGGCGGACTCCATTCCGCCCGGCCTCGTGGGTTCGTCGCTTCAGGCGAACCCCCTGCTCATGGCACAGCTTACTCGCTTGTTTCCGGAGACGGGCGCCTGCCTCTTCCTCACCCAGCAGAACTGCCGGCCGGGTTCGCTCGCCGGCGCCGCGCTTCGCACGAGCTATTACGCGAAGCTTCCGCTGTTCGACGCCACTCATCGCGGCGGCGACGCGAACGGCCGCCTGGACGCGGCGGAGCTGACGATGGCTCTGAGCTACGTCGGCCTGCTCGACGCGCTCTTCTTCCAGTACGACACGAATCACGATTCGAAAATGTCCCGAACCGAGGCGCAGGCCATCCTCACCGCGCTCGGCATCACGGACCCGCGGGCCGTGGGCGCGTTCTTCGCGAACGTCAGCACGCTTCGGCCCGGCACGGTCGCTTTCTGGGAAGGGTTCCAGGTCTTTATCGTGAACGCCTCCGGCGTGGAATACCTCCGCCCGCATGAGTTCTACCGGCGGATGGAGAAGATCCTCGCCAACTACTTCTGATCATCCGCATGGCAGGCGGGGGCTCAGAGTGTCGGTTTTTCAGAGTCGCTAGACGGCATCGGAAGCCGAATGACGAATGTCGTGTTCTCCTCTGAATCGTCGAGGGACAGCGTTCCGCCGTGGGATTCGATAATATTGCTGGAGATTGAAAGGCCAAGGCCGGTGCCGAGCCCGGCAGGCTTAGTGGAATAAAAAGGCTGAAACAATCGGGAACGATTCACGGATGCCGGCATCCTGCCCGAATCGCTGACTCGAATTTCCACGTGTTTGCCCACAATCGAGGTGTGGACCTTGATCCAGCGTTCGTCCAACCGCGCGACGGCATCGTGGGCGTTATTCAGCAGGTTGACCAGGACTTGAGAAATTTGCACCGGGAAGCATTCGATCGCGATCGGATCACTGGGCAGGCGAACTTCGAGCTCGATCAGCGCCCGGCTCAGGCGGTGGCCGCAGAAAGTGGCGGCCATTTCGACGATGGGCTGAATCGCGGAATGCTCCGGCTTCTCTGAGGTCGGGCCACGCGCGAACTTCAGGAGCGTGCTTACGATCTTGGCCGCTCTCATCGTGGTGTCGGAGATTCTTTCCGCGATGCGCGAAATCTCACCTTGATCGTGAGTGCCCGTCTTGCACAGGTCCGACAGCCGCTCTGCATAACCCTGGATGATCGCAAGCGGGTTGTTGATCTCGTGCGCTACCCCCGCGGCCATTTCACCCAGGGCCGCGAGCCGAGAAGTACCTTCCCGGGTGGAGCGGGCCTGGTCGCTGATTTCCTTGAGTGTGTTGTCCACCGTCACGTCTTGTCCGGTAATAGTGACTCCGGTACCCAAGGGGCTGGATGAAACGTAGACCTTGAACGAGAAATCCCCTGCGGAGATGTCGTAGCTGCGGTCCCGGCGGCTTCGACCTGTAAGGACAATTCGGCGTTTCCAGGGATCTTGGATGATTTCCCCCACCGAGACAGTCCAGGCGCGAAGGATGGGTGCTGCGGCTACATTCGCAAATAGCAATCGGCCACACGAGTCAAAGCGAAGCAGAGGAAAAGGCACCTCTTTGTTCAGGAAAGCTTCAAGCTCTCCTGGTTCGAGCAAGGAGTTCAGAGATTTTTGCAAGGAGCGCCTCCCGTCTGAACGGTTTCACCAGAATGGCGACGGGTTGCTGTCGAGCCGCGCGCGCGATTTCCTCGTGACTTAATGCACCGGAAATCAGGATCATAGGTACGCTCTTGAATTCGCCGGAGCGAATCCAGGCCAGGAGCTCAAAACCGTCGCCGTTGGGCATCCGGCAGTCGGAAATCACCAAGCCAATCTCTTCTTCGAGAACGAGCGACTGTGACAGGAGCTCCTGCGCCGCCTTACCCGAATTGGCTTCGAGCACGGCGAAGCCCACAGCCGTGAGGCTGGTTCCGACGAGTTCTCGGAACTCCGCCTCGTCATCCACGACCAAAATTCGAACTTTGTCAGTGCTCATTCAAGTCTTGATATTGTCGGTTCTTGCTGGCGGTAATTCAAGCGGATGCCTTCAGTGTCTGGCGCGGCGCGGCGTCATCAGAGGCTTCTTCGCGCCGAAGAGAAGCCTCCAGAGCGCGAACAGCAACAGCACTCCGTCATCCGCATAACCGAGCGGCCCGAGGATGGCCTCGGGCGCGAGGTCGAGGGGAGAGATCAGGTAGGCCAAGACGAGCAGGACCTTCGCCCACTTCTTCAGACGCTCCCGGTTCATCCCATGAACCCCTGCCGGCTCTTCGGGTCCACGGCGTCGCGTAGGCCGTCGCCCACGTAGTTGAAGGCGAGCATGGCCAGGAAAAGCACCACGCCCGGAAAGAGGATGAGGTGCGGGTAGCTGCGCATGGCGCGGAAGCCTTCGTTGGCGAGCGTGCCCCAGCTCGAGAGCGGCGGCTGAAGGCCCAGGCCGATGAATGAAAGGAAACTTTCCGAAAGGATGTTCGCCGGGATCTGGTAGGTCAGCGCCACAAGGATCGGGCCCCAGAGGTTGGGAAGGATGTGGCGGTACATGATCGACGCGTGCGTCGCACCCACGGCGCGCGCGCTCTCCACGTAGGGCAGCTCGCGGGCCTGCAGGTAGAGCGACCGTACGAGCCTGGCCTGGAACACCCAGGTGGCGAGGCTCAGGGCCACGAAGATTCCTGAAAACCCGCGGCCGAAAATCAGGGTGAGCAGGATGGCCATGAGGAGCACCGGGAAGATGTAGAACACGTCCACGATGCGCATCACCACGCGGTCGATCCCGCCGCCGAAGTATCCCGCCAGCGACCCGGTGAGTGTGCCGAGCAGGAGCGCCGAGAGCGCCGTGGTGATGCCCACCGCGAGCGACATGCGGGCGCCGTAGATCACCCGGGTGTAGAGGTCGCGCCCCAGCGAGTCCGTGCCCATCCAGTGCAGTGCCGAGGGCCCCTGCAGGCGGGCATTGATGTCCTGAGCGTCGTACTCGAACCAGGTCACCCAAGGGGCGAGGGCCGCGAGCGCGGCGAAAGCCAGCAGTAGGATCACGCTGGCCACGGCGACTCGGTGGCGCCGAAAACGGCGGATCGCCCCCCGAAGCGGCGTGTGCGGCGGAAGAGGTATGGCCCGCCCGCGCTTCGCGGGCGGCGAGAGGCGGGGCGCGGGCGGGGCTCCGGCGTTCGGCCTCATGCGGCCCGCTCCACGCGCACGCGGGGATCCACGAGCCCGTAGGCCAGATCCACGGCCAGATTGCAGGCCACGAGGATCACGCCGTAGAGCAGGGTGGTGCCCATGACGAGCGGGTAGTCGCGGTTCAGCACCGCCGTCACGAAGTGTTTACCCACGCCAGGTACCTGGAACACGACCTCGATCACGAAGGAGCCGGTAACCAGCCCCGCTGTGAGCGGCCCGAGCAGGGTGACGACCGGGAGCAGTGAGTTTTTGAGCGCGTGCTTGAAAACAACCTTCCACTCCGGCAACCCCTTGGCGAGAGCCGTGCGCACGTAATCCGCGCCCATGGCTTCCACCATTGATGCGCGCGTGAGCCGCGCGATCAGGCAGAGCGGGCGGAGGGCCAGCGTAAGCGCGGGAAGAACGACGGAGGAAGGGGTTTCCCAAAGCGCGGGCGGGAGCCATCCCAGTTGGAGCGAAAACACGAGCACGAGCACGCTCGCCGCGAGGTAGCTCGGAAGGCTTACGCCGGCCACGGAGGCGAACATGGCCGTGAAGTCCACCCAGGAATTCTGCCGCCAGGCCGCGACGGCCCCGAGCGGGATGCCGACGAAAAGCGAGAGCGCGAGCGCCCAGAACCCAAGCCAGGCAGAAGGCACTATGGCTTCGGCCAGAAGCTCCCTCACGGGAAGGCCCTGGTAAAAATAGCTCTCATTGAGGTCGAGCTTCGCCACGTCGGCCATCCACTTCATGAGCTGGGCGGGCAGGGGCTGATCGAGGCCGTAGCGCCGTTCGATGTTGGCCTTGATCTCAGGCGGCCACTCCTTGTCAGCGTCAAAGGGGCCACCCGGCGCGAGCCGGAGGAGGAAAAAGGTGAGCGCGACGAGGACGGTGAGCGTCAATGCCGCGTCGAGCGATCTGCGGAGGGCGTAGCCGAGCATTCGTCGATGATCCCGTTACGATTCAGGATACTCGATCCAACCCTCTCCCCGGGGAAAGTTCTTCGGGGGTTTGGCGCACTGCCCCGAGTCTGCGAGGAGTGCCGTATAGGCGGCGAAAAACGCGTCGAACGCGGCGAGGCTTTGCGAGAGCAGCTGCATGTCCCGCTCATAGATGAAGACGCCGCGCTCCCTCGCCAGATGTTCGAGGATTCCCACCCGAGCGGGCGCTCCTACTTCGAGGCTTCGGTACTGACGCATCAGCCGCGGCGGAATGCCGTGGCGCTCGGCCAGCACGGCCAGCGTGAGCTTTGGAAGCACCTCAAGCACCTTCTTGCGGTCCAGATGGAGCCTCAGGAAGTGCATGCGGGCGGTGATCGGGGCGCGGGTACCGCCCAAGGCCTCGTCGATCTCGAAACGCAGGCGTGCGTTCAGCTTCGGAAAGACCTGGTGCCTGAGCCAGACTTCGGCCGGGCGCTGCGTGTAGGGCGTGACGTCGCGGCCCGCCCGTTCGGAGGCCGAGCGGCGCAGGGTTTCGCGCATCCACTTCACCGAGGGAACCGAGCAGCGCGCGGGCATGGGGCAGGTCTTTCGCGTGCACGCGATGCAGGGCGGGAGCGAGGTCGGCGCGTAGATGCCCACGCGGTGCGCGCCGGGCATGTACTCGTCGAGGAACTTCAGCAGCTCTTCATCACCTGGCTGGCGTTTTTCTGCGCCGATTCCGGTTTGGAGCTCCAGGAGGAAGATCTTCTGCTCCCGCGGGTAGTACTCCAACGCGGCCAGGCTCGTGCGCGCGGCGCGCGCTCCGGCGAGGTCCAGACCCAGGTAGCGTCGGGTCTCGAAGGGGGCTGAGTGCGAGCTGGGCGGGTGGTTGCCGCCTTTTTTGGCCGTCATCCTCCCCGGAGTCTATCAGGGGCCGGGGTCCGCAAGGAAGCCCTGCCGCCGCAGGCAGTACGCCACCGCTGAAACGCAACAATCCGTTGCGTTCAGACGGGGACTGCCGTTGAGAAGCCGCCCAACGCAACAAAATGTTGCGTTCGGCCCACCGGGGGCGACGCCCGAAACGCCCCGTTCAAAGCGGCGCGGCGCTCACCTCGAGCCCGCGCTCGGAGGGGTTGAAGGGCAGGCGCTGGAGGCCTGCCTGCGCGGCCACGGCCTGCCCCACGGCCTCGAGGCGGTTGAGATCGCCCGTGGGCTCGAACACGAAGAAACAGCCGCCTCCGCCCGCGCCGCAAATCTTGCCCGCGGTGGCGCCGGCGCGCTTAGCTTCCTCGAATGCGCGGTCGATCTCGGGCGTGGAAATTCCCGGCGCCAAGGTGCGACGGGTCTCCCACTCGGCGCGGATGGCCTCGCCGGCCGCGTTCCACTCTCGCGCCGAGAGCGCCTGCTCCAGCGCGCGCGTGGCCTCGGTGATGGCGGCGAATTTCTCGCGGGTGGCCGTGTCCTTGTCGATGAAGTCCTTGAAGAGCTTCCAGTTGTTGATGCCCGAATTGCGGCTCTGGCCCGAATAGAAAAGCAGCAGCCGCTGCGACAGGGGCCCCAGCAGAGCCGGATCCAGGTGCGCGCGCGTGTGGCGGTGCACCTCCCACTGGATCTTCTGGAGGCCGCCCCAGACGGCGCCGTAGTAGTCCTGCAGACCCGCGGGCACTTTGATCACCTGGGTCTCCACGTCGCGCGCGATCTCCACGATGCGCTCGCCGTCGCGGGCCACGTCCACCGGGGCTTCGAGCCACTGCGAGAGCGCGCCCACGAGCGTGACATTGAGCGCCGAGGAGCCGCCCAGGCCCGCACCGGCCGGGCTCTTGGCGCGCGTGGTGAGCGTGATGCGCGAGCGCTTGAGCTCCTCGCGCCGGCCGCGTGTGAACCAGCGGAACAGACGCAGGTGCAGATCCAGTCCTGGAGGCAGCACGGCATGCTCGAGCTCGTCCCAGGAAAGGGTTTGCTCGATGCGCTGATCGATGGACTGGAGCGTGATCGTACCCGCCGAGGACCCCGACTCGCGCTCCTGGATCTTGAGCTCGGTTTCGGCCCAAAGGTCGATGCCCAGGTTGATGGTCATGGGTCGGTCGAGCATCAGGAACAGCGGCCAGAGGTCCACCGTGCCGCCGGCCAAGTCCAGGCGTACGGGCGCGCGTGATCGGATCTGACGGGGGGCGAGAGGGTGATCGAAGGCTGCGGAGGCTGGGCTCATAGGGGAAGTTTCCCCGGCCCGGCGTACCCAGGTCAATGTTCGTTTTCGAAGTAGCCGATGTACGGCAGGCCGCGGAACTTGCCTTGGTAGTCGAGCCCATACCCGACCACGAACTCGTCGCCGATCTCGAAGCCCGAGTAGTCGATCTGCACGGGGGCCTTGAGGCTCTTCGGTTTCACGAGCAGCGAGCAGGTGCGCAGGGTCTTCGGGCCACGCGCGCCGATCGATCGCATGATGTAGTTGAGCGTGAGGCCTGAGTCCACGATGTCCTCGAAGACGATCACGTTCTTGCCCTCAAGGGGCTCATTGATGTCGAGCGTAACCTTCACCTCGCCCGAGGATACGGTTTCGTTGCCGTAGCTCGAGAGGCCCAGGAACTCGCAGCTCAGGGGAACTTCGATGTTCCGGATCATGTCCGAGAAGAAAATGAAGCTGCCCTTGAGGATGCAGATCGCCACGAGCTCCTGGTCAGCGAAGTCCGAGCTGATTTCGGCGGCGAGCTCGCGCACGCGTGCCTGGATGCGCACTTCCGGGATTAGGATCTTGGGTGGATTCTTGTGGTCTTTCGACATGGCGGTCTCCCCTTCGACGGACGTTCAGACGAACGCGTTATTCAGGATCTCCCCGAAACCGCCGCCACCGGGCACGATGTAGTGGCGGTCGTTCAGGCCCCGTTCCTCGGACCAGCGGGTTCCCGGAACCGTAGCGAGCAGGTCCGGGGCCGAAAGCCCCCGATCCAGCCGCACGGCGTAGATCTCAACCTCGGGGTGGGCCTGAGTGACCTTCTTAAGGTATTCCGGCGTCACAATGCAATGCATACAAAGGACGCGACGGGGTTTTCCGAGCTCGCGGTAAAGGCTTAAGGCCTCTACCACGGTGCTGCCCGTGGCTCCCATGGGGTCTGGGATGAAGAGCATGGCCCCGTCCACCCGGCCCCCGATCTTGTGACCGGAAACGTGGCTTCCCGTGACCTTGTGGTCGGCGCCTGCCTGCCTCGCGATCGAAACGTGGTCCTGGCGCACGTGGTCGGGATTCAGAAGCAGATTGAGCTCTTGGTAGACAAGCTGCGAGGGCACTGTCCCCGCGCGCGCCAGATTCACGGTGACGGCGGAGATTTCAGGATCGATCACGGCGCCCCGGTATACCCCTTCGGTGGGGTGATCCGCGGCCATGCGCGTAGGAGAGCTCACCGATTTGCGCGGGAATTCTGCGTTCACCGCCGCCTGGAAAAGGCCCAAGGTGATTCGCGTCAGTAGCTCGTTCACGAGTGGCTGTTTCGTCTGCGGTGAGCACAAGCGCTCGAGCCAACTCAGGAGCAGCGGGTGAGTGAGCAGGTGCACACGCGGACCATAGCGGTGTTCCGCTTCAGGCAGGCGAAAGGCCGGATCACGGTAGAGGAGATCCGCCGTGGGCTGTCCCATCTCCCCGCCCCGGACCCTCAGGCCCGGGCCTCCACGGTGGATGGGCCAGTCGTGCCCGCCGGGGCCGCAGACCGCAGGCCGGCCTGACTCAAGCCTTCGGGCTCGTGGCATTGGCGGCAGCGCGCCTCATAAAGATCCGCGGCGCCCACCATCACGGTGGACTGCTGGTCGGCCGCGAGTCGCTGCGAACGAGAGGCCGGTGCCCCGCAGCCCATGCAGACCGCTGAAAGCTTGGTGACGTCTTCGGCCACGGCCATGAGGCTCGGCATGGGCCCGAAGGGCAGTCCGCGAAAGTCCATGTCGAGACCGGCGACAATCACCCGCACGCCGCGATTGGCGAGCCGAGTGGCGACTTCCACGATCTCCGCATCCAGGAACTGCGCTTCATCGATGCCCACGATGCGGCAGCGGTCTTCCAGGTGAGTGAGAATCTCACGGGCGTTCGCCACGGGGATCGCCTCTGCACGACGCGCATCATGACTTTGCACGTGCTCCACGCCGTAGCGGTTGTCGATCACCGGTTTGAAGATCTGTACCTTCTGGCGCGCGAACTGGGCACGCTTCACGCGGCGCATAAGCTCCTCGGTTTTCCCGCTGAACATGCTTCCGCAGATGACTTCGATTCTTCCGTGCTGAGATTGAAGCATAGAGGTCTTTGAGGCCTTATCAGGAGAGCGCGGCGCTGAACAGTCCGATCATCAGCAGAGCCACGAAGAGAAGCACCGCGAACACCGCGCCGAACAGCAGAAGCTTCGGAAATACGGCGATCACGAAAGCGCGGCCTCCCGAAACCCGATACACCTCCCGAAATCCGATCACGGTGGCGATGAGAATCCAGAGTTTGCTCGCCATTCCCCCAAGATAAGGCAGCGCGTTCAGGATCGACGGCGCCGTTCCGTAACAGATGACGCGCACAGTGGTCTCGAAGGTCACCGGAGGGGCCCCACGCGCCGGGTCATCCGGTACCAGAAGCTTCGCGCCCAAGGTCCCCAGTCCGCCCGTGATGAGAATTCCCACGAGCGTCAGAAACGGATCCGCAATCACGGTTCCGGCGCCCATGAGGAACTGCGTGAAGGCGTCCTGAGTGCGCTGCATCCAGAGATCCCGGCTCACGGTGTCGATCTCGGAATACTCCTGGAGAAGCTTCAGGGCCTCCTCTGCCCGGCGCTGAAAGGTATTGCCCGTAACCTGATCCCAGAAGAACTCAAGGCCGGTACCGAACCAGTGCACGATGAGCGCGAAGGCGAGCGGACCGCCGAGGCTCCCCGATGGGGGAAGCGAGCTGAAAAAGGCAGTGGGGTTCAGGTGCACGTCCTTCAGATCACGAAGGAAGCGGCGGAAAAAATCCGTGGGCCGCTCCCACCGGGGAGCGGCCGCGTCCAGACTCGGATCCTGTGGAGGCTCAGTGGCCATGCCCGTCGTCCGGGCCGTGACCCTGCGGCTGCGCGGGAGGCGCTTTGGAGTCGACCGCAGGCGCGGCGGGCTTCTCACTGAAGAAGCCGGAGCTCCAGGGCAGGGCTTCGGTCAGGAGGGAATCGATGGTGAAGGCCTCAAGGCGCTTCGACTTCAGGTCGCGAGCGTAGGTGCGGCTGTCGTGCTTCCAGAGCAGCCAACGGCGAGCGGCAGCGGCGTCGTCGCCCGTGATCGTCACAGTGAGCCCTTCGGCCTCGCCCGCCGGAACCACATCGAGGAACTCGCGGATCCGGTTCGCGCTCATCTGGTCCAGGAGCTTCTGCACCGCCGAATCTTCGGGCACCTTGCCTTTCAGGGACTCGGGCGCGGCGGCGTAGACCCACTGGTCGCCCTTCTGCTCAAGCGCCAAGGGGCTTCCCCCCAACGGCTTGCCCTGAAACTCGATCTTCTTAGCGCCGAAACGCTCCATGGAGCTGAGGAGCTTAGTGACCCGCAGCTCCTTCAGCTTCTTGTTGAAGCGGGCCTTCGCGCTCGGCTCGAGCTCGAACACCGGGTCGAGGTTGGAGGCCAGGCCGACGAGCTTCTCAGGCTCGGCCTTCCCGGCGGCGCCCGCCTTCTCGTAGAGGGTAAGCGTTACGGGAGCCTCGGCCTTGGCATCGGAGGCCTCGCCCTTCTTGAATCTGAAGGTGAGTGTGACGGAGGGCTTCAGGCCCGCGAGCGCGGCTCTGCCCGCAGCGGACTCCTTCGCGTCGGCGGCGAAGGTCTTCGCGCGAAGGTAGTTCGCTGATGTGACCAGCGCGTCGATGTTCTCGAGATCGCCGGCGTAAAGCCCGGGCGCTCCGCCGCTCTTGAGCTGGATGTCCCAGCCGCCCTTGATCTTGATGATCTCGGCCTCGAGGTGGTCGTTCTTCAGCGTGAAGCTCTCCACACGGTGCGCGGCGACAGTGATGAGCGACTTGTCGCGCCAGTAGGTGAGATCCTTCTCGAAGTTGGACTTCACGTACGAGGGCACGAGGTAGACCTGGCTGTCGTCAAGCTTCCCGTCGCGCTCCGAGACTGAGAAGATCTTTTCGCCGATGGGATGCGGGTTGCCGAACCAGGCCACGTATTTCCGGCCGTCCTTGAGCGTGAGCTCCACGCGCCGGGTTTTCGGGTCCTTGCGCGCGCTCTCGGAGACGCCGTACTCCAGCAGGAGCTTCGCCCTCTTCTCGGCCGGCTCCTCCTTGAGATTCACGGTCTCGGTGGCGCTCAGGTGCTTCAGCGTGGAAAGGAACGAGTTCACGTTCGCCTTGTCGGCAGTCGCCTTGATGGGCTCCTCCATCGACCAGGTGGACTGATCTCCGGCCTTGCACATGCCCTTATCCGTGCTCGAGCACCTTACGCGGACCGGCACCTGGCCACCGGTCACCGCGATCGAGTCCACGGGTGCGTCGTTGAAGGGGAGGATCTTCTTGCTCAGCTCCTCGTTCTCCTCCTGTTTCGGCTTGTACACGTACTCGTACAGCATGGCCACGCCGCCCAGGCCCAAGAGGGCGGCCGCGAGCATCAACTGGCGTTTCCAGGTCAATCCGTACATCGGGGTCGTGGTCTGTTCCATGGGGGACCTCTCAGAGGGAGCGGCGGCGCATCCACTGGAATACGCCGAACGCGGTGACCATCAGGGGGATCAGCACCACCACGAGCCAGAAGATCGTGATCTGCTGGCCGCCGGTGAGCTCCACCTTGCTCGGTCCGTCTTCTTTCTTGCGGATCGAGATGAGGCTGTCGTCGGCCATCGACCAGGAGATGGAGTTCACCGCCAGGTCGAAGTTTCCGCCGAACCGCGCGAAGTAGTTCGTGGCGAACTGCGAGGTGCCAAACACCACGAGGCGCGTGCTCTTCGAGGGCGCGGGTTTGGCGTCGGGGTGTTTTCCTTCCAGAGTCACGGCCACCGTCACGGGGCCCTTGATGTCCTTGCCCTCGGCGAACTTCAGCACTCCGCCGGCGATCTCGGTGAAGTCGGTCTCGCCCCAGCTGCGGGGCGAGGTTTTCGCGAGCCAGAGCAGGCTCATGCCTGCGGGCGTGCCCGCTTTGATCTCCACGGGGCGCACGAAGGGAAAGGCCGCTTGAGTCTGGACTTCCTTGGTGATCGGGCTGTCGGTGGAGAAGGTCTGGATCATCGGCACTGATGCGTCCATCCCCATCAGGCGCCCTACGGGGTTGTTGTCCACGATGAGGGCCTTGGGCGAGGAGATCCCCCACTTATCGAGCAGCGCCAGGAGTTCGGGCGCCGCCTCGGGGCCTTTCACGCTTACGTCCACCGCGACGAGCGCGCTTCCGCCCGCTTTGAGGTAGTCGTCGATCACCTTGATCTCGTTCTCGAAGAAGGAGCGAGAGGGGCCCACGATGGCGATCGCCATGCAGTCCTTCGGGATCGAGCCCTCCTGGGGGAGGTTCACGGCCTTCACCTGATAGCTCTGCTCCTCAAGGGCTGTTTTTAGCCCGAAGAGGCCGTCGCGCTCGCGCGACTCGAAGTCCTTCTCGCCGTGGCCTGTGATCGCGCAGAGCACCTGTGCCTCGGCTTTGGTGAGCTTGATCAGCGCGTTCGTGAGCTTTTCCTCGTTCACTTCATCGAGAAGCGTGGTGCGGCCGCCCGCCTTGAGTTGGAGGTTGCCGTATTTCTTGATGCCGGCTTCCTTGGCGCGCGTCGGCTCCTTGTCAGGGTCGACGTACTCGAGCTTGAAGTTCTGCGAGAGGCCCGCGAAGTTCTCGAGCAACGGGCGGAGCTGCTCCTTCTCACCGAACTTGGCGAAGAGCACGGCCTGCACGTCCACCTTCAGGCCCTGCACCACCTTGCGGGTCTGGTCCGAAAGGGTGTGGAGGCCGCCTTTGGTGAGATCGAGTTGGATCTTGCCGAGCATCGTGTTCGCCATGAAGTTCACGACCCCGAGCAGGGAGACCACGAGAACCACCGTGACGGCTGAGTTCAGGCCGTATGCCGCCGAGCGGCCCCAGCCCTTCACCACCGCCAGGAGCCCGGCCACCCCGGCCAGTCCGACGAAGGCCAGCGACAACCAAAGCAGGTCGGGGGCTGCGATCCGCGAGAGGATCGCCAGCATGAGCAGGCCCGGCACGGAGAGCAGGAGGTGCTTCAGGCTCAGGGCGGAGAGCGGGTTCTTTCCGGAAGGGAGCGTTTGAGTGTTCGACATATCTGCTTATCGCCAGCGGTAGGACTCGAGTACCCGGTGGGCCATGAACAGCCAGAAGAACGCGAAAGAGAGATAGAAGATCAGGTTCTTCGCGGTGAGCAGGCCTTGGGAGAACTCGTTGTAGTGCGTGATCAGGCTCAGGTAGGTGAGCACGTCGCCGATGACGCTGCCGGCGCTCTGGGAGGCCCAGCTGATCAGCCAGAAAAACAGGATCAGGCCGAATGAAACGGAGGCGGCCACGATCTGGTTCTCCGTCACGGCCGAGCAGAATACGCCGATCGCGATGAAGCAGGCGCCCATGAGAAAGGTGCCCAGATATCCGCCCACGATCGGGCCCGCGTCCGGGTTGCCGGTGACCGCGAGCACGATCGGGTAGAAGGTGGTGAGCGTGAGCATCAGCCCCAGCATCAGGACGGCGGAGAAGAACTTCCCCAGCACCATCTGCGTGATCGTCACGGGAGCCGTCATCAGGAGCTCAATGGAGTGGTTTTTCTTCTCCTCGGCGAAGAGGCGCATGGTGAGGAAGGGCATGATGATGAACAGCAGCACGTTCATGTTGCCGAAAAGCGGGCGCACGATGCCGTCCGTGATGCTCGCGGCTTTGCCCATGTTGAACTGCTGATACTGCAGGTTCTGCAGGTTGAAGTGGTACAGGTTGTAGAAGAACATGTACCCCAGCAGGCCCAGGAAGGCCGTGATGAAGATGTATCCGATAGGCGACGTGAAGTTCGCCTTGAAGTCGCGCCAGGTGATGATCCAGGTCTTGTTCATAGCGATTCCCCTTATTTCCCGGCCTCAGGGTTCGTGAGCCGGATGAAGATCTCCTCAAGGCTGACGCGCGAGGAGCTGAACTCCAGCACTTCCAGCCCTGACTTGAGGGCGGCCTGAAGGACTTTGTCGCGGATCTCGCCCGCGGTGGGGTCGGTATCCACGAAGAGCTTGTTCCCGGAGCTGGTGACCTTGGTCACGCCCTTCACGCCGCGCACGGCGTCCGCTCCCGCGGAGGACGCCGACTTCACCTCGATCGAGAGGTTCGAGGAGGCGTTGTAGCGGGCGGTGAGCTTGGCGAGGTTGTCCTGGGCCACGATCTGGCCCTGCGCGATGATGATCACGCGCGGGCAGGTTGCTTGCACCTCCGGAAGGATGTGCGTGCTCAGGATCACCGTGTGGTGCCCAGCGAGCCCCTTGATGAGGCCGCGGATCTCCACGATCTGCGCGGGATCGAGACCGACGGTGGGCTCGTCGAGCACCAGCACCTTCGGGTCGTGCACGAGCGCCTGGGCCAGACCCACCCGCTGGCGGTAGCCCTTGGAGAGGTTACCGATCAGGCGGCCCGAGACCTGCGTGAGGCCGGCCTTCTCCATCGCCGAGTTGGACGCGGATTTCACCTTGTCCTTCGGGACGTCATGCAGCTTCGCCGCGTATTCCATGTAATCGCGCACGGTCATTTCGAAATGCACGGGCGGGGTTTCCGGCAGGTAACCCACGTTGCGCTTCACCTCGATCGGGTTCGCGAAGACATCGTAGCCGGCCACGCGGACCGTGCCTTCGGTGGCGGGCATGAAGCCGGTGAGGATCTTCATCGTAGTCGTCTTGCCGGCGCCGTTCGGCCCCAGGAAGCCCACGATTTCGCCTTCGGCGACATTGAAGCTGAGGTTCTGGATGGCGGTCCGCGGACCATATG
>JADZFF010000074.1 GCA_020850015.1 Bdellovibrionales bacterium | reverse complement strand
TGGACTTGTGCTCTTCGTCGCGTTTGAGGGAGCCCTCGAGCCGGTAGCTCGAGCCCGTGCTCTCCACGCGAAGCTCCAGGTCCCAGGGCTTGCCGCGATCCATGCGCAAGGGCCGGTCGGCGTTGTCAGGCGAGCCGTTCGGCGAGCGGGAGAGGAACACCTTCCCGGCGCCGGTGAGCGTCGTGAGCACCTGGGTTTCCAGGATGGGATCCACGGTGAAGCGCGTGCAGGGACTCCCGAAGGAGGTGACGATCTTGGGGTCGCCCGTGCGAGTGAGGAGCGCCACGAGCTCCTGGTCGCGCGGGTCGGCGAACACATGGAACTCGCGCTCGGGCGCGCGGCCCGGGCGGAGGGGGCCGGTGTCGCCAGCCGGGCCCTTGCGCTGGGGCCAGAAGTCCAGAACCAGCTTCCCCGTGGCCACGGAATCCGCGGCGCGGATCACGAAGGCGGCGACCATGTGGCCGGTCACGCCGGCCGAGCCGTTGAGGCTCTTGCCCTGGATCTGATCCAGTCGCTCCAGCCAGCCGGGGCCGGAGAAGGGAACGTGGTGGACCGAGGAGCCGTTGGCGTCCAGGGTCCGGGGCGCCTGCCGCCCCCCGGTGTGCCCGCTCTCATGCAGGATGCGAAGCGGGCCTGCTCCCGGAACCTTTTCCGAGAGGCCCGAGCGCTCGAGCTTGATGACCGAGGCCCAGAGGTGTTTGCACAGAGAGCCCTTCGCGTAGAAGGGGCAGGTGCAGCGCGCCTCGATGGCGCTCGAGGTGGCGGCCTGGGAGAAATCGATCCAAACCGTATAACGCTCGCCCTGGCCGTTCACGGTGAGCGAGAAGGCGTTTCCCATCTGGGTCACGTCGGAGACGTTGCCGGAGCGGAAGTACTCGCGCCCCCTCATGAGCACGGCTCGTGGAAACTGCCTCACGCAGCGCTGCTCCAGGCCCAGGGGGTTCACCGACCTGTCGGTGGGGCGCCCATGACCCCGTCTCTGATCTCGGGGCGCCCGCGGCTCGCGCGGTTCCGAAGGCGCCGCGGCTGGGGCACCCTCGGGTTGACCCTCGGCGGACGGAGCTTGCCCTTCGCCCTCGCGCAGAGGTGAAAGCTCATTCGGCTGGCGGCCTGCACGTCTTCCGCGTCGATGTCGACGGCGACGGCGGCCCGGGGAAGGAGAGGGCCCAGTCATTGGCTGGGGCCCACATTGGCACTCGTTCGGCCGTAAGTCGAGCAGGGATTCAGGGGGGGGATCGTTTGCCGTTCCGGGTTCGCCTCATCGCGTTCGGAGGGGCTTCCGGCGGTCTACTCGCCTACCTGGAGTCCATGCTGGCGCCCTGAGGCTCGGTTAAGGAATACAGGTCATGTCGCTGTCCGATGCGACATTGTACTCGTTCGGGTTGTACTGAAAGGTAACGATCTGGTGCACGCCCGACGCGCAGGTAGGTAGGACCGGCGTAATGCTCACGCGCGCCGTGGTATTGGCCATCGAGCCGCCGAGCCAGATCTTGTTCAGGTTATTGAAGATGAGTACGGGATAGCCGGAGGAGGGGCGGAGGTCGATTCCCGCGATCACGCTAGTGGGGAGGCCGCACTGGCCGTCTGCCAGAAACTCGCCTCGAGCACCGGCTGGACGATTCACCGCATGGAATTTTTTGGTAACTAAGACGCGTAGCGGCGCATAGATGACCTGTGGCCCCGTGGGAGTACTCACCTGCACTTTTTGGTACTCAACGTTGACTCGCTTTCCGTCGTTGTAGTTGGGGTCAGGAGTGTAGGCAGGATGCGTCTGAAGCCGCTTACAGATCAGGGTCATCGGCTCGGCGTGGGCAGGTACCGGCAGGGCCAGCGCGAGTAGAGCCAGCGGAAGGGCGCGGAGGAGGCGGGTCATGGATTCGTCCTCTGAAGTGGGTGATGAAACGGCTACTGCGGATGTAATCGGCGCTATCTCACTGGTCAAGCGCCAGGTGCACGAACTTGAGGTAGCGAAGCTCGCGGCTCGCGTGCGGGAACGGGTGGTCCGATCCCTGCCCCGAGACGCGCATCACCTGGCCCTTGCGGCGGGCCGCGGAGAGCGCCTCCTCGATGATCTCGAAGAAATCGTCGAAGGAGACGTGGCTCGAGCAGGAGCTGAGCGAAAGCTCGCCCCCGGCGTTCACGCGTTTCGCGGCAGCGGCGAAGACCTTGATGTAGGCGGCTTTGGCGGTTTCGCGCTGGGCCTCGGAGTGGGTCATGGAAGGCGGATCGACGAGGATGTGATCCCATCGTTCGCCTTCGCTCTCCAGGTACTCAAACACGTCCGCGCAGAGACCCTGATGGCGCGTGGCGGGGAGTCCGTTGAGCGCCCAGTTCTTCTCGGCGAGCGTGATCGCTCCTTGTGAAACATCCAGGCTCGCCACGCGGCTCGCGCCCCCCAGGCCGGCGTAAACCGAAAAACCGCCCGTGTAGCTGAAGAGGTTCAGCACGGACTTGCCCTGGCACATCGAGCGTACGAACTGGCGGTTGTCGCGCTGATCGAGGAAGAAGCCGGTTTTCTGCCCCTTCTCGATCTCTACCGTGAAGCGCACGCCGTTCTCGAGGATCTCCACCTCGGCCGCGGTGGCCTTGCCGCCCAGGTGTACGAGAGTCCGCTCCGAGCCACCTCGCGTCTTCTCAACGACGCTCTTGCAGCCGGTCTCGGCAAGGATCCAGCGGGTGATCAGGTTGCGGTCCCAGAAGTCGCTCGGGCCCTGGCCGTCGAACTGAAGCACGGCTGTGGCGCCGTACACGTCGCAGACCAGGCCCGGGAGCTGGTCGCCCTCGCCGTTGAAGAGCCGGTAGGCGGTGGTCTGATCGCTCCGCACTCCGGCCCTGAGCGCGTGGGCCCGGGCGAAACGCTTTTCGAAGAAGGTGGGCGAGGGCGGCTTCCGCTCGAAGCTCACCATGCGCAAAGAGAGCGGGCCCTGGGGGTCGTAAATCGCCCAGCCCAGCGGGCCTTTGGGGTCGATGACCTGGCAGAGCTGGGCCTGCCGCGCGCCCGAGGGGCGCTCCACGCCGTCCTTGTAAACCCAGGGGTGGCCTCGCAGGAGCGAGCGGCGGAGGTTGCGCTTGAGTCTGACCTTGAGGAGTTCCACGGGGCAGCACCCTACTTCTTCCGGGCCCGAAGGGCGAGTCTCCTCCGTTCGGAGGAATACGGCCGGCAAACCGTTGACGCCCGTAGGCTTCAGCGCGGGCCGAGTCTCAAGGGCTCGCGCCAGGCCGCCGAATCGTAGGTGAAGTATGGGATTTTCACGCGCGCGCAGTCTGGCGTTTCTCTCTCTCCTTCTTCTTCCCCTCGCGACTCAGAGCTTCGCGACGGGCAGGGAGCAAACCGCGCTTATCATCATCGACATGCAGCCCCACTTCATCACCCGGGGCGGGCATGAGAACGACGCCGAGAACCGGCGCAAGATCCGGGAGCTCCTGGACGAGCAGCTCGCGGCCATCGCCTCGGCCCGCCGGGCGAACATGCCCATCGTTTTCATCGAGTATACGGACTCCGGATCGACCAACACCGAGCTCACCGCGGCGGCCAGCGGCTACCCGAACGTGGCCACGTTCCCGAAGGACACGGACGGGATGTTCGACAGCGGGAACTCGCACCGGCAGGCGCTCGAGGATCACCTTCGGCGGCAGAACGTGCGGAACTTGGTCATCACCGGCGCCAACGGCGGCGCCTGCGTCGAGCAGAGCATCAGGGGCGCGCTCGCCGCGAGCTACAACGTCACCGCCGTCTCGCGCGGGATCGCGGATTTCAACTACGACGAGTACATCTATCCCTACCCCTACGAGGACGGGGCCATCAAACCCAGCTGCACGAACTGCGTGTTCCGCCAGGTGGACGGGCAGGCGGCGGCCTTCCCCGCCAATGGACCGACGGCGGAGGTCCAGGCGGGAGGGACCCAGGCGGGAAGGGCCCAAGCGGTCGGCGGGGATGCGACCGGGAGAGCAGGCTGTACGGGCGATCATTCTTTGACGGACGTGAATCGCCTCTGCGACGAGGTCAAGGGTGCTATTCAGGAGCAGGGAGATTGAAAATGAAGCGCTGGATCCTTATCTTTCTCATGATGGCAACCCCTGCTTCGGCCGCGACCCTCGAAGACGTGACGATCCTCGATGTCACGCCCAAGCCGGATGGCGTTGCATTGAAGCTCCACTCGAAGTCGGGTCCTGATGGATCGTACTTCTTCGTGACGCTGGTGAAGGCCGACAAGGAGTCCTTCGACAAATTCGCCCTCGTGACCCGGAAACTCCAGCGCGGCGACCAATTCAAGCTGGCGCTCAACATCAAGAGCTTCTCCGTGTCGCCGAGCGGGAGCTCTTACCGAAGCCCGGACGTGAAGTTCACGGGCGAGGACATCTAGAGCTCCGCGCAGCAGCGGAAGCCCGTGGAGTAGTCCCAGTGCGGGCGGGTGTGCGCGGTGGTGACGTAGCGGCAGCCCTCGCCGTTGATCTTCGTGTCCACGTAGAATCCGCCGCGGAAGGTGCCCGCCTCGTCGGCCACCCACTCGTGCAGGTTGCCCATGAGGTCGTACGCGCCTTCGGGCACCATGCACTCGGGGTGCGAGCCCGTGCGGGCCAGGGAGCTCGGGAGCTGGTTGAGGCAGGCGTGCTGGATCATCGAGAAGGGATTCGGGTGTCCGGGGAAAAGCTCCACGGCCGGATGTTTCGCTCGCGCATCCTGGCAGGCGCCGGGCCTGCGCGTGTTCCCGTAGGGGTAGATCCGGCCTCCAGGCCCGCTCTTGCCGCTGCAGGCCCGAAGCCACTCGGAGCTCGTGCAGAGGCGCTTGCCTGAAGCCGCGCAGGCCGCCGCGGCCTGAAGTCCGTTGATGTAGCCCTGGGGCACGGCTCCCTCGAGCGCCACGGCCCGGACCTTCCGGGGGCCCGGGTTGTGGAAGGGCGACCAGGGCCGCTCGCCTTCTGGTGTGAGCTCCACGAGCGAGGCTTCGTAGCGGTCCATGCAGAAAGTCTTGAAGGGGCCGCTCGCTCCGGCGCCGATGCGGGCCATGCCGTCCGGGCAGCCCGGGTCGCCGGGCGCTTCGCTGAGGCCCGCGTTCGGCGCGGGGTGCACGGTGGGGTCGCAGGCGAAGGCGGGTTGAGGGCCGGCTGCGGGAAGCGCCGCGGGAAGGGTCTGCGGCCGCGGGGAGCAGCAGCGGAAGCCCGCCTCGTAGGTTCGGAAGCCGCCTGGATGCGCGGGGTTCGTGAAGCCGAAGCGCGGGGCTGAGCCTCCGTAGCAGCCGCTCCAGTAGCAGCCCTTCATCACGTGGCGGTGCCCGTTCGGGTGGGGGCGCGTGGCGAGCACCCACTCGGCCGTGTTGCCCGTGAGATCCATCACGCCCTCAGGCGTGGCGCAGCCCTCGCGCGAGCCCGCGGGCTCGCTCTGGTTCAGGCGCTCGATCTCTCGTTTTCCGGCCTCCGCCGGGTAGCTCGCGATCGCGCCCCAGTTCGGCGGAATCCAGGTTTTTTCGTCCACGCAGCGGGATTTCTCGTAGCTGTGGCCGTAGGGGAAGGGGCGGTGCTCCTCGCCTTCACAGGCCTCCATCCATTGGTCTTCCGTGCAGAGCAGCTTCCCCTGAAGTCCGCACCAGGCCTCGCCTTCGGGGGCGGTCTTTCCGGTGAAGGGGCGCTCGCCCTCGCGGTTGGGGGCCTCGAAGCGGTCGATGCAGGAAACGCGGCCCGCTGCGGCCATGTCGGAGGGGCAGGCGGATTCGGCCTTCGCCTGGGTCGCTGTGAGCAACAGAAGCAGCGCAGCCAGAGCCGCCTGAAATCCCCCCGAGTCCATTCCCGGAAATCGTGCCCGGCGTGCCTTTTGGGGTCAACGCCGTTACGCCTTTCCCATGACGGGGATCCTGATGCTGTTCGTGGGGCTTGCGGGCCTGGCCGGGGCCGAGGACTGCGCCGAGCAGCTGCCCCAGGAGTTCCTGATCCGGAAGAACACGGCGGGGAATCCGGAGGCCTTGCGGCGCTCCATCGCCTACCGGCGCGCCGAGTACGGCTCGAACGTGCACACCGACGCAGGCTCGGCGGCGAAACGCAGCGTGCACACGGAGTTCCTGGGGCGGCCCGAGGCCATCAGCGGCGAAGGGCGCGTTCCCCGAGATACCAGCGCGGCCGGGATTTCGGACCATAGGTGAGCCCGAACTGCGCGAGCGCGGTTTCACGGATGTAGCGCGCGGCCTCGGCCGGGTCGTCGCAGAGCACCAGGCGGTCTACGTCTTCGGAGGATACGGTTCCCTCGGCCACGAAGGTTGTCCGCAGATACTCCACGAGGGGGCGCCAGTAGTCCGTGCCGAGCAGCACCACCGGGAAGTTCTTCATTTTGCCCGTTTGGATGAGGGTGGCGATCTCGAAAAGCTCGTCCAGCGTGCCGAATCCGCCGGGCACGGCCACGAAAGCGTAGGAGTACTTCGCGAGCATGAGCTTGCGGACGAAGAAGTACCGGAACACGAGCCACAGATGCATGTAGGGGTTGGGCCGCTGCTCGCGGGGAAGCCTGATGTTGCACCCGACAGAGGTGCCGCCGGCCTCGTAGGCTCCCCGATTGGCGGCCTCCATGAGCCCGGGGCCGCCGCCCGTGATCACGGTGAATCCCGCGCGCGCGAGCCCGGCGCCAAGCTCGCGCGTGAGCCCGTAGTAGGGGTGCGACTCCGGGAACCGCGCCGAGCCGAACACCGTCACGCAGGGGCCGAGGAAGTGCAGGCGGCGGAATCCGCGCAGGATCTCGGCGAAAATCTGGAGAGCCTTTCCAAGCTCGAAAGCGCGGCCGTGGGGTCCACGCAGGAACTGCATCTCTGGTGTGGCCATGGGGCAAGTCTACCTCAGAGCTCGGCACCCGACGTCGATTGATAGTTACGAAAATCGGGGATTGGGCGTAAGCAGGAAAGAACCCCTTCAAAGGATCAGGTCATGGACTCCTGCTGCAGCCCCCACTCTTCCGAATCTGCCCGCGGTCCCGCCAAAGATCCCGTCTGCGGCATGGACGTCGACCCCGCCAAGGCCCGCGCCGCGGGGCGCGTGGTTGAACATGAAGGGCACGAGCACTTTTTCTGCAACGACCGTTGCGTGGCCAAGTTCAAGGCCGATCCGAGTCGGTACCTCCAGCCCACCCCCGCTCGGGCGGCGCCCGCTCCCGGTCTGGCCGAGGCGATGCACACCTGTCCGATGCATCCCGAGATCCGCCAGAAGGGCCCGGGCAGCTGCCCCATCTGCGGGATGGCGCTCGAGCCCGAGCAGGTGAGCCTGGACGAGGGGCCAAACCCGGAGCTCGTGGACATGAGCCGACGCCTCAAAGTGAGCGCGGCGCTATCACTGCCGGTGTTCGCCTACGCGATGGCCGGCATGGTACCCGGCCTGTTGCCCCACGGCTGGGCGGCCCACCCGGCCTCGGCCTGGTTGCAGTTTCTGCTCGCGACTCCGGTGGTGCTTTGGGGGGGCTGGCCCTTCTTTGAGCGCGGCTGGGCCTCGCTGCGCACCCGCAACTTCAACATGTTCACGCTGATCGCGCTCGGCACGGGCGTGGCCTATCTCTACAGCGTTTTCGCAACCGCCTTTCCAGGGCTCATTCCGGAAGCCTTTCACGAGCACGGCGCGGTGCCGCTGTACTACGAGGCGGCGGCGGTGATCACTTCCCTGGTGCTCCTGGGGCAGGTGCTCGAGCTCAGAGCGCGGGGCCAGACGAGCGGCGCCCTGAAGGCGCTCCTGGGGCTCGCACCGAAGAACGCCCGCAGGGTGGGAGCCTCCGGCGAGGAAGACGTCGCGCTCGAGCAGGTGAAGGTGGGCGACCGGCTTCGCGTGCGGCCCGGCGAGCGAATTCCCGTCGACGGAGTGGTGATCGAGGGCGCGAGCTTCGTGGACGAGTCCATGCTCACGGGCGAGCCCGTGCCCGTGGAAAAACAAGCGGGCGCGCCCGTGAGCGGAGCCACGGTCAACGGCACGGGCAGCTTCCTCATGGAGGCCAGGCGCGTGGGATCCGAGACCCTGCTCGCCCGGATCGTGCAGATGGTGGCCGAGGCCCAGCGGAGCCGGGCGCCGATCCAGCGGCTGGCGGATCAGGTGTCGGCCGTGTTCGTACCGCTCGTGATGGCGGCTTCCGCACTGACCTTCACGGCCTGGGTGCTCTGGGGGCCCGAGCCCGCCTACGTCTACGCCTTCGTCAACGCCATCGCCGTGCTGATCATCGCCTGCCCCTGCGCGCTCGGGCTCGCCACTCCGATGTCCATCATGGTGGGCACGGGGCAGGGCGCGACCCTGGGCGTTCTGATCCGAAACGCTGAAGCCCTGGAAACCTTGGAGAAGGTGAACACGCTCGTCGTCGACAAGACGGGCACGCTCACGGAGGGGAAACCGCGGCTGACGGCGATGATGCCCTTCGAAGGCATGTCGGAAGCGGAGGCGCTTGCGATCGCCGCCGGGCTCGAGCTGGGAAGCGAGCACCCGATCGGTGTGGCGGTGCTTGCGGGCGCCGCTGGGCGTGGGGTGGGGCCGGCGAAGGTCACTGGTTTCGCTTCCCTGACGGGCGAGGGCGTGACGGGAGCCGTCGATGGGCGCGCGGTGGGGATCGGGAATACGAAGCTCATGACGAGGCTCGGAGCCGAGCCTGGCGCCCACCTGGCCGAAGCCGAGCGGATGCGGGGCGAAGGGCAGACGGTGCTGTTTCTGGGAGTGAACGGCAAAGTCGCCGCGCTCCTGGGCGTGTCCGACCCTCTGA
>JADZFF010000073.1 GCA_020850015.1 Bdellovibrionales bacterium | reverse complement strand
GGCGCTGGGCCCGAGCTCGAGGTCCTGGTGGAAACGCACCTCCTGGACCAGGACATCGATCTTTACGGCCGCACGCTCGAGGTGGGATTCGTCGCTCGCCTTCGGGACGAAAGAAAATTCGGCGGGCTCGACGAGCTCAAATTCCAGATCAGCGCCGACGCGAAAGAGGCCCGCACGCTGCTCTCGTCAGGCTCCTGACGATTGACCCTCGGGGCTCCGCGCGGGACAATCAATGAGTTAGATAGACCCCCGATTTACAAGACCCAAGGAAGGGATTCGGACGAGGGAGATGTCCAAGGCGCTCGCTGAGCTCCTGCTGAAGGATCGCGTGGTTTCGCCGCAGCAGCTTGCGGAGGTGACCCAGGCGGCCGGCGGGGGCGACAACCAAGCCCAGCTTCTGATCGAGAAGGGCTACGTCTCCGAGACGAAGCTCGTGTACTACCTCGGGCGGAAATTCGGCCTCCCCAGCATCAATCTCGCGAAGTTCGAGATCAAGCCGGAGATCCTCAATCTGGTGCCGCCGGATCTCGCCAGAAAAGCGCGCTGCGTGCCCATCCAGGCCAACAAGGGCACCTTGGTCGTAGCCGTGGCTGATCCCACCCAGCTCGGGCTTCTCGACGACCTGAAGTTCCGCGTGAAGATGAACATCGAGGCGGTGATCACGAGCTTTTCCGCGCTCGATGCCGCGATCCAGAAAAACTACGGGGGCGCCGCGTTCATCGGCGTCGCGGTGGAGTCCTTCCAGAAGGAGAAGAAGAAGGAGGATCGCGAGAGCGGCGGAAACTCCGACATGAACGTCGAGCTCGTCGAGGTGCACAACATCGACTCGGGCCACGACGCGAGCGAGGGCCCCGTGATCTCGCTCGTGAACAGCCTGCTTGGCGAGGCGATCCGCAGGAACGCGAGCGACATCCACATCGAGCCCTACGAGAAGAGTTTTCGTGTGCGCCTGAGGATCGACGGCACGCTGGTGGAGATCACCAAGATCCCGATCGACATGAAACGCGCGGTGACCGCGCGGATTAAGATCATGTCACGGATGGACATCGCCGAGTCGCGGGTGCCTCAGGACGGCCGGATCAAGCTCAAGACCGGGACCAAGGAGATCGACTTCCGGGTCAATACGCTCCCCACGCTTTTCGGCGAGAAGGTCGTCGCCCGTCTGCTCAACAAGGGCAACCTGCAGCTCGATCTCACGAAGCTGGGATTCGAGCAGAAGCAGCTCGACGTATTCAAGAAGGGGATCTACGCGGCGAGCGGAATGGTGCTCGTGACGGGGCCCACGGGCTCCGGGAAAACCACCACGCTCTACTCGGCTCTCCAGGAGCTGAACCAGATGTCCGACAACGTCTCCACCGTGGAGGATCCGGTGGAATACAACCTCGAGGGCGTGAATCAGACCCAAGTGCACAAGGAGGTGGGCCTCACCTTCGCGAACGTGCTGCGCGCTCTGCTTCGACAGGACCCGGATACGATCCTGCTCGGTGAGATCCGAGACTTCGAAACAGCCGAGGTGGGAACCCAGGCAGCGCTTACCGGACACCTCGTGCTCTCCACGCTTCACACGAACGACGCCCCCTCCACGATCACCCGGTTGATGAACATGGGGCTGGAGCCATTCCTGGTGGTAGCGGCGGTGAACACGATCGTGGCCCAGAGATTGATGCGAAAGGTGTGTCCGAGCTGCCGAGCTGAAGAGAGCATCCCCAAGGAGAAGCTCGTGGAACAGGGGTTTTCCCCGGAGGCCGCCGCGCAGATGAAAACCTACAAGGGCGCCGGCTGCAAGAACTGCAACAACACGGGTTACAAGGGCCGGGTGGCCATCTATGAGGTTCTCGATTTCTCGCAGAACCTCAAAGAGATGGTGCTCAGGGGAGAAACCTCGATCGCCCTGAAGAAGCAGGCGGTCAAGGAAGGCATGAAGACGCTTCGGATGTCCGCGATGACGAAGGTGGCGGAAGGTTTGACCACTTTTGAAGAGGCGCTGGCGATGACCATGGACACCTAAGGGGAAGATGCGATGGCGACAGTACCTTTGACGGCGCTCTTGAAGGCGATGGTGGATCAGGACTCCTCCGATTTGCATATCACGGTGGGGATTCCTCCGGAGATGCGGATCTCGGGGAAAATGGTGAAAGTGAAGATGAACCCGCTCACGGCGGATGACACGAAGGCCCTTTGCTACTCAGTGCTGACCGACCAGCAGAAGTCGGAGTTCGAGCGTGAGCTCGAGCTCGACTTCAGCTTCGGCATCAAGGACATGGCTCGCTTTCGGGGGAACGTTTTCCAGCAGAAGGGCTCGGTAGCGGGGGTGTTCCGGAAGATTCCGGTCCAGATCCCCCAGTTTGAGACTCTGGGCCTACCCTCGGCGCTCAAGCGGATTCTCACCCTTCCCAACGGCCTGGTGCTCGTGACGGGCCCGACGGGTTCCGGCAAGTCCACCTCCCTGGCGTCGATGCTCGACATTCTCAATCGCGAGGAGTTCGGCCACATCATGACCGTGGAAGACCCGGTGGAATTCGTGCACCCGCACAAGAACTGCGTGGTGAACCAGCGGGAGGTGGGAAGCGATACGAAGTCATTCACCGCCGCGCTGAAGCGAATCCTGCGTCAGGACCCGGATTACGTGTTGGTGGGGGAATTGCGCGACGCGGAGACGATCGAGATGGCGCTCACCATGGCCGAAACGGGTCACCTCGTTTTTGGCACCCTTCACACCAACAGCGCCGTTCAGTCGATCAACCGGGTGATCAACGTCTTTCCGCCGCATCAGCAGGCGCAGACGCGCCAGCTTCTGTCGTTCACGCTTCAGGCCATTTTGTCGCAGCAGCTCCTGCCCAAGCACGGGGGCGGGCGGGCGATGGCCTGTGAGTTGATGATCCCGAACACCGCCATCCGAAACCTGATCCGAGAAGACAAGCTCCATCAGGTGTACTCCATGATGCAGTCGGGGCAGGGTGAGACGGGCATGCAGACCATGAACCAGTGCCTGGTCTCGATGGTGCGAAAGAATTTCATCAGCAAGGAAGCGGCGATTGAATACACCACCATGCCGGATGAGCTCAGCAAGATTCTGGCGACGATGAAGTGAGGGGTTGAACGGTGGAGTTTCAGTACCGCGGCGTAGACAAGAAGGGCCGGAAGGTCGAAGGCAAGGTCGACGCGCCCAACGAGGGCGAAGTCCGCATGATCCTGCGTGGCCAGGGCATTCGGCCCACTGGGATCAGCAAGGTCAGCGCCTTGAACACCGATCTCGGATCTCTTCTGGGTGGATCGGGGAAGGTATCGATCGAGGGCCTGGTGGTGTTCACCCGGCAGCTTCACGTCCTGATCAGCTCAGGCGTGCCGCTCGTGCAGTCGCTCGAGGTACTACAGGACCAGATGACCGATCGGGCGCTGAAATCGATCCTTTCCGCCGTGAAGGAGAAGGTGTCGGGAGGCGCATTTCTCTGGGAGGCTCTTTCGACTTATCCCAAGGCCTTTCCAAGAATCTACCTCGCGCTGATCCGCGCGGGCGAGAGCTCGGGCGCCATGGATACGATGCTGAAGCGGTTGAGCACCTACCTCGAGGACGCCGACCGAATCCGGAAGATGCTCAAGAGCGCGATGACGTATCCGATCGTCGTGATTTCGATCGGCATCGGTGTCGTGTTCGCCATGCTGGCCTTCGTGATTCCGAAATTCGAGGAGCTTCTGACCTCTGCCGGCCAGGAGCTCCCCGGCCCCACGAAGTTCGTGATTGATGCCTCACACTTCGTGGTGGGGAATTTTTTCTATCTCGTGACGGGAACGATCGCGCTTGTTTATGTCATCAATAGGTATGTGAAATCCGATGAAGGTCGCGCGGTGATGCATCGAGTGCTTTTTAGGGCTCCTCTTTTTGGAAATCTAACCCAGAAGGCTGGTGTGGCGCGGTTTTGCCGGACGATGAGCACGCTTCTTTCCTCGGGCGTGACTCTCGTGGACGCGATCGACATCTGCCGGATGACCATCGACAACACCGTGCTCGAAGACGCCGTGTCGAAGATCCGGGCCGACGTCGAAAGCGGAAAGACCCTGGGCGCCGTGGTGGGAAAGATCTCGGTGTTTCCTAGAATGGCCGTGCAAATGATCACGGTGGGCGAAACCACGGGAAATCTCGACCGCATGATGGACAAGGTTGCCGATTTCTATGAGCAGGAGGTGGAGCAGATCGTGGGCGGCATGTCCAAGCTCATCGAGCCCTTCGTGCTGGTGTTCCTGGGGGGAGCGGTGGGCGGACTCATGATCGCCATGTACCTGCCCATCTTCAAGCTCGCGGGGAGTGCGGGGTCATGAGTGCGTTGAAGCCGATGCTCGGCGATTCTCCCCAGATCCGTGCGGTGCAGGAGATGATCGATCGGGTGGCTCCCAACCTGACAAATGTCTTGATCATAGGAGAATCTGGAACCGGGAAGGAGCTAGTCGCCCGCGCCATCCATGCGCGGGGCCCCCGGGCCACTGGGCCATTCGTGGCCATCAACTGCGGAGCGATCCCCGAGAACCTCATCGAGAGCGAGCTCTTCGGGCATCGTCGAGGAAGTTTCACGGGAGCCGTTTCCGACAAGAAGGGGCTGTTCGAGATCGCCAAGGGAGGGACGATCTTCCTGGACGAGATCGGAGAGCTTCCGCTTTCCATGCAGGTGAAGCTCTTGCGAGCTCTTCAGGACCGAGCCATCCGGCCGGTGGGGGGCAACGAAACGATCGCGGTGGATGGCCGCGTGATCGCCGCCACGAACCGGGATCTCGAGAAGGCAGCGGCTGAGGGCCGGTTCCGTGAAGATCTCTATTATCGCCTCAACGTGATTTTGATCAAAACGCCGCCCCTGAGGGAGCGGGAAGGCGACATGGAGCGGATCGCGATGGCCTTCGTTCAGAAGTTCGCGGCTCCGGCCGGAGGAAAGGTCACTGGTATCTCAGAGGATGCGCTTACTTTGATGAGAGCCTATCCTTGGCCGGGAAACATCCGCGAGCTCGAGAACGCGATGGAGCGGGCCGTGATGCTGGAACCGACGGAGCGGATCACCGTCGACGTGCTCCCCCCCGCCGTGCAACGGGGCTCGACTCCCGCACCGCAGTCCGCTTCTAGGGTGGGGTCGGGGGCCGTGGATTTCACGCGTGGGCCGGTCTCGCTGGAGAACGCCCTGGCGACGGTGGAGCGGGAACATATCCTGGCCGCGCTCAAGGCGAGCAGAGAATTGAACCGGGATCCCGCAGCTTTGCTCAGCCTTTCGCCCAAGGATTTTAAGGCCCGGGCCGCTCGGCTCGGGATCAAGACCTAGAAACTAAACGGGCGCCCCGAAGGGCGCCCGTCGTGACACAATCTAAGTGTCCCGTGTTTCAGAGCTGCGGCACCGTGTTCGCAAGGGTCTTGTTCTCGTCGATCGACCACACGTCATAGGCGCCTCGGTTCGTCACGTTGCCGGCCGCACCGATGTTAAATACGGTCTGGGTCACCACATCGGCACCAGAGGCAGTCGGGATATCGGTTCCAACGGCGTTCGCGGTACCGCCGTTCACGTGGGAGTTCGAATTATAGAAGCTTTCGTTAACAGTGGCAGCCTGAGTGCAAGTTGCGCCGGCCACGCAGGCTCCTTGCCCGCTGAAAGAGTAGCAATTGCAGGGTGCGTTGGCCGCAGGACCGCAGGCGTTGGCGCTGGCGTTGGTCGTACCCCGGAAACCCACCGCATAGAAGCGCCGCTGTGTTCCCGCGGCGTCCACCCGGAAGCCGATGGCGGCAAGGCAGGTCGAGAATGTCGACTGCTCGGCAGCATAACTCTGCTCGGAAGTATAGGCGGCGGATAGGGCGATCCGCGCCTCGCTCTGGCGCGCCTTCGCTTGATAGGTCTGGTAGTTCGGGATGGCGATCGCCGCGAGAATCCCGATGATGGCGACCACGATCATCAGCTCCACCAGCGTGAAGCCCGATTCCTGCGAGAGTGCTTTTCTGAGGCGGTTACACATAAGTTCCTTTGCTCCCTGTTTTCGAGTCGGTTCTTTCAATTGTATTCCCTTTCCGGGAAAGGCAAAGGGGGAAAATCACCCATGTGAGCGGGGTCATACGGGCGGTCTCCACCTGGATCGCTTGCCGTCCCAGCGATCAGAGCGTCACGGGGGCGGTATTCAGGTATCCGCGCAGGATCTTCTCCAAGATGTTGAGGTCGATCTCGTCTACGAGCAAATCCGCGTTCAAGTCCCCGCAGCTGCGGGCGGGCGGCCCAGCCGCGCATCCAGCGGGGCAAGGTCCTCCGCCAGTCGCCAAGAGGCCTTCGCAAGTCCCGGCCAACGCCCCGCTTCGGATGTGGTTCCGGAGGATGTGAAGGTCCGTGACATCGACGCGATTGGTCACAGCCGGACAGCCCAGGGTGTCCACGTTCCCCACGCGCCGCCCCCCGCTGCAGGCAGGTAGGCTGTCCGCGCCCGTCAGGGCGTGAAAGACAACACCGTCATCATGGCTCAGGGCCGACTTGGCGGGGCAAAACTCGTTGGGGGCGACGCGGGAGCAGAGGTAGACGCAGTTGTTGATGAGAACGGCCCGCTGGGCCACCCGGATGCCGTCGTTCGGGCCCGGGCCCAGGCTTCGGGAAGTCCACACCTCCACCATGGCATCCATGGGTCCCTGGGGCGAATCAGCGACGACGAAGTTCTGACCGTCCGATCGGCTCACCTGAGAAACCGGTCCAAAGGTGACGGGATAATCCGTGCCGCTGATGGCGACATCCATCGTGCGGGTCCAGGTGGTGTCGTAGATCACCGCGGGCGGAAACGACGGGAGGGCGCCCGTGGCCACGGTCTCTGGGGCGGGGGCGAGGCTTCCATCCGTCTGGATCCGCGCCAGCCGCTCG
Organism: Bdellovibrionales bacterium; assembly: GCA_020850015.1. Lineage (GTDB taxonomy): Bacteria > Bdellovibrionota > UBA1018 > UBA1018 > JADZFF01 > JADZFF01. The sequence goes on along the minus strand of JADZFF010000073.1, from coordinate 2,516 downwards.
TTCAAGTGCACGGGGTCGCAGCCCGCTTCATTTCGGTAGATCTGCGCGGCGTGCTTGATCGCCACGTCGAGCGCGGCCCGGATCTCCCCGCGTCGCACCGACTTGGTTTGAAGCGCGGTCGTGCGCTGGGTATAATCAAGCGAATAGAGAGCGCCCGTGAAGAGCGCCGCGCCGATCACGGCGGACATCAGGATCTGCGTCTGCCCGCATTCATCCCTGATTAGTCGCTGGCTCATAGGCATTCCGTCCCGATTCGCCGGTGGGAGCAGCAGGCCAGGGCGCCTTCCGGGGTGTCCAAGGTGGCGCCTCCACGGGACACACAGCGTGTGGCGGCACCTGGGTCCGCGGAAATGCATACGTTGCTCTGCCAATACCCCGAGCAGCAGGCCACTCCGGCCGCCGGGGTTACGCCGTCCTTCGCGCAGTTTTCGTTCGTGATCGCCTTTCCGAAGTGCACGCCGTAGGTGTTGATGTTCCGGAAAGCGATGGTACCGCTGAGCTCCCGCTGCACGCCCATGGAGAAATTAGCGCCATCGGCCGGATGCCAGCTCTCGAAGTAGGTTGTATTGGTGGAGTTGCCGTTATACTTCCGGGCTTTGGCTGCAATGCGGTAGTTGAACAGCTGTTGGCCCGGGATCGTGCCGCCGGGAACTGTCGGCTCGTGTCCGCAGCGGAATGAGTATACGCCTTCGAGTCGCGCCACGTCCGCTCCGGTGGTGACGTTTCGAAGCACGAGCATTCCTGGCGGGGGGATCACGGTGCCGGTGATCGCGACCGGCTGTCGAAGGAAGAGGGAGTATCTCTCTTTGCACCCCCGCATCGTCAGGCCGCCGCTCGCGCTGTTGGGCACACCGGGCGTGGCCGCGAACTGCGAGTTGGCCGCGGGCGCCGCGTCCACGGTGTAGCAGTCGGCGCGCGCGCGCGCGGAGGGGTCGGTAGAGTCCTCGGTCTCGAAGCTCAGGATGGGAGTGACCAGGCCCACGTCGCAGCCGGCGACGGCCGTGGCGCAGTCGGGCGACAACGCCTCGTCGTAGATGCAGCCCTGGCCGAGGTTGTTTCCACAGCCGCAGGAAAGGATCCTCGTGGCGTTGGAGAAATAGAGGTCGAAAAGGTTCTCGAACTCCACAAGGCGTTCGGCCAGCTGGGTATGATTTCGGGTCATGACCGTGAATCGGGAATGCTCAGCCATCATGGTTGCCAGGGCGAGCGATGAAATCCCGAGGAGCACGACGGAAACCATGAGTTCTACGAGCGTTAAACCGGAAGAGTTTAAAGTCGGACGTCCCTGGGTTCCCATAAGCTCCTATTGTCCCGAGTCTTCCCTACGAAAACAAAGGCCTTTCTTGTCTGGTGAGCGCTTCGGTTGTGCAATTCTGATCCCTCGGCCTATAATATACCTATTCAGTCGGGTTATGGTCTGGGGTTTGTGGCTTGAGGGAGGACTGGGACTATGTACTGGAATTTAAAGGTTCGCGTAGGTTTGCGGCAGCTGGGCTTGCTGGGATGTGCGCTGAGCCTGCTGGTCGGAGAGGTGAGCCTGGGTGCGGACACCACTGGGCAAGGCGGTGTGACGATCCCCGAGACTGAAATGGTCCAGACTCCGCGGACGCGGAGGGCCTCGAGGCGGGCGGCTCGGCTGGCGCAGCGCCGAGCGAGCCGCGTCGGGAGAGGTACCGCTTCCACGATCGGCGGCACGGCCCCCGGAACGGGTAGTGGCGCGATCACTCAGGCGGCGGAACCCGAAGAAGTCGTAGCCCCGACTTTCATGCTTCCGTCGGACTCGCCGTAACCATCGCGGGGCCGTTGGGCCCGGGCGGCGTTCCGTTCTGCTATTCTCGTTGGGTAGGGGGAACGAATGCGGAATCGTGAGGGTGGGTCCTCGCTCGTCGAGAGCATGGTGGCGTTCGTGATCATCGGCAGCGTGGCGGTGGCCGTGTTCCCGATCTTTTCAGACGTCCAGACCTATCAGAAGCTCGGAGACGTGAAGGCGCAGTGCGAGCAGGCCGTGAAGGCCAAGCTCAATGGCTACCTCCTCGGGCGCCCCGTGGACGTGGCGGCGCTGGACGCTCGGCTCCAGAACATGAGCCTCTCTAGCTTCTCGCTCACCTCGATCGACGCTGGAGCGGGCACTCGGCGCGCGGGCGGCTTCATGTACGCGAAGATGAGGTACAACCGCTACTTTCCCTACGTCTGCAACGGCGACCTGACGGTGGACAGCGACAACATCCTGTTCACCGGGTACGACCTGACCGCCACGGGCGGGCCAAATTTTCCGGGCGCTCCCGCGGACCAGCGCCAACTCGGAATGAGAGAGTGCCTGGGAAACGAGATCGCCTGGTACGATGGCGTGAACCCGATCGTCTCGCCGGACGCTGGCGCCGGCCCAGCCGCCTGCAATACGGTGATCGACGATCGGGTGGGCCGGGCGCTTCCGGGTTTCAAGGTCTACGTGAAACTTCAGCTCAAGACTCCATGGGCATCGATGGGCCCTTATCATATGAATGGTGGTCCAGAAG
>JADZFF010000072.1 GCA_020850015.1 Bdellovibrionales bacterium | reverse complement strand
CGTGGTGACCGGCGTGGACACGGCCTTCGCGATGGTCGTGACGGCAGCCTCGATCGTCGCGGGGTTGCTGTTCGGCAACGTCACTATATCCCCGAGGCGGAGCCTCTAGAGCGCCGATGGCTGACGCTCACTCCTACCGGGACCTCTTCTCGAGAAAGACGATCGTGGCGGTGGAGCCCGACGGCGCCGTTCGGCCCAAGCTCCGGGTGCTGCTCGAAGAGGCGGGGTTCCTCCCCGAGCGGATCACGCTCGCGGAGGGCTACCGGGTGGGCCTCAAGGCGCTTGCGCTCAAGAAGCCGCAGGCCGCGCTGTTTTCCTATCCCGCTCTCGGAGCCGAGGCCGCGGCGGCCCTGGCGGAGTTCCGGCGAACGGAAGGGTCGCATCTCTGCTGCGTCTTTTACGTCGCCGACGCCGAGGTGAAGCACGCGAAGTCGGCCGCGGCCCGGGACTCGGCCGACGGAGTGTTCTTCCGGCCCTTGACCTTCGCTACCCTGGCCAAGGAGCTCGGCGAGGCGCTGGCACGCGTCGACCGCCCTTCGATCTTCGAGAAGACGCTTCGTTCCGCGCGCGCCGCGATCTGGGCCGGCGCGGGCGCGGAGATCGCCCTGCACGAGCTCATGAAGGCCCGTCAGGTCGCCACGACGGAGGCGCACGCGCACGCGGACCTCGGCGAGATGCACGCCCTGAAGGGCGACCGCGTCGAGGCTTCCAAGGCCTTCACTGAGGGACTGAGAATCGACTCGAGCGACTACCGCTGCCTCGTGGGGCTCTCGCGCGTGCTCATGGAGCTCGGTAAGCCGCTTGATGCCTACAGGTTCCACGAGAAGTGCCTGCGCAACTACCCACTCCTCCCGGAACGGGTGAACGAGCTCCTCAGGCTCGCGATCGCGACGAAACGCTTCGATGACCTCGTGAGCTACCACGCTCTGCTGAAGCGCTGGAGCGTGGAGGACGCGAAAACCTGGAAGGCCCTCGCGGGCGCGCTCACGCTCGCGGGCCGGGCCCTCGTGATCCAGAATCAGGCCCCGGAGGCCCTGAAGATGTTTCAGCTCGGCTGGGAATCGGCTTCCCGCGACAGCGCCATCCGCGTCAGCCTGGCCTGCGCGATGCTGAAATGCGGCCTCGCGCGCGAGGCCAAACGCCTTTACGCGCAGGACAGCGCCGTCGCGGAGGATCCCGCGGTCCTGCTCGGCGAGTTCGACGACCTCTACCGGTCCAGCGAGCCCAGGCCCTGCGTTCTTTTCGGTCTCGAGCTCCTGAAGCGGGGGATCAAGTCGCCTGCCCTCTACCTTGGGGTGATCGAACGGTCGGTGGCGATGGGACGACGCAAGGGTGTCGTGGAGGAGATCATCAACCAGGCCATCCGGGCCTTTCCGGATCATCGGTCTCAGTTCGACGACTACCGCGTGCTTCTTCAGGACGACTGAGCGTCACGGGCTTCAGCGAAAAAAGCCGGCCAGAATCTCCGCGATGGGAACGGGATCGTCCAGGTGCATGTGGTGCCCCCCCGGCAGGCGTTTCACCTGGAGCCCGGGAACGGCGGCCTGCCTCGCGCGGCTGATCTCAGGATCGAAAGCGAGGCCCTTTTCCGCGAGCAGAAGAAGCGAGGGCGCCCGAATGCCCTTCAGGAAGGCCAGCACCTGCCCTTCCGTCATCCGCTGCAGGCTCGGCAGCCTCAGCTGCGGATCCGTGCGCCAGCTCACGGTGCCTCTGGGGGCGCCTTCCACAGGATAGAGCGCGCGCTCAAGAAGCGCGGCCGCCCCGGCCTCCGAGAGCTCGCCCACCTTGGCCCGCTTACGCACCAGATCCGGCAACTCGCGCGTCGTGTAGAGCGGCGGCTCCTTCTGCACGAGGACGTTGATGGCGTCGACGTACTTCCGCAGACGCTCGGGGGCCGCCTCCTCGCGGTCCGCGAAAGGACCCAGGCCTTCGATGAGCGCGAGCTTCTCGATCCGCTCCGGGAAGGCGCCCGCCAGGAGCGAGGCAATCCCCGCGCCCATGGAATGGCCCAACAACCTGACCCGCGTCAGGTCCAGGGCATCGAACAGCTCGATCACCGCGGCCACCGAGTCGATGAAGTGGTAGGGCCTGCCCAGTTCCTGCCCGTCCGTGCCGCCATGGCCGGGCAGGTCCACGGCGAAAAGCCGCACGCCCCTGCGCGCGAGCTCGGGCCCGAGGCTCGAGTAGGAAGCCGCGTTGTCGAGCCAACCATGCAGCGCGAGCACGGGAATTCCGGAGGCCGGCCCCCAGGCCAACCCTTGCCAGAACCGGGTGTTCGATTCGATCTCGAACTCCTCGCCGTCCGTGTTCGAGGCCGCCGGGGCGCGGCGGCGGGGCTTTTTCTTTGGGCTCATCTCCCGATTCCCTTCTGGAGCGGGCGCGCCACCTCCAGGAAACAGCACAGATCGACCGAAGCGGAAAGCATGGCGCCGATCATCCCGCCCTCATCCTCCCCTAGCAAGGCTTTTCCTGGAATTTCACGGACCTTCAAGCTACTTCTCAACGAGATGTCCGCCTCCACGCCCGTCATCCAAGGCTCCGATCGCCTGCCCTGGGCCCCCGATCGCGCGGCGCGAATCGAGGCCCTGCTCCATGCGCTCGGCCAACGCGTGCTCGTGCTCGACGGCGCCATGGGCACCGCCCTCCAGGACCGCGACCTCAGCGCCGAGGACTTCGGCGGCGTGGAGACCGAGGGCTGCAACGAGCTCCTCGTCCTCACTCGGCCCGATGTCGTGCGGGAAATCCATGAGGACTACCTGCGTGCCGGGGCCGACATCGTGGAAACCGACACCTTCGGGGGCACTCCGCTCGTGCTGGCCGAGTTCGGCGTGCAGGAGAGAACCCAGGAGATCAACCTGGCGGCGGCGCGCCTGGCGCGCGAGGCCTGCGCGAAATTCGAGACCCCCACCCGGCCGCGCTGGGTGGCCGGGGCCATCGGCCCCACCACAAAGGCCATCACCGTGACCGGCGGCGTGACCTTCGAGGAGCTCGTCGGCACCTTTCACGCCCAGGCGGCGGGGCTTTACGACGGGGGATGCGATTACCTGCTGATCGAAACCGCGCAGGACGGGCGCAACATCAAGGCAGCCCTCCTGGGCATCGATCGGCTCTTCGAGGAGCGCGGCGCGCGGATCCCGATCGCCGTCTCGGGCACCGTGGAGCCCATGGGCACGCTGCTCGCCGGCCAAAGCGCCGAGGCCCTGTTCGCCTCGCTCGCTCACCGCGATCTGCTCTACCTCGGCCTGAATTGCGCCACGGGCCCCGAGTTCATGACGGATCACATCCGCTCGCTCGCGAGGCTTTCGCCCTTCCGCGTGGCCTGCGTCCCGAACGCCGGCCTGCCCGACGAGGACGGCCACTACCTTGAAACTCCCCAGATGGTCTGCGGCGTCGTGGGCCGTTTCCTGGAGAACGGTTGGCTGAACCTCGTAGGCGGCTGCTGCGGCACCCACCGGGGGCACGTTTCAGCGCTCGCGAAGCTCGTGGAGCGCGCGAAGCCGCGCGCGCTCGCGCGTGAGACGCGCTCTTTCCTCTCGGGCGTGGACTACGTGGAGATCACCGACGATGTCCGCCCGGTGCTCGTGGGCGAGCGCGCGAACGTGATCGGTTCGCGGGCCTTCAAGCGCCTGATCGTGGAGGGCAGACTCGACGAAGCGGCCGAGATCGCCGCCGCCCAGGTGCGCGGCGGCGCCCAGATCCTCGACGTCTGCCTGGCGAACCCGGACCGGGACGAGGACGCCGACATGCGCGCGTTCATGGAGCTGCTGTGCCGGAGGATTCGGATCCCCTTCATGATCGACTCCACGGACGAGAAGGTCATCGAGACCGCCCTCACCTACTGCCAGGGCAAAGCCATCGTCAACTCGGTGAACCTCGAGGACGGCGAGGAGCGGTTCGAGAAGGTTGTTCCGCTCGCGCGCCGGTACGGCGCCGCCCTGGTGGTGGGCACCATCGACGACCACCCCACGCAGAGCATGGGCGTGACCCGAGAACGCAAGCTCGAGATCGCGAGGCGCGAGTACGGACTGCTCACCGGCAGGTATGGCTTTCGGGCCGAGGACATCTACTGGGATCCCCTGACCTTCCCCTGCGCCACGGGCGACGCGCAGTATGTGGGCTCCGCGCTCGAGACGATCGAGGCGCTTCGCATGCTCAAGGCCGAGTTCCCGGGCACGCGCACGGTGCTTGGGGTGTCGAACGTGAGCTTCGGCCTGCCGGCCGCGGGCCGCGAGGTGCTGAACTCCGTGTTCCTGTATCACTGCGTGCAGGCGGGGCTGGATCTAGCGATCGTGAACACCGAGAAGCTTGAGCGCTACGCCACGATCCCCGAGGAGGAAAAGGAGCTCGCGGACAACCTGCTCTTCAATCGGGGGGAAGACCCGATCGCGGCCTTCGCAGCCAGGTTCCGCGACCGCGCCGAGCGGAAGCGCGTCTCGAACGACGACCTCCCCCTCGACGAGCGCCTGGCTCGCGCCGTGGTGGAAGGCCGGAAAGACAGCCTCGGCGCCGACCTCACGGAGGCCCTGAAGGAGCGGCGGCCGCTCGAGATCATCAACGGGCCGCTCATGAAGGGCATGGACGAGGTGGGCCGCCTCTTCAACGCGAACCAGCTCATCGTGGCTGAGGTGCTTCAGAGCGCAGAAGTGATGAAAAGCGCCGTGGCTTTCCTCGAACCCCGGATGGAGAAGGCAGCGGCGCAATCCGCGCGGGGCAAGGTGCTGCTCGCCACCGTGAAGGGCGACGTGCACGACATCGGGAAGAACCTCGTCGACATCATCCTGACGAACAACGGCTTCGAAGTGGTGAACCTGGGCATCAAGGTTCCACCCGAGAAGCTCATCGAGGCCGTGCGAAGCCACCGCCCGGACCTCCTGGGACTGAGCGGGCTGCTCGTGAAGAGCGCGCAGCAGATGGTGATCACGGCCGACGACCTCTCGCGCGCGGAAATTTCCGTGCCGATCTTGGTGGGCGGGGCCGCGCTCACCGAGAACTTCGTCGACAAGCGAATCGCGCAGGCCTACACCACCGGCACCGTAGCCTACGCCAAGGACGCGATGCACGGGCTGGACCTGGCGCGCTCGATCGTGGAGCCCGGGCGCTTCGAGACGCTCAAGGCCGACCTCGCCAAGCGCCGCGCGGAGAAGGCCGCGCGCCCGGCCGTGGAGGCACCGGCCGCTCCGGCCCACACGCCGGGCCGGGACGCGGGCCTCGCGCTCGTGGATCGCCCGCCGCGCCCCCCGGATCTGGAGCGCCACGTGCTGCGCTCCACCCCGGTGGAGCAGCTCTGGAAGTTCATCAATCCGCTCATGCTCTACGGCCGCCACCTCGGAATCCCGGGCAAGATCGTCCGGCGGCTCGAGAAGGCCGGGGTTGATCCCGCTCTTCGCAAGGAGCTCCTCGACGCCGAACCGAAAGCGCTCCGGGTCTGGGAGGCCGTTCAGGAGGTGATGCGGGAGGTTTCGCGCGAGGAGATCCTGAAGCCCGCGGCCGTGTACCAGTTTTTCCGCGCCCGGGCCGAGGGCGACGCCTTGCACCTGCTGCGCTCCGACGGCGGTGCCCCCCCGCTGACGAGCTTTCGCTTCCCCAGGCAGAAGCGCGCCGGCGGCCTGTGCCTCGCGGACTACGTTAGGGAAGAGGCGGAAGCCGCCGACACCGTGGCTCTTTTCACGGTCACCGCGGGGCGGGGCGTGCGGGCACGGGCCGAGGAGATGAAGGAGCGCGGCGAGTACCTGAAGTCGCACATCCTGCAGGCGCTCGCGATCGAAACCGCGGAAGCCTACGCGGAGTGGCTTCACGCGCAGCTCAGGCGCATGTGGGGATTCGCCGACCCGCCTGAGATGACCCACATGGAGCGCTTCCAGACCAAGTACCGGGGCAAACGCTACAGCTTCGGCTACCCGGCCTGCCCGCGCCTCGACGACCAGGCGCCGCTCTTCGAGCTCCTGCGCCCAAAGGAGATCGGTGTGGAGCTGACCGACGGCTACATGATGGACCCGGAGGCGAGCGTGTCCGCGATCGTCTTCCATCATCCCGAGGCCACCTACTATTCCGTGGGCGACGCGGAGGGCTCGAACCGTGAGTGACCGCCGCGCCCCGGACTCGCGTTGGAAAGCGTTCGGCGCCGGGCCGATGAGCTTCGGCATCGGCAGTCTTCCCCACCCCAGCGTGGATGCGGCCCTGCCCTTCGCCTTCGCCACCACCGTGCCCACGCTGCCCCAACTGCCCGCGCTTGGGCCCGAGGAGTTCATGGTTTACCAGGCCCTGGAGAAGCTTCCGGGCCTTTCGCCCGGAACGGGGGGCGTACCGACGCTGAACATCGATGAGTGGCGCGCGCAGGCCACCTCGTTCGAGTCGCGCCTGAACGACGCGACCTCGCATCTCGATCACAGCGGCGAGACGCTCGACGAGTGGGAGCCCACGCCGGGAGCGCTGCGTGCCTGGGGCCCTTTCGTCTGGGAGCTCGGCGAGCGGAACGCGCCCACCGCGAAGGTTCAGATCACGGGGCCGATGACCGCGCAGTGGTCGGTGCGGCTTTCCGACGGGACATCCGTGGAGCTTCTTCCCCGGCTCACCACCCAGATCTTCCGGCTCGTGCTCGTGCGGGCCCGGTGCATGGCGCGCCGGCTCCTATCCAAGGGGGTTCAGCCGATCCTCGTGCTCGACGAGCCCAGCCTCTTCGCGCTCTCGCTGAAAAATCCCCGCCACGTGCTGGCGCTTCAGGAGCTTCGCGTCTGCGTTCAGGCGCTCCAGAAGGAGGGCGCTCTGGTCGGCATCCACTGCTGCTCCAATACGGACTGGCGCACGGTGTACTCGGTGCGGCCCGACCTGCTCAGCTTCGATACGGCCCTGAGCCTGGAGCAGGTGCTCGGGCCCTCCGACGAGGTGCGCGCCTTCCTGGCCAGGGGCGGACGTTATGCCTTTGGCGTCGTGCCCACGGCCCGGAAGCCCGACGAGGCCCCCCAGACCAGCGCGATCGAGCTCTGGAAGAACCTGGAGGCCAAGGTCCTCTCGCTCCACGCGGAGCCGGTGCTTCATCCGGCCTTTTTCACGCCGGCCTGCGGGCTGGCGCTCCTCGGGGTCGACGAAGCCGAGGAGATCGGCGCGCGGCTCGCGCAGGTCCTGGCGCTGGCCCGGAAGGCCTGAAACGGGCTATACTGCGGATCATGTCGGTGAATCCGAACCTCTACGCGGAACTGGAGTGGCGAGGCCTGGTGAAGCAGGTCACCGATCCCGACCTCTCGAAGGCCATGGCCGGTCAGTCGCTGACCCTCTACGCCGGCTTCGACCCCACCGCCGACAGCCTTCACGTGGGGCACCTCCTCCCGCTGATGACCCTGAGGCGCTTTCAGCAGGCGGGCCACCGCTCGATCGCCGTGGCGGGAGGCGCCACTGGGCAGGTGGGCGATCCCTCGGGCAAGGCTTCCGAGCGCCAGCTCCTCACGCGCGAGATCATCGCCAGGAACGTGAAGGGGATCGAGGCGATCATGGGCCGGCTCCTGAGCTTCGACGGCGCCAACCCCGCCGCGCTCGTGAACAACGCCGCTTTCTACGACGGGATGTCCTACCTGGATTTCCTGCGGGACGTGGGCAAGCATTTCACGGTCAACATGATGCTCGCGAAGGAGAGCGTGCGCGCGCGCCTCGAAGACCGCGACCAGGGCATCTCCTACACCGAGTTCTCGTACATGCTCCTGCAGGCCTACGATTTTTACCGCCTGCACGAGGACGAGGGCTGCCGCCTTCAGATCGGCGGTTCGGACCAGTGGGGCAACATCACGGCGGGCTGCGAGCTCATCCGCCGCATGGCGGCCGCGCACTCCCGGCCCGCGCCCCAGGTGTTCGGGCTCACGCTCCCGCTGGTGCTGAAAAGCGACGGCACGAAGTTCGGGAAGACCGAGGGCGGCGCCGTCTGGCTCAGCGCCGACCGTACGCCTCCCTACGCCTTCTACCAGTACTTCCTCAACACGGCCGACTCGGACGTGGGCACCCTGCTGCGCTACTTCACCTTCCTCCCGAAGGAGGAGATCGAGAGCCTGGAGCGGTCGACGAAGGCGTCTCCGGAGGGGCGCGCGGGTCAGAAACGGCTTGCCGAGGAAATGACCCTTCTCGTGCATGGGGCGGACGCGCTGAAGGACGCGCAGGCCGCCACGCAGGCCTTGTTTTCAGGGGGTGTGGCGTCGCTCAGCGCGTCCGCGCTGATGGACAGCCTGGCGGAGGCCCCGCGCACCACGCGTCCAGCCGCGCAGGCCGAGGGCGCGACCCTCGTGGACCTCCTCGCCGAAACGGGTTTGTGCCCCTCCAAGGGGCAGGCGCGCAAGGACATCCAAGCCGGCGGCATCTACGTGAACGACCAACGGGTTCAGGACGTCGCCTGGAAGGCCTCGGGCACATCCCTCCTGCACGGGAAGTTCCTGGTGCTTCGCAAGGGAAAGAAAACCTACCACCTGGTGATCTTCGGGTAGCCTGCGCCGCGCGCTCAGCGGGAGTCGAAAGCCTGGGTCGGGGCGCCGCTGGGGCTCGGGGGCGCGAAGGAGGCGGTTGAGCCCAGATCGCCGACGCGTTCCACGCGGTCGCGCGGAGCCGCGCCCGCGCCCGCCTTCGCCTGCCTCAGCAGCTTCGGCGGGCCAGTCAGGGTGAAAAGCTTTCCGTCCCAGCGGCCCATGCAACGGAGGTGATGGCCCGGCATGGATTTCACCGGTCCGTCCCAACCCGTCGAGGCGGCGGGCAGGCGCAGCTCGCCACCTGCGCGCCTGATCTTGAGGCACCAGCTCGCCGGCGAATCCACGCCCCCTCCGCAGGGGCTTTCCACCTGGCCCGTGAGCTCATAGCGCCCGCGCTCCAGGCGCGCGGCCTCGCCCGCCTGAGCCATGGCCCCCGGGAGCAGCGTGATCAGAAGAAGGGCGTACCTCGAGGCCATCCCCCCTAGGTTCCGTCGCCCGAGCCCGGGTTTCAAGATCCCATTTTGGCCGGAAAGGCTTAGGCCCCGTGCACGTGCCAGCCGTGGCGCTTCCAGAAGGCCGTCGGGGGCTGAAAGGGCTGTCCAAGCAGGATCTTGCCCACCGCGGCCGCCGTCGTCACCGGTCGCTCCAAGTGCGGGCTATGGCCCACGCCCTGGATCACCACCCCATGGCTGAGGCCCCGCTTGGCCCTCTGGTCCGTCGGTTCAAGGTGGTTCAGCCGCTCGAGCCAGTCGTGGACCCACTCGGCCGGCACCAGCCCGTCCTTCGCACCCCAGAGCACCCAGGTCTTCGAACCGATGGCCCCGAGGTGATCGGTGACGAGGTGTTTCTCCGCCACCGAGTCCATGAACTCGCGGACCTCGGGTTTATCCAGGAAGCCCATGAACGAGGAGGCCACGGCGCCGAACCAGAAGGGCTCTTTCCCGAAGATGAACTCGCGGAAGTGCGCTGAGCCCTCATTCTGCGCCTTGCGGAACTTTCCGAGCCAGAGTTCCTTCTTGGACTCGTCGGCCAGGACGCCTGAAGGGCTGGCGAGCAGGATCTTCTGCGGGCCCGCGTACTGGAGCGAGGCCTTCGTCGGACGCTCGCCCTTTCCACAGGCGATGGCGTAGGCCGCCGCGAGCCATGCCCCGAGCGAGTGCCCGAAGATCACCTGGGGCCTGAGCCCGTCCAGGAGGTCGAAGACCACCTCGTGCTGGCGATCCATCGAGTTGAAAGCCCGCTCTTCCGAAAGAAGCCCCATCGAACCCGGGAACTCCACGAGCACCACCTCGTCGAAGCGGCGGCGCAGGGCAGGCTGAAGAAGGGCGAACACAGGGAGCCAGGAGGTCGGCGAGTCGCCGAAGCCTGGAAGGAACACGAGCCTGCGGAGGCCCTGTGCCTTCTTCCCGCGATGAAAGGTCCGGCGCAGGAGGCCGAGCTTGAGATCCCCCACGCTCTGAACCTCGAACCGGTAACCCAAGCGGCGGAAGACCGGAAGCGTGAGCGCCTGTACGGCTTTGATGGGGAGCTTGAGCCTCACCCAGTCCCAGGTGGCCAGTCCCGGACCCGCCGCCCCCAGAAACCGCTCCCGAAGCCGCCGGAACCCGGGGGCTTCGAGCCAGGCCTTCAGAAGCTCCGTCGCCGCCTCAGCCGAGTTGTTTTTCTTGCCCGTCGTGCTCGTGCTCATGATGAGCCAGATCTAGCGGAATTCCTCGGCGGAGGCCAGGCGCAGGGCCCGCGATTCTCCTCGCGCGCGGCGCAACAGCCAAAACCTCATTGCCCAGGGCCGGCAGCGCCGCTAACTCGGCGCACAAAATCAGAGGAGAACCCCATGAAAAGCCTTTTGTCCGCAGCCTCTTTCTTCGCGCTCGCGCTGAGCCTTGCCGCCCCCGCCCGAGCCGAGCTGAGCTGAGCCACCAGTGCCGCGCGCGAGATCTTGCAGTGGGGCGACCGCGAACTGCGAAGGCTTCGGCGCGTAGCGAGCGCGCGCTGGCCAGCGCTCCCATTTGGCGCTACACCTTGGGAAGGGCTTTCGCTCCGTGCCCGGGTGGCGAAATTGGTAGACGCACGGGACTTAAAATCCCGAGTCGGGTTAAACCGACGTGCCGGTTCAAGTCCGGCCCTGGGCACCATTTGTCAAGCTATGCGAACCCCCACGCCAGGGGGTCCCCGCCGCGAGGCTCCCAGCCGGGAGCCGGCCCCGTAGGGCCAGTTCCCGCTGATAGTGTTCCTCATCCAGAATCCATTTGATCTTCACCGTATCCACGCCGATCTCGACGCTCTCGATGAATTTCTGGACCAGACTCTTTCGCGTGTCGTGGTCCGCCCGCTGGATGAGCGCCCGGTAGTGCTCCGTAAATGCCTCGAAGGTCTCAAGCTTCACCAGTCGGTTCCCGATGTTCACCGGGGCGCTCTTGGCTCGTTCCAAGGCTTCCTCGATCTCGCGCTTGGCCGATTCCAACCGCTCCATCTGCTTGAAGATCGGAGCCGCTGAAACGCTCTTTGGAAGCTGGGTCAACCGCTCGGCTACGGCCTCAAGCTGGCTATTGATCCCGTAGAGCTTGGCTTTCAGACGCTCCGCCTCTTTTCTTTCGGGATTAGCCTCGTGGAGTTTCATCGTAAATCGTCGATACTCCCCGCATTGCCCCGTGTTCGCCTGATGCCGTAGAGACAGCAGGAGGAAACGATATGGACAACGCAATTCTGAAGAAGCGGCTCAATACCTTTCGGGCGGGTAAGTCCGGGCGGCTGCAGGAAATCAGCAACGACGTCATCGTGGCTGTTCACCGGGCGTGGGAGAACTGGCCTGGGACGACGACGGAGTTCTGCCGCGAGCTCGGCGTGAGCTCTCCGCAGATGGGCGTCATCATCAAGAAGGGAAAGTCCCTGATCAAGAGTGGTGCCGTGACAGAGAGCGAGTTCCAGGAGCTCGCGGCCGCGCTCGGCCCCGGGGACAGTCCGAACGCGCTGGGGCCGTCCCCCTGCTCGGCCATCGAGCTGAGCTGGAGCGAGGGACGGGTCATCCGGTTTCCACGGGTCGACGAGCTGCTCGACTTCCTGAAGAAGGCGGCGT
>JADZFF010000071.1 GCA_020850015.1 Bdellovibrionales bacterium | reverse complement strand
CCGTCGCGGCTTCCCTCGGATCTGCGATCGGACTTCTGGGAGGGTTTGCGCGGAAACTCCGTCCAGTAGTCCATGGACGGCGGAGGTCCCCCCTCCTCTCCCCCAGGCCCCATGGTCGGATTACTCCGAAGCCGAAGAGGACTCGTCCTTGGCGACCCACACCTTCACGGTGGCGGTCACTTCGGGCTGCAGCTTGATCGTGATGGGATGCACGCCGAGCGTCTTGAGGGCGTCATCGAGCACGACCTGCGACTTGCTCACCTTGAAACCGGCTTTGCCCAGCTCGGCGACGATATCGGCGGCGGTAACGGAGCCGAATAGTTTGTCGCCCTTGCCCACCTTGCGGGTGAACGTGAGGCTCTGTTCGGAGAGCTTCGCGGCCTGGCCCTGCGCGGTGGCGCGGTCTGCGGCGCGTTTCTTCTCAAGGATGCGCTTGTTGTGCTCGATCTCGGCCACGTTAGCCTCGTTGGCGATCGTAACCAGCCGGCGCGGCAGGAGAAAGTTACGGGCGTAGCCGGCGCTCACGCGCACGACGTCGCCGATGCTGCCTAGATGCTCAACGTTTTCCCTAAGAATTACCTTCATATGCACGTCTCCAAAGAGCGTTACGATTGCCTTAACTTAGATCGAAAGTCAAACCAGAGGTCGAAGAACCCGAGCGCCAGAAGCAGCGGAACACCCATCGTCACCACGAGAGCGTAGAGCGCGCTGCGTACGAGACCCTGGATGCGCCAGGCCTCGAAAGCCGACGACAGAACCGCGAGCCCATGGAGACCGTAGAGCGCCATGGACACCTTGAATACGTTGATACCGATATCCGAGACGATCCCCAGATCCGTGAGCAGCGTAAAGGCGGAGCCGATCGCCACCCAGACCAGGTAGTCCGGCGCCTTCCAGATCCGGAAGTAATTCTCCGAGATCCCGAACTTCTGACGCAGACCCACGGGGTTGGCCCGCAAAAAAAGAAAGCAGTTGGCCGTAACCAGCAGCAGGATCGTGATCGTCGCACCCGAGGGAAGCTCCACCAACAGGGACCGGATGATCTCCTCCGGGGGAACGTTCCAGTTGGATGCGGACTCTCCCGACATCTCGCGCAGGCGATCCACCACGATCTGAGCTGAAGCCTGAAGCGTCTTGAGAGGTTGGGCGCCGAGGAGACCCCAGGACGCCAAACCCCCGGCCACCAGGCTCAAGAGAGACGACGAGGCGGTCCAGGCGATGGCCCGATCCGGGCGCGCAGGAGAATAGCGAAGCGCGTGAGGCAGAACCACCGCCGTAACGCCCACGATCGCAAGGAAGAGCCCCGCCGCCGCGGGCCCGCCCAGCAGCGCCACGAGCGCGGTGTTGCTGGCCACCGCCGCAAGCTGCCAGCGCACCGAGGCGCGAAGGTAAAGCAGGAGCAGGGGAAGAGGCGCGAACACGGCGAAAACAGCGCTCATGTAAAGCAGCGCCGAGATCACGAAGGGGATCGCGCGAACCCATAGCGGAACGCGGACACCTGCGGGAAACCGGAAAGTGAATCCCTCGCCGAGATTGCCTTCTGCGCCGGGAACCTCCGAGGGAATGGCCGGCCCGGGTCCCGCTTTGGGTTCCCGCTTCGTCCGTTCCCCTTCCGGTCTTTCCGGATCGGGGGCTCCGCGGCGCTCCTCAATCACGCTGAAATCACTGCCCCGCGGACACGTACCCCAGCAGAGCCAGCTGACGCGCCCGTTTCAGGGCCGTCGTGGCTTGGCGCTGGTGATGCGCGCAGTTACCGGTGATCCGGCGGGGAACGATGCGGCCGTGCTCCGAAAGCAGCGAGCCCAGAATGCGGACGTTCTTGTAGTCCATCTGGTAGTCGTTCTCGGTGCAGAAGCGGCAGGCCTTCTTGCGGCCGAAACCGCCGCTCATCATCTTTTTCTCGCGGGCGGAGGCCCCGCCCCCGCGCTCGCCGTCGTCATGGGCGGCTTTGCGGATCGTTTCGGAAACGTCGGCTGCGTTGGTGTTTTCTTCAGACATGGATCCCTCAATTCTTCAGGTAAAAATTCTCAATTAACTCACATGCCGCGGTCGCCGCCGCCCCAGCGGCCGCCGCCTTCGCCGCCCATCGGACGGGGACGACGCGGACCGCGATCTCCACGGTCGCCACGATCGCCGCGATCTCCGCGGTCACCGCGATCCCCCCGGTCGCCCCAGCGGTCGCCGCGCAGCTCGCGCTCGCGGTCGCGCTCGGCCATCTCGGCCTGCTTCTTGATGAAGTCGAAACGGGTCTCGTTGTACTTCGCCGCATCGAACTCGTCGGCCACCTTCACGGTCAGGAAGCGGATGATGTGCTCCTGCATGCGGTAGTTGCGCTCAAGCTCGGCCACAATGCCGGGCTTGCCGGTGAACGCCGCGTGCGTGTAACGGCCGCGCGTCTCTTTGCCCACGGTGTAGGCGAACTTGCGGCTGCCCCAGTCTTCCTCGAGGAGGAATTCGCCGTCGAACTCCTTCACGATGCTTTTGATTTTCTCTTTGAATTTCGCGAGCCCTTCGTCCGCAAGGTCAATTCGCGTGACAAAGGTGGTCTCGTAGCCCGGAAGGGCGTTCTGCTTCGACATCGATCGTACTCCTCTCGGTTCAAGCTCCGAGACGTGCCACCACGGCGGCGTCCCAGGGCCATCAGCCCAAAAAACAGGTCTTGAGCAAGGAGGCCCCTGGTTAGCACGAGCCCGGGAAGCCTTACAAGAGAGGTATTATCGAGTCTTTTCCAGAGCTTGCGACCTCGTGTCGCGATTTCTCCGGGACCCGATCCAGGCCACGACGAGAATCGCGGCCTCGAAGAGCAGAACCAGTGGCGCCATGAGGATCAACATGGAAATCGCGTCGGGCGGGGCGAACAGCGCGCAGGCCACCGTGATGCCGATCACGGCCTTGGAGCGATTCTCCCGCAGGAAGCGCGCGTCGATCACACCCAGGTACCCCAGGCCCACGACAAAGACGGGCAGCTCGAAGGCAAGTCCGAAGAGCAGAAGAAGCTTCAGACAGGTGGTGTAGTAGGCGTCGATCGTGAGCATCGGAACGTCCGTCGAGAGACCGTAGGTAACGAAGAACTTGAAGCCCACTGGAAAAAGCACGTAGTACGCGAAGGCCGCGCCGCCCACGAAGAGCAGCGTTCCCGCCGTGATGAAGGGCACCACTGCCTTGCGCTCTCGCTCGTAGAGCCCCGGCGCGATGAAGGCCCAGGCCTGATAGAGGAAGAAAGGCGCGCAGACGAAGATCGCGGCGACTCCAGCGATCTTGAGGTGAGTGAGAAAGTTCTCGAAGAGACTCGTGAAGTAGAGCTTTTGCTGCTCCGGGGGCATCACGGCGTAGAGCGGCTCACGCAGGAACTGCATCACCCAGTCGGTGACGAGGAAGTAGCAGCCCACGAAACCCGCCATAAAAACGGCGAGCGAGCGCATCACCCGCGCACGCAGCTCGTCGAGGTGGTCGAAGAAGCTCATCACGCGCTGCGAATCGCCTTCGCGTCTAGAACCTGGTGATTCCTCTTGTGGCATGGGGTTCGTCGGGTAAGATCTTACGGAATTCAAGGAGTTGTCAACCGATGCGTTCCAAGCTCATCCCGGCGATCCTGCTCACTCTGGCCCTGGTCGCCGGCCTTGCTGGGCTTGCGTACACCTTCCGGTCGGGCCCGACTGCGGAGGAGAAATCGGCGGATACCTCCGCCGAGGATGACGCGGACGCCAGTGCGGAGGCGGCGAAGGTCGCAGCCGAGCCCGCGCCTGAAACCAACAAGAGCCCCGACCTCAGCGTGGATGGGGACGGTCTCTCGCGCGCGGTGGCCCAGATCCGCACCGCCCGGGGAAACGTGCGATTCAAGTTCTACACGAAGGACGCGCCCAAGACCGTGGAGAGAATCGTTCAGCTCATCAACGAAGGCTTCTACAATGGGCTCACCTTTCATCGGGTGGTTCCGAATTTCGTGATCCAGGGCGGGGATCCCCAGGGCAACGGAACCGGCGGGAGCGGTACCCGGCTCAAGGCCGAATTCAACAAGCGCCAGCACCGGGCTGGAGCGGTGGCCATGGCCAGGTCGGCCGACCCGGATTCCGCCGATTCGCAGTTCTACGTCACCCTGAGCCCTCAGCCCCACCTCGACCAGCAGTACACCGTCTTCGGTCAGGTGATCGAAGGCATGGATGTCGTGGAGAAGATCAGGCCCGGCGATGCCATGTCAGCCGTGGTGATCGAACCCACCGCGCCAGAGCCCCCGCCCTCCCCTACGAACGAGACGCTGGACGAGGGATCTCCACCCCCGGCGGCGGCTGCGCCCCCGGCCGCCAAGCCCAAGCGGTAAGACGGGCGAAATTGCGGCCCGGGAGAGTCCCTTCTCACGGCCCGCGAGCTTGACTCGTTGCGTTGACTCTCCGCGTTGACGCTCATAGGGTCCGCGGACTCACAAAAGGGGGAATCCATGTCTTTCCTTGGCTCTAAGGCGCTGGCGGCTCGCATCTCACTGTTGGGCCTGATGGGCTTCACGCTCTTGCTAGTTGCCGGTGCTCCGGTGGCCCAGGCCAACCCGCGAGCGCTCGAAGGCATCCTGGCCCGCCTGGTGCTGGCAGAGGTGGAAGCGGCGGGGCCGCTCATCCGCCGGGTGACGGGCATCTCGTCCGAGGCCGTGTCCCGCCCGATGGTGAACTCCTTCCTTGAACGCATGCGTTGGGAGCAAAGCCGCGCCCTTCGAGGGCATCTGGACCGCGAATTCGGCGATCTCAACCGCGAGTTCGAGGCCTTCCGCACCCGCCGCGGCTCCACCGAACCGATCCGCGACGGTCACGTCCTCACCGCCGAGGAACGCGAGTTCCTCGAGGAGGCCGCCCGACGCCGCCTGGCGACGAACCGCATCGAGAACCTGCTCGACGAGGCCGTCGTGTTCCTGCGCACCCCCAAACCCTTCGCCAGCACGACTGCGCACGGAACCTCTTCTCCCGTGACTCTGGCCACCACGCAGCAGGAATTCCTCGCGGGGGCCGAGGCGGCTAACACCTCCCATTCCGCCGATGACATCGTGGCGATCGGAACCGGCGAGGAGATCCCGCGCCTTCCTCTTCCGGCCGCCGCGGGCGCGAGCCTCGGCGACGTGGCCTCGGCGCGCATCTCCTGGTGGGCGCAGATCGGCGTTCGATTGCGCGCGTATCGGGATTTCAGCCGGGCCTTCATGATCGCGGAGGGCAACTGGCGCTCTCTCTTCGGAGCGGGCGGCAAACGCTTCTCGGTGGACGACCTGGTGATGATCCGCCGCTTGAATCGCCTCCTGAACAGCCTGAACGATTACGCGAAGACCCGCCTCATGATGCGCGCCTTCGCCAACGAGCGCCCCGCGCTCTACTCGCGGCTGAACGAAGCCACGGCGGAAGCCACCGAGGAGTTTCGCCAGGGACTCAAAGAGATCGACGAGTACCTGAAGCTCCGCGGGGACGAAGCCGCCAAGCTGGGAATGAACGACATCGTCCAGGCCGCCGAGCGCCGCATGCTGAACGCGGTCCGCAAGTGCAAGGAACTGGGCGGCCGCGCGCATTCCGCCGATGAGGTGTCGGGGATCATCGAGATGGGGGAACGAAATTTCCAGCAGTACTCAGCGCAGCTCCGACGCGTGCTGAATCAGGTGAACGCGGCCCGCGCCCGCATCCCCGAGCTGAAGCGGGCCCGTAGGGCCGCCCCCGCCGGATCCGACGCCCGCAGGCTGGCTCAAACTCGCCTCGACGAAACCCGCCGCGCCCTTCACCGTGCCCAGGCGGAATACACGCTCTGGCGCCAACGCCTCAATGAGACTGCCCGTGAGCTTCGTTCGCACTACCTGGAATACATCGAGAGCTACGAGGCTCTCGACACCTTCATCAACCTCCGCTCCGGCCGCATCAACTCTGAACGCGTGTCGGCCTTCAACCTTCCAGACCCCTTCGTGCCAGGATCGGCCGATCTCGCGCGATGGGCACCGGTGTACGAGCGCGCGCTCTACAACTCAACGAACGACCTGGTGGTGGGAGAGGCGCGCCTGTTCTTCCGCACGCGTGTCGGCCACACGCGAAAATTCGTGCAGGACATGAACAAACTCACCGAGCGATACATCGGCCGCCGATTCACCGAGACCCGCTTCGGGAAGGAGTTCTATCAGTTCAACCGCGGCCTGGCCTCGGTGACCCTTCGCCGGATCGGCGGCTTCCTGGGGGTGACCATCCCCTCGGGCGTGGCCTACAATTACGCGGACGGGATCTGGAAGTTCATGTTCGGCGACGACGAACCCACGCCCGAGGACCCGAACCGCCCCGTGGGATCGAGCGCGGCGGACTCGAATGATGCCGAGTCGGTTGCGCCCCCGGTGGAGGTGACGCCGGATCCGGCGCCGCTGGATCCGCAGCCGATCGACGACGAGCTCCCGCCGAACCCCGCGATCGAGGAGCCGCGCCCGCAGGATTTCTCGGACGATCCGCCGCCCGCCGCGCCCACGGTACCGGTGCCCGCTCCGGCGCCCACTTCAGTCACGGGCCCGAATCCGTTTCTCTGAGGGGCGCAGCGAGGCAGGATCGCGCTACTGCGGGGCCTTGGGAGTGCCCTTGACCTGGGTGGGCTCGATGCCCGCCTCGCGCAGGGCGCGCGCGGCTCGGTCGCTCCCCGTGGCCAGCCAGAGGTCGTAGAGGCGAAGAAGATCCTGCTCGGTCTTCGCTGGCAGGGCCGTCTCGCTGATCCCGGAGAGCACCCCCACGAAATTTCCGAACTTGTCGGCGAGCTCGGCGAACATGCTTCGGTGAGGCTCGCCCTGCTGGGCGGAAACCTTCTGGTAGGCGGTGCCACCCATGCCGATGTAGTAGCCGACGTCCACAGACTTGCGGCTCAGGCTCTCGTGGAAGAATCCCGCGGTGTACAGCGACACATCGCCCACTTGGCGCAGCATGAGATTCTGGGAGGAGCGGTCGGGCGCCTCGAGCGCCTCCTTGAGCTTGATGGCGAGAGGCTCGTCGCGCATCGCTCCCTGCGAGTCCCGCATGAAGAGATTCTCGGTGGAGAGGAACTGCTTGAGGAGGTTCACGAGGTAGAACTCGGTCTCAGGGCGAGGGCGCAGATGCCTTTCCGCGAGGGCCTGGCTCACGAGCTCCTGGAAGTAGACGGAAGGTTCAGTGACTAACCTCAGGTTCGACTTCACGGTCATGGTCTCCTCGAATCCTCCTGACTCGGTGATCGGAGACCCTCCTGGCCCCCTTGAGGATATTTTACCGCAAGGTCGAACTTTCTGCAGGGTGTCAGCCTTTTGTGTCGACTCATCGCGTAATTTCATAGGTTTCCCACGCCGCGCTGAGCCGCAAAAAAGGCTCCGACCCCTTTTCTGATACACTGGGACGCATGCCCCAGACTCCCGCTTACGACGTCGTGGTGATCGGCTCCGGCGTGGCCGGTGGACGCATGGCGATGGACCTCGCCGTCTCCGGAGCGCGCGTGTGCGTGCTCGAGGCCGGCCCCGCCTACGACCGCAAGACTTTCCCCAAAGGCGAGATGGCCTACTCCTCGCGCATGTTCTGGGGCGGCGGCATCGAGATGACCAGCGACGGCCGACTTGGCCTGCTGCGCGCGAAATGCCTGGGCGGCACCTCGATCGTGAACCAGGCGCTCCTGGATCGCTTCGACGACGTGGCCTGGGACGAATGGGCGGACATCAGCAGCGTGCGCTTCTTCAACCGCGCCGAGATGACTCCCGTGTACGAGCAGGTGGAGAAGGATGTTTCGATTCAGTACCTGCCCGAGAAGGCGCGGAACCGGAACGCACAGATCTTCACGAAGGCCTTCGACGAGCTGAATTACCACTACAAGCCGCTTCGTCGCGGGCAGAGCGACTGCGCGCTCGAGCAGGGCTCGGACTGCATCGTCTGCCTGGGCGGCTGCCCGCGCGACTCGAAGCAGAGTTCGCTCGTGACCTCGATCCGCCGGGCCCGCGAGAAGGGCGCCGTAATCGAGGCGGGCTTCGAGGTGCATTCGGTGGACGACTCGGGCGCCGAGGTGCGCGTGAAAGGCCGCCAGAACGGCAAGGACGCCGAGGTGCGCGGCCGGCGTGTGGTGCTGGCCTCGGGCGCCTTGGGCAACACCGGGATCTTGATGCGCTCGGGCTACGGCAAGGGCCTCCCCGCCCTCGGAAAACGATTTGCCTGCCACCCGCAGTTCATGACCTACGCCGCGTTCAAGGAGCCCGTGAACGCGCACAAGGGCGCATTCCAGACCGTGGCCTCGGACGACCCGAAGCTCAGGCGCGCGGGCTACAAGTACGAGAACGTGTACGCGCCTCCGATCGGTACCGCCATGCTGCTTCCCGGCCTGGGCCGCGCGCACTTGGAGCGCATGAAGAAGTACCGCTACCTGGCCTCGATGGAGATCGCCGTGCGCGACGAGGCCGTGGGCTCTCTGTCGCTGATGAAGGACGGGCGCGTGGCCGTTTCCAAGCCGCTGACCGATCAGGATACGCGCCGCCTGCGCCAGGGCATCGCTCTCGTGCATGAGCTCTACGAAGCAGCCGGAGCGGCCGAGGTGATCCGCTGCGACCAAGGCTTCGGACTTCACCTGATGGGCGGCTGCGGGATCGGCGTCGACGAGCGCCAGGCCGTGGTGAGCCCGGACTTCCAGGTCTACGGGCACCCCAAGCTTTACGCCGCCGACTCGAGCATCTTTCCGTCGGCACCTGGCATCAACCCCTCACTCACCATCCTGGCGCTCGCGCATCTGGCGGCGGTGAAGATGGCGAAGCAGGCATAAGGAACCGGACCATGTCGCGCCCCAAGCTGCTTTCAGGTCTTCAGTATCGCGGGCTTCAGAAGCTCGGCGACGTATACTGCCCCGGCGACTCCGAGTACCCGCGCTTCTCGACTTTAGGCTGCGGCGAACACGCCGACACGATGCTCGAGGTGATGCCCGCCCAGGACTTGGGCGACCTGAAAATGCTCCTCACGATCTTTGGCATCCTGCCACGTTTCTCGGTCCGCATGCTCGTGACGATGATCGAAGGGATCTCGGGGCTCCCAGGCCCCATCGGCGCGATCCTGCGCCTCATGCGTTTCGGGATGAAGGGGCTTTCGATCTCGCTCTACTGGTCGGGTCTCAAGGGCGAGGCCTTCGCGGGCAAAACCCCGCTTCAGATCCTGGGCTACGAGGTCAGCGTGTACACGGCGGATCTGGATGGACCGGGGGCCAAGATCGGCTCTAGCGCACAGACTTGAGCTGAGCTGCCAGATTACAGAAACGCCTTCCCCATCCCGCGGTAGGTCTTCGCGGAGCCGGTGACCTCGCCGTTCTCCACGAGCAGGTACTCGTTGAAGCGCTCGGCGGGCTCGCCGGCTTTGGAGGGGCGGAAGAGCACGCGGCTGCCGACCGAAAGCTCGTCGCCTTTGGACTGAAGCGGGGTTTGCACCTCGCCGCAGCCTTCATCGGGGATGAGCGAAAGCCCGGGCGGATACTCGGGCACGGGAACCTTGTCCCAGCCGGGCGCGCCCGAGGCGATGTAGCCGCCGCCGAGGCAGGTGGCGTAGCCGGCGTCCGAAGAGCGCGCCACCTGGAGCGCGAACCAGAACGCGGGCTCGTAGCGGATGTTGGAGTAGTAGCTGAACAGATGCGAGCACAGGAGCCCCGAGCCCACGGTGGCTTCGGTGAGCCAGCTCTCCTCCACCGTGGTGTTCAGGCTGCCACTTCCGCCCCCGTTGAAGAGCGTGAGGGTGTGTCCCGCGGCGCGCACGGCTTCGGCCGCCTCATGCCGAAGCTTCGACACCGATCGCACGGAGGCCGCGCGCACGCCCTGGAATACGGGGTTCATGGCCTTGTGGAAGGGGCTGCGATCGCCCAGGCCCGCGATCTGCGCCTCGTAACCCATGAGGCCCACGATGCGGAGGTTCGGCAGGTGCTTGCACTCGTCGTAGAGCGCCACGACGTCGCGCGCGGAGCGCACGGGGCTCCTGCGCACGCCCAGGTGCATGAGGCCAAGCGCCGGGCGCAGGCTCATATCGATGTCGATCACGAGCTCAAGCGGCTGGTCCAACATTCCCACCAGCGCGCTCAGGATGCGCAGGTGATCCACGGAGTCGATCATGAGGCGCACCGTCTTGCCGGACTGGTGCACCAAGACCACGGCCTCCACGTCGCTTTTCTGAACCGTGGGGTACGCGAGCAGGAAATCGTCGAAGCCCTCCGAGGCGAGGAAGGCCGTCTCCTCGGCCGAGTAGGTCATCAGGCCGCGGTAGGGCGCGCCGAACTTCAGCACGCGCCGGATGAGCTCAGGCACGCGGATGGACTTCGTGGCCAGGCGAAGGGTCATGCCCCCAGGACCCGACCCGCGGGGCCGCGAGGCCACCAGCCCGGCGGCCGCAGCCACGTTGCGATCGAAGGCCTCGAGATCCACCGCCATGGCGGGCAGGCGCCGGCCCTCCAGCGCCTCCCACACGCGCCGCATTCGCGTTTCGAGCTCCGGAGTCATCTCAACCCACGATCGCCGTCACCATGTACGGCTCCACGTAGTATTTCTCGCAGACGCGGGCCAGGTCCTTCGCGGTGAGGCGAAGCACCTGCTCGCGGGCCTCCTCTTCGGTGCGCACCTTGCCCTGATACTGCAGCTCGAGGCCGTAGTAGTTGGCGAGCGAGGAATCGCTCTGCAGGTCCATGGCCCGGCGGCCCAGGTGGAACTCGCGCGCGCGTTTCATCTCGGCCTCGCTCGGACCCTTCTTGGCGAGCTGAGTGAGCACGGCCGACATGCCCTTCACCGCTTCCTCCACCTTGGAGGTGGCGCAGGCGATGTAGGTGCCAACGGTGCCGCGCTCCAGGCCCTCGAAGCCGGTGGGCGACACGGTGTAGGCGAGCGAGCGCTTCTCGCGAAGCTCAATGAACAGACGGCCGCTTTGACCCGAAAGCAGGGTGTGCAACAAGCGGAAGGCGTGGCGCTCGTCGCTCGTGAGCGTGAGGCCGAGCCCCCCCACGAGAATATGCGATTGCTCTCGCCCGAGCTGCCGGTGGATCCAGCGCGGCGCCTTGAGCACCGGCTCGTCTTCCAGGTGTTCGTCTTGCGCGGGCGGGCGGCCCGCGGCGCCCCCGAGCGCCTTCGCGCGCGCTTCCAGGTCCTCAAGCCAGGCGCGAAACTCACGCTCGGGCACGGAGCCCACCGCGCTCAGAGCCATGCGCGAAGTCCGCACCCAGTGACGGTGATAGGCCGCGAGCGTGTCGCGCTTGAGCGCCTTCACGCTTTCTTCCGAACCCAAGGTGATGCGTCCGTAGGGATGCTTCTCGAAGAGCGTCTGCTGGAAAAGCACTGAGCAGAGCTGGCCAGAGTGATCCTGGATTCCCTTGATGGAGTCTTCCGTCACCCGGCGGGAGTGCTCGATCTCGTCGTCCGGAAAGGACGGCGTGAGCAGCACCTCGGTGAAGAGCGGCGAGAGCGACTTCCAGTCGCGCGAAAGGCCGGTCATCTCGAGGCCTACAGTGTTGCGGCCGCTGAAGCCGTCGAGCATGGCGGCCTTGCCCTCGACGAAGGCCGCGATGTCGCGGGCCGTGCGCCCCGGCGTGCCCTTGGCCCAAGTCTGCGCCAGCAGGTGACTCGCGCCCCAGTCGCGGTCGGCCGAGAAGAGCGAGTGCCCGAGTTCCAGGCGCGTGCCGCCCGGCACGGAAGCATGGAGCGAGAACGCGTGCGACTGCGGGCGATACTGGTAGGCCACGCGCAGGCCCGAGGCCGTGGTGAACACGGTATCCGGGGTGGAGGGGCCCTTCTTCGCCGGGGCCTTCGCCCCACTCAGGAGCACCGCGCCCTTGCCGGCCGGAGCCAGCGGCGCGAGCGCTTTCTCGGCCTTCTTCGCGAGCGGCGCGAGATCGTAGTCCGGGCCCTTCTTCGGATAGAGCAGGGTGAGCGCCATGCGCTGAGGCGCGAAGTACTGGGACGCGGCCGCCTGCACCTGCTCCTTCGTCACGGCTTTCAGGTCCTCGATGTATTTCTGATCGAAGTTCAGGTCGCCCAGCACGAACTTCAGGAAGCCCAGGCGCCCCGCAACACCATCGGCGGTCTGCGCGGAGTAGAGTTTCTCGCTTTCGATGTTCGTGATCACGCGCTCGGTCTCGGCCTCGTTGGGCCCCTCCACGCGCATGCGGGCGAGCTCGGCGAGGGCGATCTCCACCGAAGGAGCCACCTGCTCGAGTTTCGCCACGTCGAGGTCCACGTAAGCCATGCCCGGGTCGCTCGGCACGTAAACGCCCGCCGAGATGTCAGTGACGAGCGACTTGCCGTAGAAAAGGCTTTGATACAGGCGCGAGCTCTCGCCCGAGCCGAGGGCGCCCGAGGCGAGCTCGAGCGCCGGGATCACCGGGTCCATGAGGTTCGGCACGCGGAAGGCCATCGAGACACTGGGGGTCTCGACGTCGAACTTGCGTCCTTTGGTGGTGACGCCTTTGCGGAGCGCGGGTTCCTGTGGAATCTTCCAGCCGGCCTTTTCCTTCACGGTGCCGGCCTTCATCACGGAGGCGCCGTAGAAGCGCTCCAGGAGTTTCATCACTTCCTTCTTCCGCTTCCCGGCGGCGTCGAGCGGGCCCACCACGATGAGGCCCATGCGCTCGGGCACGTAGCGGCGGCGGTAGAAGGCCTCGAGCTTCGCGAGCGTGGCGGCCTTCAGCGTCTTCGCGAATCCGATCACGGGGCGGCCGTAAGGGTGCCGGGAGTACACGGTCGAAAACAGGGTCTGAAAGCCTTGGCGGCTCGGGGAGTCTTCCGTCTTGCGAAGCTCCTCCAGAATCACCTCGCGCTCGCGCTCGAAGTCGCCCTTGAGGAAACGTTGGGGCTTCGCCATCGTGCCGAAGACCTGGATGATCTTCTCCCAGTGCTGTTCGGCGCAGGTGACGTGATAAACCGTCTGCTCGAACGAGGTGTAGGCGTTGATGTCGCCGCCAAATCCTTCGATGGCGCGCGCCGTGGCTCCCGAGGAGGCCCGGCCCGTGGACTTCGCGTCGGTATCCTTGAAGAGCATGTGCTCCAGGAAGTGGGCGAAGCCCTCCTCGCCTTTGTGCTCATGCACGGAGCCCGTCTGGTTCCACCAGTAGAGGGCGGCCACCGGGCCGTCGAGCGGCTGGAGGATCACGGGGATCCCGTTGGAGAGAGTGAGTTCTTCAGGGCGGAGGGCGTTGGGGGTGTGGGCCATAGTCTCGTGAGAGTACGTTTACCGGGGGGCCGAATCAACGCATCGGAACCGGCAGACTTGCGGGGCGAGGTGCCCCCGGGGTAAGCCCTGGGCATGACGGAGCGCGGCGCAGCCTTCACCTCCTTATATGTGCACTTTCCGTTCTGCGAGACGAAGTGCCACTACTGTGACTTCTACTCGCTGGCTTCGGCGAGGGTCTCTGAGGGCGACCGAAACGGTTTCGTCGAAGCTCTGAGGCGCGAGGCCGTACTCCGCGCGGCTGAGCTCGCCCCCCGGCTCGATACGATCTTCTTCGGGGGCGGCACTCCTTCGATGACCCCGCCCGAGGCCATGGCCCGGGCGCTCGAACCCCTGGCACTGGCGGGGCGCGTGGACGCCGCTACCGAGTGGACGATGGAGGCGAATCCTTCGTCGATCGAGCGCGGACGCATGCGCGAGTACCGGCACTTAGGCCTGAACCGCGTGAGCATGGGGGTGCAGGCCCTGCGCGACGACCACCTGAAACTCCTGGGCCGCGTGCACTCGGCCTCCGAGGCCAGGCGCGCGCTCGACGACGTCTTCGCGGCGGGCTTTGAGAACGTGAGCGTGGACCTGCTCTGCGGAGTGCCGGGACAAAGCGAGGCCGACCTCGAAGACGCGCTCCGGGCCTTCACGGGCTTGGGCATCACTCACCTGAGCTGCTACCTGCTCACGCTGCCTCCGCACCACAAGATGCACGGACAGCTCCCCGACGAGGAGATGCAGCTCAGGCACCTGCTACTCGTGGATCGCTTCATGAGCGAAGCCGGCTTCGAGCACTACGAGATCTCGAACTACGCCCGGCCCGG
>JADZFF010000070.1 GCA_020850015.1 Bdellovibrionales bacterium | reverse complement strand
GTCAATCTGTCTGTGTTGAACGAAGCCGCGGAGCGGCGGCAGGGGAGTTGGCTGAGGTCGGGATGTCGATGGGGTGAAGCTGGCGGGATGACGACTCCGCTGGGAATCAAATCCATCCCTGAACTGATCGTTCGTGGACGTGCGGAGTGCGCAATCCAATCCAGCGTCGCCAGGCAAACGAGTGCGGCATCAATTAGGTTTAGTAGTAAGGACTGACCCTCTTGGACTACCCTGGTCAGAGGGTATGCACTGCGGTGAGTGACCAGAGGGTCAGCGATATCGAGGAAGACGAATGGTTCGGCCGCGCTGCGAGGCGTGCCTTGAGGCACTCGCGGGCGAGTGTGAGGGCTCCGGACAAGGGAGGGACCTCGTTGCTGCGACGGACGGATTCACTGGCATCCTGGCAAAGCGCGAAGACGTCAGGTGTCGGCAGCACGTGAGGGGGGCCAGAGTCCGGAAGCCACACCGGCACGACGGAGTCGGGTGCCAAGAGGCATCGTGAGGCACCGAGAAAGCGTAGGGTATAGACCGCCAGCCAGCCTGAACCGTGTTTCCAGTTTGCCGGAGCCCGCACCTGGTAAGCCGAGGCGTTCGGCCTCGCGGCGGTTGCTTGTTGGAATAGCCAGTCGGTGAAACTTTCGCCGAACCCTGCAAGGTTGGCCCGTATCGGCTGGCCTTTCACGGTGCCGAGATCCTCATCGCGCACGCGCTGGTAGACGTCACGCCTGAACACGACGTAGAATTCGCGGTGCGGCCGAATCTGGGGGTCCCGAAACTCAACGGGCAGGGTGAAGTGAAAGACGTCCGAGATGAACTGATTCCGGCTGTTGCGCGACTCCTGAAGGGGAAGACCTAGGGTTTGGAGCGCAGCCGAGTAGCCGAGCTTGAAATCCTCCGGAGTGAGGGTGGTCGCGAATTTCGTGGAATCGAGGTCGGGCGTGAGGCCTTCTCCGAAACGCTTTTTCCAGCGTTCCATGGAGTCGATGGCTTCCCTCAGGAAGCGATCCACCTGCTCGACCGGAATATCCCCGCCGTGAAGGTGATCCTTGAAGGCTGAGCGTGGGTCGATCTTGTCGGCCACGTGCCCAAGAATCATGTCCCGATAGTTTTCTACATCCGCGGACACGACGTGGCCCATCGTACGTTGGATAACGGCGAGGCGCTCCTCAATGCGGGTGGAGATGCGCGCATCCCATGAGTCCGGCACCCGGAGGTTGAAGACCGAAACGCGATTTTTCTGGCCGTACCGGTCCAGGCGCCCAATCCGCTGCTGCACGCGCATGGGATTCCAAGGCAAGTCGTAGTTTACCATGATATGGCAGGCTCGCTGGAGGTTGACGCCTTCGCCACCGGCCTCCGTGGATATCATGAAGCGCGATGCCGCCTCGAAGCGGCGCCGGGCCAGCCGTCGATCCTGCAAGGGCACGTCACCGTTTACGATTTCCACCCCCGACCCCGGAAAAAGGGCGAGGAGCTGTTTATACAGGTAATCCTGGGTGGCTCGGAATTGAGTAAAGAAAAGGACCTTACAATTCGCCTGTTCTTGATCCAACCCGAGCAGAAGATCGCGACAGTGCTGCCACTTGCTGTCCGTGTCCAGGCGATCGAGCGACGATAGAATTCCCTGAAGGGAAATAATCTCTTCCTCGAAAAATGCTCCTTCCATCTCCTCGTCGGAAAAATTGACGGTATCCCCCGTATCCTCGCCGTCGGCATCCAAGTGGGCGGCAAAACCGCTTCGACGCTTCGCCAGCAACTCTAGTCGGTGTCGGAGGGTGGATTGAAGCGCTCGCCAGCTGCTCGCGGCAATTTTGTGGAACGTGTGCATGACCAGCTCCACTACCAGCGCGTTGGGCTTGCCGGATGCTGACGACGCGGAGAGGGACTTCCGAATGTATGCGCTGAGAAGCCTTGAGATAGCTGTTTCCTGAACGGTCCACGGGACATCGATCGTATGGGCGGAATGACCCTTGAAGATGGGCACCCCTTCCCAGTCTCGCGCCAGCGCTTTGGGTGTCCGGGTGACCACCTCCCGTAGTTGCTCCGAACTGAGTGGCGCCAGATCCTCGTTCTCGATGGGAAAAAGATCTGGCCGCAGCAAGTGCAGGAGATAAAGAAACCGGACGTCGTCCCCTTGGTGAGGCGTGGCGGAGAGAAAGAGCATCCGCGGCGAGCGAGGGGCGCCCGCTTGGGTGACGAAATTCACCGTCTTCTCTGCGATGAGTCGCTCGAACAGCCGATAGCTCTTCGTTTTTTCAAGACTCTCCGTTAGGCGGTTGCGCGATGCGTTCAACCGGTGAGCTTCGTCGCAAACGATCAGGTCAAACGGGCCGGCTTCCCTCAACACGGTCTCATAGTGCGGTTGCTTGAGGCGGTCGATGGGCGCGATGACCAGAAAGTGGTTTCGCCATTGGGCCGGGAGCGTGCCCTTGAAGTCGATGCCCAGCACCGAAAAGTAGAGGGAGAAATGCTCCTCCATCTCGTCCTGCCATTGCAGGGCCACGCCGGCCGGACAGACGATCAGGACCTTACTCGATTTCTGTGACGCCAGCGCGTGTGTGATCAGCAATCCCGCCTCGATCGTTTTTCCGAGACCGACATCGTCTGCGCACAGATGGCCGAACCGTTCACCTGACGTGATTTTGTCGAGAACGGACACCTGGTGCGGCAGCGGACGGGTGGTCGTCTTGATGAAGGCACTGGTCGCGTTGTTTTCGGCGATGACGAGGGCAGCCAACAACTGCGTCCTCAACGTCTCGACTTTGCCCCATTCGCCGGCTTGGGCCGCCTGTTCCGGGTGGGCGACCTCGACCACCGCCTCGGGAGCCAGCTCAAGCAACGCGTCTACATGATCAAAGCTGACCTGAAGACGGCGCTCGCCCAAAACATTGTCCTCATCGTAGCGGACCACCCCGAAGCCGTATTCGGGGTGTTGCTTATGAAGCACTCGGGTCCCGGCATTCATGCGAATTTTTCCAGCTCGCCCGATTGGTCGAGAGCGAGCAGGGGTATGTCGAAATATGGGAGTAAATGCTGTCTGGCAAGAGGGCTGGATTTGAAGCGCTCGTGTATCTTGGCGGCGACGACCAGCAGGCTGTCCTGGTCGCCGCGTAGTTCTTCTTCTTCCGATATCCAACCCAGCCGCCGCGCAGTGCGGCGCACAGGTCGACAAACAAAGAAGGCCGTATCATCCGCGGCGGGATGCTCGATCAGGCCAAGGCGCCGCAGTTCGCGGATCACAAAAAATAGGGGCGAAAGTGCGCTCTGCCCAAGCACACCGCGCCAGTGTGATTGTCCGGGCAGCTGCCCGCTTCGCAGAAAAGGGATAATGGCGTCCGCCCGGTCTTCACGCCGACAAAGGCCGAGCAAAACTTCCCCGAAATCGTTCTCGTAGATGAGATGATGCACTTTCTTCACGTCGTAGAAAAGCCGGCGCCAAAAATCAGCCAGCTCCCCGGTCGCGTTTCCACCGGTGAACGGGGTTTTGGTCAGCTGGAGAAACAATTCCTCAGCGACGGAAGAAAAACCTTCCGTGGCCGTGCGCGCAAAGAATCCCTTCGAGGCCAGCAGGGTTTCGAATTTGACGACCTCGGTGTGGCGATTGCCGACCGAAACGAAACAGGCGTAACTTAACATCCGATACCAAACCTCTCGTCCAGGCGCGGAAGTGGGATCGCTCAGCCAGCCCACCAATGCTGCACGTCGGTCCCCAGGCGTCTGTGCGGTCGCCGGAGCAACCCACGTGAAGAGATCGCCATCGAGGGTGAACGGCGTCTCGTCGCAGTTTTCCTCCCACCACGTCGCGACCGAGTCGATTCCCCAGCTGGGAGGCGGGGCTACCGGCTGTTGGACCCTGCGCGCAACGACGTCACGCGCCCGACGCATCTCTTCAATTTCAATGCTCTTCAGCTGGAAGGAATCCAGCTCGTCCCTGAGCTGGCGCAACGTGTCATCATCGGCATCAAGGTGGCTCACCCATTCGCCCAAAGTGTAGTTCGAGTTAACTCCGAGTTTGCGCATCGCCACCTCAACCTCCGGTTCGATCCAGTTCCTGTCGCTGAAGTCGTATCCCTTGCCCGGCTCAGACGCGAAGCGTCGCAGCAAAGCCGAGGGCATGGTCAAGGATTCGTGGCAAACTGATCGCCCTCCGTGAGGGACGTGGGCGAGCAGGAACTCGCAAATTTCATCCCTCAAGGCCTGCGTGGCGGACAATCCTTCCGAAAAGAAGATCTTCGCTCCCGCCAGCAATTCGTCGGGAGCGAGGATGCGTGCCCAGGCAATCCACGCGCTCTTGCTGACATCCCGGGCGAACATTTCCTGTGCGTGCTCAAATAGAAGCCGGGCAGCCGCGTTGATCAGCGTCAGATTACGCGTGCAATCCTGGATCTGGCCTCGGCTCTGGCCATGCATCTCAAAATCGGCGTCGATCAGGAATGGCACGAACGATTTGTGTTCGGTCGGGAACACCACGTGAAAGAAGCACTGCTCATCCGGAATGGGCAGCGGTAGGCCGTGGTCGTCGACCTGCGCGGCCACCGCAAATTCTAGGCGCCCCTCCGAGGTGTTGCGGATCGCGATTTCATCTCTGAGGACAAGAAATTGGACGGGAGCGGGATTCAGATCGTGGAAACGAACCATGGTGCCTCCCGGGACGGGGTCTCGAGTGATGTGCACTGATCGGGCAAGGCCGCGATAATCCAGCTCCAGCTTGTTCACGAACCTGGTGAAGACTGTCTGATGAGGTCTGAGGAAGCGGGACGCCCCTTGGGTGGCGTTGACGGGCACGCCGGCGGCGACGGCTGCGTCGCGCTTGGAACACTTCCACGAAAATGAGGTTGGTTCGGCTGCTTTCTCGGGGCGTTGAATTGGTTTGCTTGGATACCGCAGTAGGAGGTCCTTCACTGAGAAGTTCAAGGTGCCGCTCGTTATCTCCACCGTGTCGGTAATGGAGAACACGGACTTGAAGCCCAGGTTATAGCGCCCGATCTCCATGCGGGTCTGCACTCGCTGGCCGCCGACACTGATGATCCGGGCAATATCATCGCGAGGATTGCCGTCGCGGTCCGCTTGGTTGAATCGGCGACCATGGTTCGTCACCGTCATCAGGCAATGGTTGTCGGTGGTCTCCAAGACTGTGACGCTGAAAGGTTGATCTATTGGTCGCGGATCGGGGAGACTGGCATAGGCGTTCTCGGCATTTTGGAGTAGCTCCCGCCAGATATGCTCGGGAGAATAGCCAACGTCCTCGATAAAGGCGCGGCAGAGTTGCTTGAAGATACGGGGGCGGAACCGCTCATACACCGCACGAATGGGGGTGCGGCTCTCCCTGGCCTCTGTGCGGGCTTGGGTGACCTCCGGATCTTGGGCGGAGTGGCTCAAGTAATTGCTGAGGATGTCCTCAAACTGCTGATCCTCCGTGCTAATCTTGATTCGACTGACGAAAAGCTGCTGCCCGCGAACAACGAAATCGGCCCGATCTACCGAGGCCACTCGGCGTTCGCCGTCGCGCCACTCAAGTTTCAGCGGCACGTGTTGGTGGATCGATGTAACACCGCCGTCGCGCAGGAGCTTCTGGACGGGTGGCAGGGCGAGAATTTCATCCGCAACCTCATGCTCCAGAAAGGAGAGTCCTGATTCCGGCAGCCCATCCATGACCAGCTTCAGGTCCTTGATCCGAGCGCATACCTCAACCAGCGCTGGAAACCGCGCCAATTCACCTGGCAACGTGGTCGCTTCAACGGTGCGAGCCTCCTTGAGCCAATAGCTGTTTGGGTCGGACTCTGATTCCTCGATGACAATAAAATCACTAAGAGGTCGTGCGGTTCTCGGCCCAATACCGACAGGAAAATTTTTCCGATCTGTCCTGCTAGGCGACGCAAATATTTTCTCAAGGGCCTCGCACTGAGCTGACGACAGCGGACGACTCTTCCAAGAGTGAAAAGTGACCAGCAACTGGCGAGTGATATCCGGAAACTTGGTCGTGAACGAACGCTCTGGCAGAAAGGTGAGCCCCGAGAAGATGCCGCCATTGTCCGCTTTGACGAGGCTCTCGAATGCTCGATCGTTCAACCATGTCGGGGCCTCCACGTAGTCGCGCAGGATCAATACCACCGAACGAACGGCATCCGGAATGCTCCGGCTGAGAATTTGGCGCGGACCGAGGTCGCGCAATGCCGGGACAAGCGATGCAACAATAGACGCGCTAAGCGCCTGACCGAACAAGGCCCCCCATTGAAGGCCATCTTTGTCCGCTTGCTGCTTTTCACCGAGGCGCTTCTCGATCCACTCCCCCACTCTGTTGTGGGCAACAGCTTGCTTCAGCGAAGCGCCGAGAGCAGCTGGCAGATCTTGGGCAAGCCTCTCTTGCAGGACGCGGTCATACTCTTCGAACAAACCCCAATTGGTCAGGGCGGTCTTGTATTCTAGCCGCATCTTGCTGTGAGCGTTAGCAACTGCGCCTTCAAAAGCCGTTGGGGCCGTAGAAGAGGCCAGCCACACTTCGGCAATTGGTCGGAAGTCCTGCGCTGCATTCCGGACCTCCAAAATTGCCACGACAGGACGAACCAAGTTGGCCGGACAGGCTTCCCGTGATCCGCCCCAGAATTCGTCACCCTTATCCGGCCAAAGGTAGTCGCGGAGAAGAGTTGGGACGTCCGACCAGGGAGGATTAAACGC
Organism: Bdellovibrionales bacterium; assembly: GCA_020850015.1. GTDB lineage: Bacteria > Bdellovibrionota > UBA1018 > UBA1018 > JADZFF01 > JADZFF01. The sequence goes on along the minus strand of JADZFF010000070.1, from coordinate 3,327 downwards.
TGCCCGTGAGAACCGCTTGAGCCGATCGATTAGCTGACTTTTTGCTACGGCGCGTTCGCCAGACTCCGCATCCTTCAGCGCGGCGTGCAGAGTTTGGAAAAGACGATGCCACTCGGACGAAAGAGTGGCCCCGCCGGGGCGTTCGAATAGCTCCATGACGGTGCAGTCTGCGGAAGGGATTCGGATATGCCGGAGCCATTCCTCCAGGGAAGAGCGCCTCCCCAAATTGATCCCGAGAACGCACTTAAGGAGTGACATTGCCATTTGATCGCGCGTCAGGATATCACCTTCCTGGATAGACATCAGCTCCTTGATGAGCTCGATGATGTCATCCGACTGCACTTGAGGGACGTTCCACACCTTGACACAATTCTCGTTGCACCAAAGACGAGAGGCAAAGTGCTCCGGGGCCTGTTGACCCAGCTCCCTCCATCCTTCCAGGTAAACCGCGTCTTGATAGAGCGGAACACCCCGTGCTTTTCCTCCTGAAGTAAAGTGGCCCGTTAATGATCGGAGCAGGTCTCTCTTCTGCACCTGCGACTGCAGCTCATCGAAAAACCACCAAGCCGGTTGCTGGTCAAAGGCGCCCGGGAGCGGACGCGGCGGGATCTCCTTGATGATCGCGCTAAGATCCCACTCGTCATGCCACTTGGATGGATTTGCTTCCAGCCATTGACAGAGACCGGCCGCTGCTGCCCGGATTCTAGATCTGATTTCCTCCGGGTTCTCAGGGCTCCAATTGTTACGACTCAAGTCCGTCGGGCAATCGAGATGGAGGTGCAGCCGAAAGGGCCAGTTGGCCGTTACAGTGCTGAGGGGAAAGAACGCATAGGCCGCTCCTTCGCGGAGCGAGAGAAATTCCCCTGCCTGCGTGGAGACGCTCAGGAGAAAGTTGCTGTCGGCGTGCAGCGCGATTTTCCAGGGATTGCTGGTGGCGGCCTCAGTCAACCGCCAGAACCTCGCGTTGGATTTCCTACCATCGGCAGTCTGGGCCTCGAGTGTCACCGGCTCAGCCGTCACAAAGTCGACAATCGAGTCTGTGGTTTTGGCCTCATGCTGGATCAGCCTGAGGGACGTTAGCTCCAGCCTGGTGATCCTCAGTTTCCGGAGGAACAGCGGACACAATTCATACACTTGGCTTGCTTGATCTTTCAGCCGCTCGGCCAATGAAGCCCGACCCTCCGCATGCAGCCGGATGGCAAAAATCGAACCACTGGATTCAAACGCCTGCTCTACTTCACGGAACTGGTCGGCAATCTCCGGGGGCGGCGTCAGTGAGAACTCTGGCGTGCAATAGCCTAGCTCATCCTGCGACATTCGTGGTGCCGCCAGCTTGAGGAGTCTGATCAGTTTTTCAAAACGGGCGACATCATAGTAGGACTCGGGCAGCCCATTTCGACACAGAGGCAGTCGGAAACCGAAGCTTTCTCCGTCGCCCCAAGTTTTGACCCAAACCTCACTACCGATTCGGTAGCAGGACTTGAATCCCACTCCGAATTTCCCGATGCTGTCTGGTTCGATCTGCTTCGCGCCATTGGAGAAGAAGCTACACAGACCGAACAGATCGAGTCCCGTAAACCGGCGTCCATTGTTGGCGACAAGAAGCCAATCCGAGCGGGTCCAGATGCGCACTTCTCCTCCTTGAGTTCGCTCCAATGCGTCGTCGGCATTTTGCGCAAACTCAGCGAGATAATTAGCCGCCAGACCGCCCTGTTTTATGAGCCGGTTCCTTGCCTGGAGCAGCATGTTGCTTAACGGAGTATCGAGCACCAGGAGCCAGTTGGCGTGGATTGCATCGCATCTTGCTTCCGGTTTCAGCCAACTCAGGGCTTCTTCTAGAAGTTTGAACTCCTGAAAATGTTCATCACGGAGCTTCCGGAGGATGCGCGGGTCGCTACAGACCGCTTCATAGGCTTCGCGAAAGAATATCGAGGGCATTTTAAACCGGGCGCTGCGAACGAAATAGAACCGCGCCGCATCCTAGTCCTTGCTGATTGCGGAACATGAGTAATCAGGCGGCTGCGGACGTCCGCGCGACAAACCAAGCTTCCAGGATGCGGGCCCACTGCGCGGAACTGGTTACAGGCAGTGGACGGCGCAAGAGAGTCGGAAGTGCATTTTGCGCATCGCAAGGCAGCAGGACCGATAGGCAGTGAAGAGGGCTTTGGCTCCGGTCGATCTCCGAGCTCAACTCGGGGAGGGACGCCCGTGCAACGTCGGAGTCCTGGGGGCAAGGCAAAAGGGTCAGTCCATAGGTCAATACCAAAGGGACTGGAAACCACAACGTGCGATGGGAGAAGAGGAACCTGGTCGCCGCCTCCGCCAGACACTCATCAAACGACTGCTTCGCTTCGTCCTCCTTGAATATCCATCCACGGGAGTTGACCCAGCTGACCACATGATAACACGCCCCCCCTAACGCCATCCTCGTCTTTCTTGCCATCCCCCTTCTTCCCGTCTCTTGCTCGTTCATACAATCAGTAAGGACTGCCTCCTTTATCAGCAATTCGGCCAGCGTAGAATGAAGTCAGCAAGCAAAACAACAAAGCATAGACTGCAGCGCCGAGAGGCATCAATTGCGGCGTGATGGGATGACCATGTTGTTCGAGATTCCTCTTCCTTCGATCGTTGAACGAAGCCGCGGAGCGGCGGGAGGGGCTGGGGAGTTGAGCTAAGGTCGGGGGCATCAGCAGGGTCAATCTGGCGGGGTAGTGACTTTGCTGCGAATCAAATTTGTCGGTGAACGCGCGGCTCGTGGGCGTGTTGAGCGCACGATCTACTCCTACGTCGCCAGAATTGGTCGGCGGCACTGCCTCTCCGACAGCGCGTTTCAGCAGCAGATCAAGCGTGCGTGCGGAGTCCGATGGACGCGTGATCGGTGTGATTTGGCGGTAGGGGAGTTTTGATGGTGTCGAAAACATCGCGGGCGGGACGCCCGTGCCACGTGGGAGTCCGGGCGGGTTGATCGGGAGATGCGGGGGCACTTCCTTTCAGGGCTCGGGATGTGGGTTGACTCGTGAACCCATGGCGGTGCCACGGTGGGGGGAGTTGCGCCGGGCTGGGGCTTTTTTTCCGGCGATGGTGGTTGGTTGGATGAGCTACTTTGAAGTTGAGGGGGCAGACTTGTGGGGCTGGGTTCTGGTCATCGAATCGAGGAGCGATTGGGCGCAGGCTTGGGCGAAGGTGGGGGCATTGATGGGGGCGTCGATTTCGATGAGGGGAATGCCGGGGTTGAGGTGCTCGCGGATGGCTGCGAGAAGGGCGGCGTCGGCTTCTGGGGCGTGGAAGGATTGTCCGGCTTCGCCGATGGCGCTGAGTCCTCGTTTG
>JADZFF010000069.1 GCA_020850015.1 Bdellovibrionales bacterium | reverse complement strand
CCTCAGTGCTCCACGTGAACGTCGTGGACGCGTCGCGCGCGTTTTTTGGCAGCCTGAATCTGCCGGCGCTGCGCGTGGCTAAGGAGCGGCTTGCCGAGGCAGGGCTCGACCTGCGTTTCCGCCGTCTGTACCGCATCACTGATCCTTCGCTCTTTCAGATTCTCGACGGTTTCGAACCGCAGGAGCCCCCTTCTGGCTCGGCCGCCCGCCTTGGGCTCGTCGGAAGCCGGCTCATCGGCCCCACCTCGGGCCTGACCCTGTACCTCGTCGACGAGTTGCCCCCAAACGTCCTCGGCCTGAGCCTCGGCACCCCTGGGGCCGCAGACGCCACGGGCCTCTACTACGGCGTGCTCGCCAAGTTCCGCTCGGACGATCCGGCGACGCTGGGCCGCACCATCGCCCATGAGATCGGCCATTACCTCGGGCTGCCGCACCCCATGAGCCGAGGCCGCTCCGGCCGGACCTACGAGGACCCCTTCGGCGATACCCTTCCTTTCTCGGGCAACCTTATGGAGAAGGGCGTCACCCTCTCAGAACAGCAGGCTTTCGCTGCAAGCCGGCACCCCCTCCTCCGAAAGTTCTGATCCGAGGCGCCGGCGTCAGCGCCCTGGCGGATGACAATGTGGCCTCCCCGGAACATACTGGTGGGGATGAAACACCTCATTTTCCGCTCGCTGACCCCTGTCCTCGGCCTGTCGATGACCCTGATGTCCACCTTCGCTTTCGCGAACCCGGCCTATACCGGAACTTCACAGGCCCCCGCTTCTTACACGGGCGCCAAGAGCTTTGGGATCAGCGCGGGCGTTTCCTACCTCGATGCGACGGGCAATCGGGGGAAGCTGATTCGTACGGATCAGCCCGCGCTCGACGTCAAACTCAACTTCCGTCTGAGCAATACGGCGACGCTCCGGCCTTTCTTCCTTTATGGAACCTATTACTTCCCGACTCTGGGCGACGCCTCCGACTACAATGAAGGCACCCTCGCCGGCTACGGGCTGGGCCTCCAGTGGAATCCCTTCACACGCTGGGTGGTGCAGCCCTATCTCGGGCTCTCGGTTGGGCACTTCATGAAGTCAGAGAACGACAGCGAGCAGGAAGCGTCCCGCAGCGACGGCGAAGCCGGCTTCTCGCTCGCGTTCGGACTCAACGTTCCCGTGATCACGAACGACTCCTTCCTGTACCTCGAGGGGCAGGCTTTTTTCATGCGTTTCGACGACCAGTTCTCAAGCGCCTATGCGACGCAGGGAATGGGTGATCTCTCAGGCCTCTTCTACTCTGCCTCAGCCGGCATGACCCTCATGCTCTGACGGCGATGGCCACGCGACCGCGGGGCCTGGGCGCCCTCCTCCTGCTTCCGCAGTTTCTTGCCTGGACGGCGCTGAGCGCTGCCCCCGCCCTTTCCGCTCCCAGGGGGGCCTCCGATCCCCTCACCGCACCCCGTGTTCAGGTGGACCTGCTCTCGGAATGGGAACGGCCGCCCGCGGGCCGGGAATTCCACATCGCCCTGCGATTCAGGATCGATCCCGAGTGGCACATCTACTGGAAGAACCCTGGCGACTCCGGGCGCGAACCACGTCTGAAGTGGGCCAAGGCGCCTGGGGCCGAGATCGGCTCGATCTCCTGGCCGATGCCGCGCCGCTTCGAGCTGCCGCCGCTCGCGAACTATGGCTACGAGGGCGAGGCGATCCTCCCCATCCCGGTCAAGATCGCGGCGCCCGGGCTGCGCCGCCTGCGCCTGGACCTAGACTGGCTCGTCTGCCGCGTCGAGTGCATCCCTGGCAAGGGCTCGCTCGAGATTCGGCTCCCGGTGATGCCGGAGGGGCAAGAGGTGGCTTCGCTCGAGCACGCCGAGCGGATCCGCAGAGCGCTCGCGCGCGTGCCGGCACCGCCGCCTGCCGGCGTGCAGGCCCGATTCTCCTGGGATTCAGACACTCTCGCGGTGGCGATCACCGACGGAGGCACCGGCGCCTGGGCCCGTGCCGAACGCGCGGAGTTCTTCCCGGACGACGGAACTCTCTGGCTCCACGGCGAAGAGCCCGACAGCTCCTTTTCTCGCGCGGAGGCCAGCGCCGAAGCGCCGGCCAACGGCAACCGGCCCCAGGCTCCCGAGGCCGTGCGCGGCGTGTGGGTGTTCCACGCCCCGAAGGACTCCGGGCTCGAGCCCTGGGCCTTCGAGGTGGAGGCGAAGCCGGGCGCGCGGCCCTCGGGCCTGCGCGGTCTCGGAATCCTCGCGATCTTCGCCTTCATCGGCGGCTTGCTGCTGAACCTCATGCCCTGCGTTCTACCGGTGCTCACGCTCAAGGCCCTCGGATTCGTGGCGAAGGCCAAGGCGAAACCCGCTGAGCTGCGGGCCCAGGGCTGGGCATATACAGCGGGTGTCACGCTGTCTTTCCTCGTCCTCGCAGGGCTGCTGCTTGCGCTGAGAGCCGGAGGCGAACGCCTCGGGTGGGGATTCCAGCTTCAATCGCCCGCTTTCGTGGCCGCGCTCGCGCTGCTTTTTTTCCTGTTGGGGCTCAATCTCCTGGGCGCTTTCGAGATCGGCACTCGGCTCATGGGTCTCGCGGGAGCGGGCGGGTCGGGCCTCGGCGCGAAAACCGAGTCGTTCCTCACCGGCGCGCTCGCCACCCTCGCGGCCACTCCCTGCACGGCGCCCTTCATGGGAGCCGCGCTCGGCGCCGCGATTACCCGTCCGGCTCACGAGGCCCTGCTGCTCTTCACCTCGCTCGGCCTGGGCATGGCAGCGCCTTATCTGCTGCTCGCCCACCTTCCCGGCGCGGTGAAGGCTCTGCCGAAGCCCGGCCTGTGGATGGAGCGCCTGAAGCAGTTTTTCGCCTTCCCTCTTTTCGCCACGGCGGCCTGGCTTTGCTGGGTGCTCGCGGCGCTGGCCGGCCCCACCGGCGTGGGGGCGCTGCTCGCCGCCCTGGTGCTCGCAGGCTACGGGGTGTGGATCGGCCGCCCTCTCCACGGCTCCGCGGCCAAGCAGGAATCGGAGGCTCGTGTGTTTCTCAAGCGCAGCCTTGCCCTGGCCTCCCTGCTCGGAGCATTCGGGCTGGCGCTGGCCGCTGGGGCAGGCGGCCCGGTTTCGAGCGGCACCGTTCCCGGGAGTGGCGCCCAGATCCATGCCGGCGGCCCCTGGAGCGCCTGGAGCGCGGAAGAGACTCGCACCCTGCTCGGCGCGGGCAAACCGGTGTTCGTGGATTTCACGGCCGCCTGGTGCCTCACCTGCCAGGTGAACAAGCGCCTCGTGCTGCGCCAGCCCCACATCGAGGCCGCCTTCGCCCGGTCGGGTGTTGAGCTTCGCGTGGCGGACTGGACCGCCTCCGACCCGAGGATCACCTCGGAGCTCGAGTCGTTGGGGCGGACGGGAGTTCCGGCCTACGCACTTTACCTTCCCGGAGGGGGCAGGCCACGGCTTCTTCCCGAGATCCTCACCGAAAGCCTCGTACTCACGGCGCTTCGTGAGATCCAGAAGAACTGAGACGCGCGAACCACCCCCTGAGCCGATCCGGCACCGCTTTCAGTCGCACCTCGCGCAGACCCCCATGGAATCGCCTACCCGCGGGGCAATCGTTGCCCGTGGAGCATGGCGCCGCCTTTGCACTTCATCCGCCAGAGGCCGGATGCCTCGGAGAGAGAGTGAGTCGCGCATGAAGGGATTGATGCCCGTTCCCCCGAATCCCCAGGCGCCCGGGGCTGACGCGGCCTGCGCCCTGAGCGTCGCGTCCCGGGAGCCGGGTCGCCTACAGGGAAGCACGCCGTCTCCCTGGGGTCCCTTGGCACTCTGGCTGATGTTCTCATGATCCAATTCGCTGTTGGCGCTCGGCTATTTCACTTTCCGGAAAGCGGCGCTACCCGTTACGACGGCTTCGCCCTTCTGGTTGCGCGCTTTCAGGTCCAGGGTCCATTCGTCGGCCCCGGGTTTGGCCAGGCCGCCGATCGAGATCTCGTCCCCCGGGAAGACCATGGAGCGGAAGCGCGTATTGAACCGGCTCATCTCCCACTCCGCGCCCAGCACCTCTTTCACCCAGGCCTGCGAGCGCTCCGCCATCAACCCCGCCGTGAGCATGCCGTGCGCGATCACGCCCGGCAGCCCGTTCGCGCGCGCCAACTCGTCATCGAGATGAATGGGATTCTGGTCGCCCGAGGCCGCCGCGTACTCGCGCAGATGCTCGCGCGTCACCGTGATCACCGTCAGGAAAGGCACGTCCATAGGCGCGCTCATGGGAGCTCCCCTCTCACGACGATCGTCGTGAGGGACGAGCCCGACCTGCGCCGCTCGCCGCCATCCAAGCGGTAGACGTCCGTCTCGAACTCCAGAAAGCTCAACGTGGCGGATTTGCCCCTCTTCTGGGCGAAACTCTTGAACACGCTCACGAACTCCACCTCGCTGCCCGCGGGGATTCCGCCAGGCTCGTAGCTGTACTGTTGTTCCGCGTGCAGGATGCTCGCCAGAGGGATTCCCAGCTTCCTGAAAAGCTCGAACTCCGCCGCACGAAGCGTGGTCATGTACGTGGGCGGCGCTTCGGCCCGCATCTTCGATCCCACCGCCTTCGCGAATCTCTCGATGGCCTCCGAGGTCACCACCTGCCGATGGGCGGTGGACCGCTCACCGACTCTCTCCTCGATAGTCATTGTACCGATACTCCCCGAAGGTACATGTAGTTCAACGGGTTGATAGTGAGGTTCTTCACTCGACTCTTGATGAGCGCGACGTTGTTCTCGTAGAAAAGCGGAAGAATCGCCGCCTCTTCCTCGATCAGGATCCTCTGCGCCTCCCGGTAAGCGGCGATCCTTTTGGCCTGGTCCTTCTCCGTGCGCGCCGCGAGCACCAGCTGATCGTACTTCGCGTTCTTCCAGGCGATCCGGTTGTTGCCGGCGTCCGACAGGAACACGGACAGGAAATTGTCCGGGTCCGGGTAGTCCGCTCCCCAGGTCTGGAGGGCCAGCGGGAAGTTCTTCAGCTCGAGCTGCGAGCGAAAGGTGCGGTGATCAAAGCTCTGGATCTCTACCTCGAGACCGAGGGTCTTCTTGATCTCGCCCTGAATGAACTGGGAAAGGGTGCTGAGCTTATCCGTGTTGTAGGTCAGCAGCTCGAGCTTGATCTTGCGCGTGCTGTCCCAACCCGAAGCCTTGAGCTCCTTGCGGGCGCCCTCCGGGTCGTATGGCAGGCCGAACTGAGGAGCGTGCCCGAGGACCTGAGGGGGCACGAAAGTCGTGGCGGGCGTGGTGCCGCCGTGGAGCATGGCCGTGATCTTCGACTTGTCGATCGACATCGCGATCGCCCTGCGGAGCCTGGGTGAGCTCACCACGTACCTTCCCACCATGAAGCTGAGGTACTGGACCTTCAGGTAGGGAAAACGCCGAAGCTCCGGATTCGACGAGAGGCGCACCATGTCCAACATCGAGATCTGGGTGAGAACGTCGAGCTGCCCGCTCTCATAGAGGTTCAGGGCCGTGGAGTCATCGAGCACGATCTGAAGGCGGATCTCGTCGATGTTCCCCTTCTTCCCGTAGTAGTGGGGGTTCGCCCTGAAGATCACCCGGGAGCCCAGGTCATGGCTCAACAGGGTGAAGGCTCCCACGGTCACCATGCGCCCGGGCTTCGCCCAGGCATCGCCGTGTTTCGCCACGATGTCCTCTCTCAGGGGAAAGGTGACCCAGAAGGTGGGGATGTAGAGCCAGTGAGCCACGGGCCGCTTCAGCCGCACCTGGAAGGTGTGGTCGTCCAATGCCTTCGCGCCGACCAGGTTGAAGTCGTTGTGGATGCCCTTGTTGAACTCCTCGGCGCCGTCCACGTCATAGAGGAAATAGGCGTAAGAGGCGGCCGTGGCCGGAAGAAGCAGCCGTTTCCAGCTGAACACGAAATCCTTCGCGGTGAGCGGCACCCCATCCGACCACTTCACGCCCTTTCTCAAGTAAAACGTGTACGTCTTGCCGTCGGGGCTCACGGTCATGCGTTCCGCGAGAGAGGGCGAAACCTTGAAGTTCTCGTCGAAAGTCAGGAGCCCTTCCATCAGGTTCATGACCAGGTAGGTGGAGACGCTGCTGCTGGCGCGGTTCCAGTCGAAGGTCTCGGGATCGCCCGCAAGCCTGAGGCTCAGCGCCTTCCCGGCAGATGTGGAACCGAGCCGGGCGGCGCCCGGCGGTGCAGCTTCCGCCGACGAGGCCGCCAGCAGGGCGGCGAGGATCAGAGCGCGTAGCTGAGAAGTCCGAATCATCCTGCGTCCCACCCTTCAGTCCAGATTCATGATCTCGACGACGACTTCGCCGCCCGCCTTGAGCCGCGCCTGGCATCCCAGGCGGGACTCGGGAACCTTGCGATCCACGGAGGCGATCCGCTCGTCCTCTTCTTCGTCCATGGACTCCAGAAACTCCGCGCCGCTCTTCACGTGCACATGGCAGGTGGTGCAGGAGCAGAATCCGCCGCAGGCGTGCTGGAGCGGGACGTCGTTGTTCAGGGCGACGTCAAGCAGGCTGTCGCCCGGCTCGGCCTTGCAGGTCACGTCCACTGGAAGAAACTTCACGGTCGGCATCTCAAATCTCCCTCTCGCGCCGAAGCTCTCAGGCCGAGAAGCTGGTCCCGCAGCCGCAGGTTCTTTTGGCGTTGGGATTGTTGAACACGAACCCTTTCCCGTTCAGGCCACCGGAGAAGTCGAGCTCCGTTCCCATCAGGAACAGATACGACTTGGGGTCCACCACGACCTGCACGCCGTCCTTCTCGAAAACCTTGTCGATCTCCGCCGGAGGAGCGCGGTCGAAATCCAGCTTGTAGCTCATGCCGGAGCAGCCGCCGCCCACCACCCGGATCCTGAGAATCGAGCTTACAGCCTGGGCGTCGCCAGCCTGGATGCGCTTGATCTCATTCACCGCGTTTTGCGAAAGGTTGATCATCGCCGAACTCCGTCCGTACGTAAACTCGCTTCCTCGCTGCCCCCCGCGGCCACGGCCAGGCGCAGGTTTCTCGCCGCCTCGATGCTCCTCGCGGCCGCGTAATCGATTTCCTGTTCCGTGGTTCCCCGCCCGATCCCGTAGCGAATGCTCGTGCGCGAGAGCGTTTCTGGGACGCCCAGGGCCTGGAGCACATGGGAAGGAAGCCCGCTCCCTGAAGCGCAGGCGGAGCCGCTTCCCGCGGCGAGATCGCGGAGATCCATCAAAAAGGCCTCGCTGGGCACTCCCTCGAAGCAGACATTCAGATTTCCAGGCAAACGCTCGGTGGCATGGCCATTGAGCGTTACCCCCTCCAGACCGGACGAGAGCGCTGACCAGAGCCGGTCACGCAGGCCTGAGATCCGAGCGCGGTCCTCGGCGCGCCGACGCAGGGCGAGCTCCGAAGCCGCACCCATGCCGACGATCCCGGGAACATTGAGCGTTCCGGGCCTCAGTCCCCTCTCCTGGCCGCCTCCGAAGGAGCGCGGAACGAGCGTCACCCGCGGGCCGTGCCGACGCACGTAAAGGACACCCACGCTCTTCGGGCCGTACATCTTGTGCGCGCTCAACGTGAGCAGATCCACACCCAGCGCCTGCACATCGACCTCAAGGCAGGAGCCCGCCTGCGCGGCGTCGGTGTGGAAGAGCACGCCCGCCGCCTTGCAGAGGGCGCCGATCTCCGCGACGGGTTGGATCGTGCCCACCTCGTTGTTCGCGAAGATCACCGATACCAGCGCGGTGTCCGGGCGGATCGCGCGCCGCACATCCCCAGGATCCACTCTCCCGTACCGGTCCACGGGAAGCACGGTCAAGGCGCAACCGCGACGCTCCAGCTCGCGCATCGGCTCCAGGACCGCCCGATGCTCCACCGCCGTCGTGATGAGATGAGGAACTCGGGCGCCCTGCAGCCAGCTCTCCGCCACTCCGAAAATCGCGAGCATGTTGCTCTCGGTGGCACCGCTCGTGAACACGAGCTCGCGCGGCGTGCCGCCGATGAGCCTGGCCACCTGCTCGCGCGCGAGCTCCACGGCCGCCTCGGCCTTCCAGCCGAATTCGTGCACCTTGCTCGAGGCATTCCCGAAATGCTCCGTAAAGTACGGAGCCATCCGGGCAAAGACCTCCGAATCCACCGGAGTGGTTGCCTGATAGTCCAAATATATCGGCAACTTAGGCATATTCGACGCAGAGCTCCTATCTCTAGGATACCCCTATCCCACGGCCCCTTCCAGCTTCAGGTCCAGGAGGCGATTGGCCTCGATCGCGAACTCCATGGGGAGCTGCTTGAACACCTCGTCGCAGTAGCCGTTGATGATGAGCTTCACGGCGTCTTCCTGTTTGATCCCGCGCGAGAGCAGGTAGAAGAGCTGTTCCTCGGAAACCTTCGAGGCCGTGGCCTCGTGCTCCACGACGGCCGAGGGATTCCGAACCTCGATCACGGGGAAAGTGTTCGCTTCGCACTTCCCGCCGATCAGGAGCGAGTCGCACTGGGTATAGTTGCGCGCGCCCTCCGCGCGGGCCGCGATCTGCACCGCGCCCCGGTACGAGTTGATCCCGTGACCGGTGGAGATGCCTTTGGAAATGATACGCGAACGAGTGTTCTTGCCCAGGTGGATCATCTTCGTGCCGGTGTCGGCCTGCATGTAGTCGTTCGTGATGGCCACGGAGTAGAACTCGCCTACGCTGTCGTCGCCCTGGAGCACGCAGGAAGGATACTTCCAGGTGATCGCCGAGCCGGTCTCCACCTGCGTCCATGAGATCTTCGAGCGCTCGCCTTTGCAGAGGCCGCGTTTCGTCACGAAGTTGTAGATCCCTCCCTTGCCATTCTCGTCGCCCGAGTACCAGTTCTGCACGGTGGTGTACTTGATGTTCGAATCCTTGAGCGCCACGAGCTCCACCACCGCCGCGTGGAGCTGGTTCTCGTCGCGCATCGGGGCAGTGCAGCCTTCGAGGTAACTCACCTCCGCGCCTTCGTCGGCCACGATCAGCGTGCGCTCGAACTGCCCCGTGCCCGAGGCGTTGATCCGGAAGTAGGTACTGAGATCCATCGGGCACTTCACGCCCTTGGGGATGTAAACAAAAGAGCCGTCGCTGAAGACGGCGCTATTGAGCGCGGCGAAGTAGTTGTCGCCCTGAGGAACCACGGAGCCCAGATGCTTCTGCACGAGCTCCGGGTACTCGCGCATGGCTTCCGAGATCGAGCAGAAGATCACGCCCACTTTTTTCAGGGTCTCGCGGTGGGTGGTGACGACGGACACGCTGTCGAACACGGCGTCCACCGCCACTCCGGCCAGACGCTCCTGCTCATGCAGCGGGATGCCGAGCTTCCTGTAGGTCTCCAGGAGCTTCGGATCCACCTCGTCCAGGCTCTTCGGGCCGTCTTTCTTCTTCGGGGCAGAGAAGTAGCTGATGCTCTGGTAGTCGATCTTCGGGTAGCTCACGCGGGCCCAGGTGGGCTCCGTCATGGTCTGCCAGAGTCGGAAGGCCTTCAGGCGCCACGCGAGCATCCACTCGGGCTCCTGCTTCAGCGCGGAGATCTGGCGCACGACATCCTCGCTCAGACCGGGCGGGAGCGTGTCTTGCTCGATGTCGGTGACAAAGCCGTACTTGCTGTAATCGCGGCTGAAGTCCTGAGCCCGGTCGTCGCTCACCATATCCCGAGGGCCTCTTTGGCCTCGTCAGACGCCATCTCTTTCGGATCCCACTTGGGCTCCCAGACGATCTCCACGCGGGCATCGCGCACGCCCGGGTGCTCGCGCAGGCGCCTTTGAATCTCGGAAACCATGTAGCCTCCGGCGGGGCAGCCGGGGCTCGTAAGCGTCATCTTCACTTCCACGTCACGAGTCCCCTCCGCGACGTAGGCATCGTAAATCAGGCCCAGGTCCACGAGGCTCATGAAAAGCTCAGGATCCTGCACGGGCTTGAGCCACTCCATGAGCTCCTCGTCCGTCGGCTCGGGCCCGGTAGGGTCCTTGAGCACGGGGGCGGCGGCCTGAGCCGGCGTCGCCGGAGCGGTGAATCCTTCGGCCGGTAGCGCCGATGCGAGCGGGTTGCCTTCGTGTTTCTTCTGGTTTTCGTCGTTCATCGCGGCGTCCGTCATGGGTTGTCCTTCAGTTCCAAAGCTTCCTTCAAAGTGGTCCAGGGCAGGAGCGCGCATTTGATCCGCACGGGGAACTTGCGCACGCCGGCCAGAGCCTCCACCTCGCGCTCCGAGCTCTCGTCGGGCGGGCGGGTGCCCTGCATCAGATCCCTGAAATCCTGCACGGCCGCCAGGGCCTCGGCCACGGGCTTGCCCTTGAGGTCTTCCGTCATGAGGCTCGCGCTCGACATGCAGATCGAGCAGCCCTCGCCGTGGAAGTTGCAGCCCTGCAGGCGGCCGCCCGCGAGATCGAGCTCCAGCACCACGCGATCTCCGCAGAGCGGGTTGTAGCCCTCGTGTTTGAGCACGTGCGCGCCACCCGGAAGCGGCCCGAAGTTCCGCGGATCCTTGTGGTGATCGAGGATGATGTCCTTGTACAGGGCGTCGAGATGCTCGCTCATGCGAAGTACCTCCGCGCCCGGCCGAGCTGCTCCACCAGGAAGTCAATTTCGGTGGGCTCATTGAAGAAACTCAACGAGACCCGGGTCGTGGCCGGGACGCCGAGCTTCGAGAGCAGGGGCTGCACGCAGTGGTGGCCTGCCCGGACGGCGATGCCTTCTGCGTCGAGAAACTGCGCCAGATCGTGTGGGTGCACGCCTTCGAGCGTGAACTGCGCCAGGGGCGCGCGGGCGCCGCCCAGGGAGAGCGGCGGGTTCCAGAGCTTTAGGCCTTCCACGCGGGCAAGCTCAGCGAAGAGCTTTTCCGTCAGGGTGCGCTCATAGGCGTGGACCCGTTCCATGCCGAGGGCCGAGAGGTAATCCACGGCGGCGCCCATGCCCACGAAGCCCGAAATGTTCGGCGTACCGGCCTCGAACTTCCAGGGCAGCTCGTTCCAGCTGCTCTCCTGGTCGCCCACCCGGCGGATCATGTCGCCGCCGTACATCCAGGGAGTCATTTGTTCCAGAAGCTCCCGGCGCGCCCAAAGAATGCCCGTACCGGTGGGCCCGCACATCTTGTGGCCCGAGAACGCGAGCCAGTCCACGGGCCCGAGCTCGCTCAGCTTCAGGGGCAGGTGGGCAACGGCCTGCGCGGCGTCCACGAACACCCGCGCTCCGGCCTTGGAGGCCATCGCGGCGATCTCCGCCACGGGCTGAAGCATCCCCAGCACGTTGCTCATGAGGCCCATGGCCAGGATCTTGGGGCGCCCCGAGAGCGCCTCCTTCAGGGAGTTCCAGTCGATCGTCAGGTCGGGCGTCAGCTCCACGATGCGGAGGCGGGCGCGCTTCTCGATGGCCAGAGCCTGCCAGGGCACGAAGTTGGAATGGTGCTCGGAGCGCAGCACGACGATGTCGTCACCCTCGCGTACATTCGCGCGGCCCCAGGCTGCCATCACGAGGTTCACGCCCTCGGTGGTTCCGCGGGTGAAGACGACCTCCTGATCTGAACCCGCGCCGATGAAATCACGTACCTTGGATCGGGCGCCCTCGTAGAGATCCGTAGCGCGCTGACTGAGCGTATGCACGCCGCGATGAACGTTGGCGTGCGACTCGGACTCGTAGCGGGCCACGGCGTCGATGACGGCCCGGGGGCGCGGGGCGCTCGCGGCGTTGTCCAGGTATACGAGCGGCTTCCCGTGGATCTTCTGATCCAGGATGGGGAAATCGGCGCGTACCTTGGAAACGTTCCAGGTCACGCGTCGCCTCGTTTCGAGGCCGCGGCCTTCATGGCGCGCTCACGGGCGCCTTCGGTGGGCAGCAGGCTCACCACGGGCTCGGTGAACCCGTCGATGATCATGCGCTCGGCCTCGGCGCGCGGAATCCCGCGGCTCTCCAGGTAAAACAGCTGGTCGTCGCCCACGGGGCTCACGCTCGCGCCGTGCGCGCACTTCACGTCGTCGGTGGCGATCTCGAGCTTCGGCACCGCATTAGCTTCGGCCTCGCGCGAAAGCAGCAGGCTGCGGCTCTTCTGGAAGGCGTCGGTCTGGACACCTTCGGGCGTGATCACCAGATTCCCGTTGAAGGTGCTCTTCGCGCGGCCGCCCACGGCGGCCCAGTGCTCCACCGAGCTTGAGGTGCGCGGGACGCCATGGAGCGCGGAGACCCAGGTATCGAAGCGCTGCGCGCCCGAGCCCCGCACGGCCACCTTCACCTCGATCCGGGCGCCCTCGCCCAGGCACTCGGTTTCAAGACGGCACTGCCACTGCGAACCGCCGAAGGCGGCGTCGAGCAGGCGCAGCTCGGCGCCTTTCGCGGCCGAGAGGTACCGACGTTCGAAGGAGCGCGTGTTCTGGCCCCAGTACTGCACAGAAGAGAGACGGGCTTTCGCGTTTTCGCCCACCCGCACGAGCCAAAGGCCGCAGGCCAGGCCATCGGCGCCGGCAGCCACCTGCTCCTCGCCCATCTGCTCCTCGATGAGCTCCACCTCGGCGCCGGCGCCCACGTCCAGAATCACCAGGCGCGGAAACTCCGCTCCCGTCGGGTGCAGCGACTTCAGCGACACCACGCCGTCGACCTTCAGGCCCGCGGGAATCTGCACGAAGAGCGCCGCAGTGGCGTTGGCGAGGGCCGCGATCGCGAAAGGGTCTTTTTCGAGCTGGCGCGGAAGCTTCAGCGCCTCGCGAAGGGAATCGGTGCGCTCCCGAGCGGCCGTCAGCAGGTCAGCCAGGTACACGCCCTGAGCGCGCAGAGCCTCCCAGGCGGCGCCCTCTCCCGGCCCGATGGAGCCCGAGGCCGCGGGGGCCTGCGCCACCCCCACCTGAAGGTCCTTCAGGGAGGTGTAGCGATAGCCTTCCTCCTTGCGGCCCGGCAGCGCGAGCGAGGAGAGAACACCCTTCAGGCGCCCCTGCTCGCTCTCCAGCCATGCCGGCCTCGCCGAGTTCATGCCTTAGGTCCTCGCTCCTGAACCCATGCCCGCGTCCTGCACGCCCAGCCAGTCGTAGCCCTTCTTCTCAAGCTCCAGCGCCAGGTCGGCCCCGCCGCTCTTCACGATGCGCCCGTCGAGGAACACGTGCACCTGATCGGGCTTCACGTAGTCGAGCATGCGCTGATAGTGCGTGATCAGGAGCACGCCGCGCTCGGGCGACCGCAGCGACTCGATGCGCTCGGACACCACGCGAAGCGCGTCGATGTCGAGTCCGGAGTCGGTCTCGTCGAGCACGGCCACGCGCGGCCGCAGAAGCCGCATCTGGAGCGTCTCCAGGCGTTTGCGCTCGCCGCCGCTGAAGCCGTCGTTCAGGGAGCGCGACATGAAGCTGTCCGGGATCCCGAGGGCCTGGGCTTCGGCCACGATCAGCTTGCGCACCTCGCGCGCGGGGATCTCGTCGCCCCGCACGGCGCGGATGCTGGAGCGGAGGAAGTTCGCCACGGTAACGCCGGGAACGGCCACCGGGTACTGGAAAGCCAAGAACAGACGGCGGCGCGCGCGCTCGTCCGGCGCAAGGCCAGCGAGGTCCTGGCCTCCCAGAAGCACGCGGCCCTTCGTGATCTGGTAGCGCGGATGCCCCATGAGCGCGTAGCTCAGCGTGGTTTTGCCCGAGCCGTTGCGGCCCATGATGGCGTGCACCTCGCCCGGGCGGATGTTCAAGGTCACGCCCTTGAGCACCTCCTTGCCTTCCACCGAAACATGCAGGTCCTGGATCTCAAACAACGCGTCAGTCGCCATCGCGGACGCCCCCTTCATATAGAACGGTCTCAGCAACATGCTCCTGGGTCCGTCTGCGGCCGCCCAGAATGGCGGAGGTCAACTCGGTCGACTTTCGGCGGGCGGTCTCGCCTACACGCTCATTCACGGCGGCCTCGTGAGAGAGCAGGTCGCCCAGGGTGAGTTCCTTGAGCACACCGTCGAAGTATCCGGAGATCAGGCTCCACACCGGTCGCACCGAGCAGGAGGTGAAGTGCACGCACTCCGTGGCCTTGCCCTTGAACTGCGAACAGAAGCCGTCGTCGCCCTTCATGTCGGCCGAGCCCTGGGGCGCGTTCACGGCGTCGATCACGTCCTTCAAGGTCACCTCGGAAGGAGCCCGAGACAGGCTGAAGCCCCCCTGGCTCCCGCGGGAGGCGAGGATGAGCCCCGCCTTGCGGAACAGGAACATCACCTTGCTCACGTACTCGGTGGACACGCCCTCTTCCTGCGCGATGAGCGAGGCAGGGGCCTGCCCAGCGCCGAAGCGGCGGGCGAGCTGCAGGGCGCAGCGGAGTCCGTATTCCTCTAATGAAGAGATATGCATAGGAGGCCCAGAGGTTCCCTTCCCACACAGGATAGGGCAAATCAATACTGAATTGTATTGATTTAACTAACTGTTTTTACTGTGAATATATGATTATTTCTGGCTTGTCCGAGGACGACCCGGGACAGATCAACCCGCAGATCCTCATCTCGAACCCGGCGACATTACCGTTTCGGTGGAGTGAGAACCGGCTCGGGGGGCCTAGGCCGCGTTCTTCTCGTCGGCCTTCTTCGCCGAGGACTCGGGGTCGAGCAGCTCTCGAACCCTGTCGACCACCGCCCCCATCGAGAAGGGCTTCACAAAGACGTGCGGAGTCGCGGTGGCGATCCGTTTCACCGACGACGGGTCGAAGTAGCCGCTCATCATCACTAGGGGAGCGAAGGCGTTCGCCGTGAACGCGTCCCTCTTCTGAGTCGTCTTCTTTCCCGTGGCGTCCTCACGGGCGCGAATGAGCGCTTCCACCACCGAGGCGCTGTCGCCGCCTTTGACCCTCATGTCCATCACGATCGCGTCGAAGGCCTGGTTGTGAAGCTTGAACTGCACGTCGGCGATGGAGTCAGAGGTGAGGACCCGAAGCCCCGACGCTTCGAGGGACTCTCGAATCAGGGACTGCAGCTCCTGCTCATCCTCGAGCAAGAGCACCGTGGGGCGGAGGCGGGGCACGAGGTGTCCGGCCTTGGGCTTGGACATAGTCATTCGAATTCCTCTCCCAATAAAATCAACCGACGTACCGCGATCAGGAGACCAGGGTTTGAGTCTTCCCCCTAGGCTACACCCGCGCCCAGGCACGGAAAAGTGTGTCGCCCCGGACCCGGCTCATTCCACCATCCCGACCAGAGCCGGCGCGGGTTCCTTCGCCGCCGGGAGATCCACCACGAACGAGGTATTCGCGCATTCGCGGTCGAGCCAGAGACGGCCGGCGTGCGATTCGATGATCCGCAACGAGATGCTCAGTCCCAGCCCCGTCCCCTTGCCCGCCTCCTTGATGGTGAAGAAAGGCTGCATGATCTTCGCGGCGATCTCCGGGGGAATGCCCTCCCCCGAGTCCGTCACGCGTATCCTTACCTGGTCCCCGCTCAAGGTGGTTTCCACGCGCACCCAGGCCGCGGGCAGTCCCTGGACGGCGTGTAGCGAGTTGGTCAGGAGATTGAGAACCACCTGCGAGATCTGGTGAGGCCTGCAGGAGAGCAGGGCCTCGGAGGGAATCTCGCCGATATGCAGCTCAACGCTGTGAGCGTTGAAACGCTCGCGGCAGAGCTCAAGCGTGTCCTCGATCACCTGTTTTACGGGGATGACCTCCGGCGGATCGTCCTTCCCGTCGCGCGAGAACTGTTTCAGGCTCCGGACAATCCTGGCAATCCGATACCCGGTCTGCTCGATCTTCGCGACCGAGGCCTTGATCACCTCGGGATCGATCTTCCCCTCGCCGCGCGCCACCAAGTTCCTGATCTTCTCGCTGTGTCCCACGATGACCGAGATCGGGTTGTTGATCTCGTGGGCGATCCCGGCCGAGATCTCCGCAAGCGCGGCGATCCGGCCCTGGGAAACGATCTGGGCCTGCGCCTCGCGGAGATCGCGCGTGCGCTCCACTACCTTGTGCTCGAGATCCTTGTTGGCCACCGAAAGCTGGAGATCGCGCACCTGAACCTCGGCGACCATCTCGTTGAAGGACTCACGGAGGCGGGTCAGCTCGCGAAGCACCATGCCGTCTTCCGTGGGAGGAACGCTCGCCTCGAAGGTTCTCCCCCCCGCGATGCGGCTCATGGACTCCGAAAGCTCCTGGAATTGCCGATCGATGGAGCGGTAGGCCCGCAGCGAGAGCAGGATCGTCACAAGGTACGCGGCCACACCACCCAAGAGGACCACGACGATGTAGGCAGCAAGTCCGGTGTAGAACCGGCGCAGCGTCAGAATGAGCTCGAGCCGCCCGATCTCCTCTCCCCGAACGGAGATAGGCTCGTTCAGCCTGATGAACCCGAACCTTCCAGCAAGGAATGAATCGCCGCTCGATCCATAGGACGCGAACAGCGTGCCGTCCTTTCTGCGCACCTGCACGACCGCGATCTCCGGGATCACGCTGAGCGAGCGGAGCATGTCGTTCGCGCTCCGAGCGTCGTCGAACTCCATCGTCGTGGCGAGGTTCTGAGCCAACACCAGAAGCGCGTTTCGCCCATACTCGGTGCTCTGCCTGATCTGCCTGAGCGTGATCCCCACGCCGAACAGGAGCGAAAAGAGAAGCAGCGCCAGGCCCGAGGCACGGACCTGTATCCTGCGAAGAAGGGTCAGGAGGTCGACGACCTGCCTCATTCCACCACCCGCGCGAGCCTGAGAAGCTTGGAGCTGACCTTGAGGCCCTTCCGGTCGAGCTGCCCTTTTCGGATCTCGAAGCGCATGTGTTCCTGCTCGAGGAAGAGATGGATGGAAGCAGCCTGGGCTCCGTCCGCCTTGGTCCAGGCCACGGTGAGCACGGGGCGGGCTTCGAGGGCCTTGAGGGCAGCCTTGCCCCCGGCGTTCAGCTCCGGAAGCACCAGAATCCGGCACCCGACCCACTCCTCCAGGCGTCCGTTCACGACCCGCACCTCGGCTGAGAGGTTTCCCACGGGCTTGTCGACGATCATGCGTCTGAGCGCGCCTCCGAACTCCTCATCCTGCCTCACGCAGAAGCGGAATGCCCCTTCCTCGGTGGCCGCGTCGCTGGGCCATTCCACGTAATGGGCGAAGTTCGCCACGTAGGCCGCGCGAACGGAAAGCAGGTCGGCCACCTGGTCGGAGGCGAGCGCCGCGATGGGCGCGGCGGCGGAAATCAGGATGCCCAGCCCCGCGGCGATAAGGCGCATGGGGGATCGTCTCAATCCTTAGCCTCCTGGCCCGAGAGAGGCACGCGGTAGCCGGCCGAGACGATCCATTCGCGCCCCAAGGCGGGAAGCGGCATGTGCGGGTCGCTGTTCTCCGTGCTGTAGGGTTGCACGAAGCGGTCGTCCTGGTTCAGGAGATTGCGGACTCCCGCGCCGAGGTCGAAACCGGCGAGGCCGAAGGCGTCCGTTTTCCGCAGGTGCAGCGAGGCGATCGTGACGGAGGGGTAGGACGTCGTCCCGCCCCCTGGCCGTGCTCCCCTGACGGCGGAACGATGCTCGATGAGAGGATTCCAATCCACCCCGAGCCAGCTCCACGTGGCGCGCGCCACTGCCTTGAATCTGGGGATTCCCAGGTGGCCTAGGCCCTCTCGCCCATCCGTGTACTCCGAGACGTCGGAGCCCCCCGCCGCGACGTACCCACCGGCCGACACGCTCCACCTCAGGCTCTGGGTGGGCCGAAAGCTCAGGTTCAGCTCGATGCCCGTGGTCCCGGAGGTGCCCGCGTTCCTGTAGAAGTCGTTGCCGATGTCGTCGTATCCGTACACGATCACGTCGCTGATCCTGGTGACATGCCCACTGACCGCCAGCCGGCCCGAGCTCCCGAGCCCTCGGGAAGCCTCCACTTCTACGGCCTGGATCCGCTCGGGCTTGATGTTCGGACGCGCGCGGTAGTTGGCGATGGTGGGGTTCTTGTAAGCCATCGCCGCCGAACCCTTGAAGCGCCAGGATCCCGCGGCAAGACCGCCCGAGACTCTCGGCACCAATCGGAGACCGAAGCGGTTGTGACCCTCCAGGCGCAATCCGCCACCGAAGTTGTGGGAGTTCCCCAGCCACTGCGCCTCGGCGGCGAGGGCCGTCACGACGAAGCTGTCCATCCTTCCCTTGTCCTCGGAGGGCCTGACGATCTCGT
>JADZFF010000068.1 GCA_020850015.1 Bdellovibrionales bacterium | reverse complement strand
CGGTGGCGCAGGCCGTGGGTTCCGAGGCCTGGGCGCGGGGCGCCAGGGTGAGGAGGAGGGCGGCCAGGATGCGGACGGCAGGGCGGTTCATCGGACCTCTGAGCGGTGCAGCGATCGTGCCCGTTAAGGAGATCTATTTCGCCTGTAAGATTTGGTAACTATGGAGTTTGTCTGCGTGCAATGTAGCCGGGGTGTCCAGCTTTGGAGCAGCTGTCCACGGGCGCGCCGCCGTGGTACCGGCAGCGGCAGGGGAAATGGGGAGTATGGGGAACTTCAAGGCGGGCCTGCGGGCCCAGATCTGGGCAACCGCGTTGGGAATGGCGTCGGCGTCCGCCTGGGCGGCGCACTCGATCGACGTTTCCCCTCCGGCCGCTCCGCGGCCTCTCGCCGACCGGGGCGATGGCTTCGTGCTCGATCTCCCGGCCTGGAGCCAGCCCGCCTGGCAGGTGCTCGAGCTCGCCGCGGACGCCGCGCGGCTGGGTGCGCGCCACATCCTGATTCCGATGCACCTTTGCCAGGACTCGCGGAGCGCGAGCCGGGTGGAATGGTGCTTCGAGCATCGCGAGAAGGCCGCTGCCCTCGCCGAGGACCTGAAGCTCCTGGGCATCTCGCACTCCTATCTGCCCTTTCTGCTCCTGCGCGACGGCGCCTGGCGCGGCGAGGCCGAGCCCGCGGACTGGGCGGCCTGGCTGAGCTCCTACCGCGCGCGCCTCGACGAGATCCTTACCCTCCACAACCGTACCGAAGGCGCCGAGTTCATCCTGGGTACCGAGCTTTCGCGCATCTACCTCGCGCATCCGGACGACTGGAAGCGCACGCTCCGCGATTACCGCGCACGCACGCGCACACCCGTGATGACGATCGCGAACTGGGACCAGTGGGACCGTATCCGCTTCTGGGGTGAGTCTGACGCCATTGGGCTTTCGAGCTACTACCCGGTGGGCAATGCTGACGGCGGCACGGTGGAGGAGCTCACCGAGGGCTGGACGCGCTGGAAGACGAGGCTCGTGGAGCTTGCTCGGCGCGAAGGCCGCCCGCTCTACTTCGCCGAGCTCGGTTACCCCAGTGTTGCGAGTGCCGCGGCTGAGCCCTGGAACTACGCTTCGGGCTCTCCGGCCGACCCGGGCCTGCAGGCCCGCCTCTTCGAAGCCTTCGGTCGCGCCTGGGCCGCCGAGCCGCGCTTGGGCCGCTTCACCGTCTGGGGCATGACTCGGCCCGTGAACCCTGCGACGGACGTGGGTTACGGCGTGTTCGGAAAGCCCGCAGAAGCCGCGCTGGCCCGCGTGATCCGCGACCGCATCGCCCAGTCGCCCGTGGGTTCGCCCGCCCCGCAGCCCGTCGACGTGCTCCTCACGATGGACGACTTCCCCATGTGGTTCGTGAACGACCTCGACGAACGCCTGGATCAGTACGCGCGCCTGAGGCGTGCGCTCGCACGTCGTGGGGTTCCGGTGGTGGCCTTCCTGAATCCGGGCTCGCTCGTTGCTCCGTCGGTGGATGCGCGCGAAGTGGCGGCGCTTCGGGAGTGGAGGGAGTCGGACCCCGCGCGCGTGGTATTCGCGAATCACACGGCGCTTCACTCGGCCATCGGGCCGGGCTCGGGCGCCGCCGAGGAGGCCGCCTTCTGGGCTGACTTCGAGGAAGGGGCGCGGCTCCTCCATGACTACTTCCCCGGCTGGAATCTCTGGGCCGGGCCGATCACGGGATCCCCGGGCGCCCAGTGGGGTCAGCTCTTCCGCTTCCCCAACGGTACCTGGGGCTCGGACTCGGAGGCGGCCTGCCGTGCGGTGCGTGCGCGCGGTTTCGCGCCCGTGCCCGTGAGCTTCCACTCGGGAGATCACGCCATCGCCCCCGATTACCATGCGGTTTCTGCGGCTCAGCTCGAGGACCGCCCCGAGGGGGGCGCGCCCGCCCGCCGAGAGCAGCGCCGGCTGATTGAGGAAACCTCGCGGCAGCTGGGCCATGCGCGCGCGCGCTTCCGGCCTTTCTCGGCCGAGCCGCACCGCTCGCCGCTCGCCCTGATTCTGCACTCCACGCGTCTCACGCGCGACACGCTCGAGGTGCTGCTGCTTTCGCTCGAACGCCAGGGCGTGCGTTGGGTGTTGCCCGATCCAGCGCGGCTGGGCGGCTACGCGCCCGAGAACGGCGGAAGCTGTCTGCCCCGCTGCAAATCTGCCGGAGCCTGCTTTTAGACTGAAACGAGGAAATGACGATGAATCGCCTGCTCACTGCTGCCCTGTTCGCCCTGATCCTTCCCCTAGCCTTGGGGCTGCCCGCAATCCCGGCTCTGGCCCTCGGGAAGAAGCCGCCGAAGGCCGAACCTGGTCGTTTCGCGACGACCCTGAGCTGGGACGCCTTCTACAAGGGCAATACCCACACGCACACGCTTCGCAGTGATGGCGACTCGCTCCCCGAGACCGTGATTCGCTGGTACCGCGATCGCAACTACCAGTTCCTCGTGATGACCGATCACGATCGCGCCTCGACCTGGGAGGAGTTCCAGTCGCTCGAGATCCCCGGAGGCTTCGTGGTGGTTCCGGGCGAGGAGATTTCATACGCCTACGACCGCCCGCCGAACGACCCGACCGGGCGTCCCAAGCGCTCCGTGCACGTGAGCCAGCTCTGCGGCGTGGAGTCGCACCCTGCGAAAAAGATCAACCCCGCGAAACTCGCGCTCGAGCGCGCGCTGGGCGTGGTGCTCGGCCAGCCTGGCGCCGTGGCCATCGTGAACCACCCGAACTACGAGTGGGGCCTGTCGCTTGAGACTCTTCGCGCGGTGCCCGCATTCCGATCAATGGAGATCGCCAACCAGCACGCCTTCGTGGCGAACCCGGGCGATGCGAATCACCCGTCCACGGAGTCGCTCTGGGACTCGCTCCTCAGCGACGGCCGGGACGTGTATGGCGTGGCGAGCGACGACATGCATGATCTCGTGCGTACCGAAGCTCAGCTCGGCTACAAACCGCGGCGCGGGGGCCTGGGCTGGATCCAGGTGGCCGCGGCCGCTGCCGGATCGCTCGATGCGCGCGCCCTCTGCGCGGCGATCGACCGCGGCGACTACTACTCGTCGACGGGCGTGGAGCTCGCGCGGATGACCGTCTCGGAGCAGATGCTGAAGCTGGAGCTCAAGGCCGCGCCCGCCGGGGCGACCACCGAGTTCATCGGTTCCGGCGGGCGGCTTCTGGCCCGCGCGCCCGGCGCATCACCCGAGTACCGGCTGGCCGGGGGAGAGGGCTACGTGCGCGCCCGCGTGAGGTACCCCGACGGAAAACAGGCCTGGACGCAGGCCTTCCGGGTGCTGCAGTAGCGGCAAGGCGGCTGCCGGGTTCAGGCCGATCAGTGCTTTCAGGAGAGAGATCCCTCGGGGCGGGGGAGGCTATCCGCGCCGGGCGTCTAGTAGCTCGCCGAAGCCCTGGAGTCCTCTCCGATCGAGCTCTTCGAGGTGGTCACGTAGGCCCTGCAGCCGAGACCGATAATCCGCGCTCGTCTCGCGCCGAATGGCCCCATAGGCCGAGAGCGCCACGCAGGCCAGATCCATCATTGGGCTGCCGCCCAATCCCGGCGCTACGCAGTTCGCAGACCGCCGTTTGCGCAGAAACTCGTAGCTATTCGGAGCTAGATTGCGCACTGACCTCACAGGGTACACTGCGGCGTTGAGATCAAACTCCGCGCGGAAGTGCTGACCGCGATACTGTTCGATCCGGAGATTCGCTGCGTCGTTCAGGTACCAGGCCACCAGGCCCTCGCGAACGGCGCCTACAAGCAGGCCTCTGAGAAGCTTATGACCGCCCGAGAAGCGGCTCCGATTTTCGTCTACTTCACCGCGGGAGTCGAACACCAGATCGAGTGTGGCGCGGCCTCGTATGCCACTTTCTGCGAGCATCGATGGGTAGTCCAGGCGTTGGTGGATCTTTACTGCCAAGAGATCGAAGACCGTAGAGGCCAGGCTTTCCGTGAGGAGTAGGTCACTTGCAGTGGTCTCGGCGCTCGGCCAGGGCGAATGCCTCTCAGGTTGGCCTGGCGCCGCACCTTCCGCCTGCACACGGTCGAGCGAACGTACGTAATGCGGGCGCAAATCCAATGAGTCTTTGCGGGGTGAATGGCCTCTGGGAGCAGGCCTGCGGCTCTGAGCTGCCTCGGCGTCGACAAGTTCTACCCGCAGAAGACGGGGCTCTGCGCTCGGCGGGGAGGTGAGGAGTAGCCCTGTCGTAAGCAAGGCAGTGTGCGTGAGCACCGCGAGAAGCGCACCGATGCAGAAACGATTCTCGAACCTCATCATGGATCGGCATGCTAGCGCGGCTGGGCGGAGACTGGGAGCGCGAAGTGCGATGCGGTTCCGCGGACCCTAGCGGGGCTCAACCGGCCTTGCCGCGGGGGATTTCCTCAGGCCCAGACATCTTCCAGCGGGGGCCCGGCGCCGCTAGGGATCTTGAGCTCCACGGTCTCACCCCGAAACCGCACGCGCGGGTCGGGGAGTCCCAGGGCTTCGGCCAGATTCTTGAGGAAATACTTCTGCAAGCCCACCTCCTCGAGCGGAGTCTTCACCACGCGCGTGTACGCAAGCGCGTCCCAGAAGCGGCGGCGGTAGGTGGCGGTGTTCTTTGCCGGTGCCTTTCTCGGGGCTGGGCCTTGAGCAAGGCTCATTCGAGTGCGCGCCGAGCAGACCGAGCCCGTGAGTCCGTGGGCTCGCCCCGAGCCTAGGGTCGCTGCGGGCACTCCTTTCCTCGCCCCTGTCGCCGCCTGGGCCACGTGCCCGGCGGCTTGGCGCAGAAAGTTCTGGAATGCCTCGCGCGTGGGGGCCTTCACGAGAACGTGCAGGTGGTTTCCGACGTTCACGTACCGTCGCAGGCGCACGCCGTGGCGCTCGGCCGCGCATTGCACGAGCCGTTTCACCGTGAAGCGCACCCGGGGTGCGAGAAGGGAGAGGTGACCTCGGGCCCGTTCGGCCCGTAGGGTGACATGAATGGGATGGCGCGGGTCGAGCGGGCGGCGCGTTTTGCGGCGGCCGAGCGAGATTTCACCCCCATGCACCGGCTTTAGTGCCGCCGCGCGGGCGAGCGAGCCCCGGAAGAGCTGAAGCTGAGCGGGCTTACGACGGCTGGGGGAGGGCATCTCGGACCTAGACCTCAGGGGGAAGGACTTTTGATTCGAGAGAGATATCTCACAGCGATTGGCGGGGCAATGCCTTTTTGCTGCCGCTTACGGTGCGAACTTCTAGTATCCCGCTGTTGCCCGGGCATCCCGCGCAACGGGTCACGGATCGAGACACTTTATCTCCGGAGGAATCGGTCCGGATTTCTGTCAGGCTTAAAGCCAGAATCAAGAATACTCACACAGGAGAGCCCGATGAAGTCGACTTTCAAGGTAAGTGTGTCCTCGCTCCACCTCGCTCGGTACATCGTCCTGACCTTCTCGTTGCCCCTCGCCCAGATCGCCATGAGCGCCTGGGCGGCGCGCGCCGAGGAGCCCGTGATTCAGTTCAACTCCGGCCTTGATTTCGGTCTGAGCCAGGCGATCAGCGCGGGGGAGGGGCCGATCGAGGGCGCCACCGAAAGCACGGTCACGGTGCACGCCGAGATCCTGGCCCACAAGTTGATTCTGGTGAGCGGCCATGGTTCGGTGGACGCAGGCGCGGGCAGCACCACTGAGGGTGATTTCACCACGAGCGTAGACTTCGACGCCGGCGGCTTCGTGGGTGGCACGCCGCTCGACGACCGCAAGAACGGCTGCAGCGGCTACGGCGGGGTCGGGGGCGAGGCCTCGGGCGGCGCGCATCTGAACATCGATGGCCTCACCGGCGTATCGGCCATCGGCGCGGCAGAGGCTGGGCTCGTGTGCCGGGTGGATGACGTCTTGTTCATGGTGGGCCCGGCGCTTGGCGCCGGCACCGCGGTGCGCCTGGCCGAGGCGGCCGAAGGCGGCGAGCTCGGCACCGACGGCAACCTCCTGCGCGTGGGCGGGCAGTTCCGCCTCGCGATCCAGGGGACGGGTACGGTGGCGGCCTGGGCCTTTCACGGCCCTGATCTCGGCGAGGGCGGTGTGGTGTCCACCCAGGCCGCGCTTGCGGCGCACCTGAAGGTCACGGACGAGATCGAGGTGGGCGGCTATGGCCGGTTCATCGACCTGCGGGGCGAAGGGCAGGCCCTCACGGGCGGTGAGTTCGGCGCGAGCGCCGGCTTCGCGTTCTAGCCCGGGCTCTCGAGCCGCGACCCCCCTCAGCCCGTACGATAGATCGACACGCGGCCCAGATGGATCGGAGGCAAGACTTCCGCGAGCCAAGGGTGGCGCTCGATCGCTCGGCAAACGCGGCCTCCGCGCGCCATGACGGCGAAGGGGCGGACTGCTTCGTCGCGGAGCCTCTCGATGACCCGATCGATGGCGTCCATGGTGCCAAACTCGTAGAGGAAGTAGGCCGCGGCCGTCGGGAAAGGGCTTCGGAGCAGGTCTCCTTGCGTGAGACGCGCGCGGGTGGGCGGAACCCCGAGCGCGCGCAGCACGCGATTCCCTTCCGTCACCCGCTCCGGCACGAGCTCGAGCCCTTCGAAGCGCAGCTCCGGGAACGACCGTGCGATCACGAATCCCATGCGCCCGTAGCCCGCGCCCAGGTCGGCGACCAGGTCGCCGGGAGAAAGTGCCCCCGACGCCTTGAGCCTTGCGAGTACCCGCCAGATCTCACCGTAAGGCGTGAGCAGGCTCTTCGGGGCCAGTCCAACCCAGGTCTGGGCGCCCTCGTGGAGAGCCGGTCCGAGCGTGCGAAAGCTCCCTGCGGGGGCTTTCAGGTGGGCCGCCCTGGCGAGCAAGGCCTCCACCTCCTCGGCGTTCAGGCCAATTACGCGATCCAAAAGCGCGCTTTCCGCCTGTTCCTCCGCCAGTTGGCGCTCAGCCCCGCCAAGCGGGCTGAAGGGATCCCCCGATCGAAACCAGGCGCGGCGCGCGCTCTCAGGGGCGAGGCCCGAAGCGGCGGCCAAGGTTCCGAGGGTGACTCGCATGCCCGCCTTCTACCGCGGCCTGGGCCGAACGATCAACGAGGCAGCGTTAACGAGATCTCGACGACAGGTTTCGCCCCATTTGCGCGGTACCGGAGTCTCAGCCCCTCCTGAGGGTAGAGCGCGTCCCGCTCGCGTCCGAGCTCGTGAGGGAGATGGGCGCGCTCAGCGGGATCGCCCCCGTCGGTTCCCGCGAGCCCGGCCTGGGCGAGCTCCGTGAAGGAGAGCTTTCCGGGAGCTAGGCGATGATGGATCGCGGCGACGCGCGAACCCATGAAGCGGATCGTGGTGTCGAATTTCCCGCCTCCGAGATCGTAACGCCAGTGATCGCCTTGCTCCTCCGCGGCTTTGCCCAGTGACTTGCGGACCTCGGCGCGGGTCGACACCCCGGGCCTGAGGCCGCGCAGGGCCTCAGGCAGGGAGGCTCGCGCCGCCTCGAGCGCCGTGGGTGGTTTTGGAGGGCTCTCTCGCTTCGGGGCCTCCTGCCCCTGGGCCCCGAGTGAAAGAAGAAGGAGCGGGAGCAGGATCAGGGCGCGCTTCATGGCGATCCTCCAGGAGCCGCGAGGACCGAGTCCAACGCGGACGCGATGTCGGCCTCCGTGGGGGCGACGATGCGACCCTCATGGGGCTGCATCCTCATGCAGGCGGCGTGGAACCATCCGTTGAGCGCGGTGGCGTTCCGGAAGAAGAAAAGATCGTACTCGCCGTCGTTCCTCGCGAGCGTAGGGACCATGCGCTGGATCGTCTGGTCGGCGTGCCGGGTTTCCCGCGCGCAAAACTCGGCTCGTGGAGTGTTGGATCGGTACTGGTAATCGTAGCCAGCCAACGGATTACTGGAAGAGAACATGTACCGCAGGGGACCCAAGAGTGCGTCGCGCATGGCTCCTCGGGCGGCCCGGGTGAGCTCGTCCGAGCGTTCCGTGACCAAGTTGGACGGGGCGCCGATCCGGCTCATCACTCGCAGGTACTCATCGCGGTTCGTGATCCCGTCGAGGCCGACTGGTGGCGGGCCGAGAGCGGCGTTCGCCGCCAGGGAGGACGCTAGGCAGCCGCGGGCCTCGCCACTCAGGGGAGAGGCGGCCAGCCCACGGGCGGCGTAGAAGCTCATGAGCTGCTCGCGGCAAGAGCGGAGTGCCCCGCGCGAACCCGTTTCGCTCCCCGCGTTCGCTGACCCAAGGAGGGTTTCCAGCCGGCCCGCGACGGCGGTCTGCACCTGAGTGGAGAGCCGCGCGGGGCTGGCGCACTCGGCATCGGTGCCGTACTCGATCCCGTCGAACACGAGCTCTTTCATGTAGCGGTACTTCTCGGGGCAGCGGGCCTCGAGCTCGTCCGGGACATAGCGGTACGCGACCACCGACTCGGCGAAGTCCTCGGACGGGTTCGTCGCGGCGTAACCGGATATCAGGCAGCCGGGACGAGTGGGAAGCCAGGTGTTGCGTGAGTTCCCGTCCTCCGTGAGGTAGGTGCGCTGTTCCCATCCCGCCAGGGCAAGCCAGCCCGGCGATTCATCGAGATTCAGGCTGCTTCCCACCCGGTGTCCCAG
Source organism: Bdellovibrionales bacterium (assembly GCA_020850015.1). GTDB lineage: Bacteria > Bdellovibrionota > UBA1018 > UBA1018 > JADZFF01 > JADZFF01. Next base: position 1,077 of record JADZFF010000068.1, on the reverse strand, counting down.
CTCGTGCACTACCGTGGCGTTCCGATTGTGGGGAAGCTCATTGCTCCATTTGTCAAAGAGGGTGATGCGGGCGTTGGCCACCGTCGTGCCTGAGGAGGTGTCGCGAGTGGCGTGATTGATCGAGATCTCAGGCTCGATGCCGAGGAGGTGCGGAGGCAGGTCGGCGGCCGCCCGGAGTATGGTGGAGAGCTCGGCGGAGCGAAACGCCGCCAAGCCCCGGGGGCCCGTGATGCTAGGCCCGGCCAGGTGCGAGCCGTTCAGGTGGTGGCGGGCCAGGAGATAGGCGAGCTGATCGGCGATGTCGGCACCGAGCGCCGCTCGAGCCGCGCAGAAGAACTCGTGGCAGTCAGCGGGAACGGCCGGCGTGACCTGGTCGGCCCCCTCGCTGGCGTGCGTGGTCGTGAGCCTCGCGAAGAGGTCCACGAGCGCCTCGGGCTGATTTTCGAGGAGAACCCCGTGTACGGTGCGGGTCACCGCCGGGCTGCCGGAGGCAAAGGTGTCCGTGAGCCAGGTCCGCATGCCGGCTTTGTCAGGAACCTCGGGCCGACAGGGCGCCGTGGCGTCGGCCCAGATGGTCACGGGCCACCAGCTCAATCCGGAGATGGCCGCTTCGAGCGTCCTGATCTCTTCGGTGCTGAGAACGGAAGGAGTCGCTGGCGGGCAGGGCAGACCGTCGTAGGGCCCGGCCTGGGCCGGCAGCACGGCCGCGATTCCCAGGAGCAGTGCCGCGAGTCCCTCGCCAGGCCAGAGCCTCACGGCGCGTAGCTCCCGCAGGCGGAGCCGAAGACCCGCTCCAGGTGGCGGGGGTACCAGCGGTATACGTGGATGGAGACGGTGCCGCCGTTCATCATCGAGTCGGCCTCAAATCCCCCGCGCGTGGGGCAGGTCATGCCGCTTTCCACGTACTCATCGCTGAGTCCCAGCCGGTGGCCGAACTCGTGCGTGAGAACGGAGCACAGGCGGCCGCCCCTGCCCCAGTCGTTGGAGTAGATGTTCGAGGAGTCGGCGCGGTCGGGCTGGCCGTGGATCACCAGGGTCTCGGTGCCGGAGGGGCGCCTATCCTGAAGGTCCACGTCG
>JADZFF010000067.1 GCA_020850015.1 Bdellovibrionales bacterium | reverse complement strand
TCCAAGCTGGCGCCCGTCAGGGTGACCGGTATCCGATTCCCAATTGATGCTCAGTGCGTCGCGCGCGCGACGCACTGAGCATCAATTGGGAATCGGATACCGGTCACCCTGACGGGCGCCAGCTTGGAGCATATGTTGGATGATTCCGTCGTGCACCTGGAACTTCTTCGCCGTCCAGTCGGGCGCGATGAGCTCCTCGGAGCGGCTCGAAAGCGCGGCAAGCCGTTGCACCGCGATGTCCGCGCGCAGGTGCCGCAGGAAAAGCGCCACGCGGCCCGCATAGGTTTCGAAGTCCACGGGCGTGAACTCGCCGCGTGCATGCCGCTTTTCGAGCTCCGTGCCCTTCAGCACGTGCAGGTGGTGGAGCTTCACATGCTTCAAGGGGAGCGTGTTGCAGATGCGCGCCGTCTCCACGATCTCGGCGTCGGTCTCGCCCGGGTTGCCGAAGATCAGGTGAATGCCCACGTCGACCGTGGTGTTCTCCGCGATGCGCTCTAAAGCGTCGATCGAGGCCTGGCCGCTGTGCCCGCGGTCCATGTACTCCAGGTGGTGATCGAAGAAGCTCTGCACGCCGAGCTCCACCGAGCACCAGGAACGTTCGTGCGTCTTCTGCCAGAGCCGCATCACGGCGGGCGAAACGCAGTCGGGCCGGGTGCCGAGCACCACGCCCTTGATGCCTTCCACCTTCAGAGCCTCGTCGATCTGCTCCTCCAGGCGCGCCACCTTCACGAAGCTGTTGGTGTAGGCCTGGAAGTAGGCCAGGAATGAATCGGCGTTCACGCGCTTCAGAATGCGCTCCTTGTTGCGCAGGAGCTGCACGGTCACCGAGTCGCCCGCCCCGTCCGGATAGGCGGCCGAGCCCCAGACGTCGCAAAACGAACAGACCTTCATGCCCTTGAGCCCCTCGCGGTTCGGGCAGGTGTCGGCCACGGAGAGCGGGATCTTGTAGACCTTCCCCCCGAAGACGGCCCGGTAGTACTGGCTGATGGGGGTGTAGGGAACCTCGGGCCTCATGCCCCCTGTCTTGAAAAATCCGACACTCCCTGTCAAGAAGAACGCATGAAAACGGCCCCCCCCCACACCGGGCACCCCACCTGGGACGGCCCGGAGCACCGCTACTTCGTGCTCCGCACCGGCGACGGCAGCCCCACCGTGGCGCACGCCAGGCCCGGGGCCTCGGTGCCGGGCGAGCCCATGCACTCCTCCATGGGGGCCTGGGCCGAGACCGACTACGTCTACGGGCACGCGTTGCGCTTCGCGCTCGAGCGCGGCTGGCCGCGCCGACTCCTCGTGGTGGGGCTGGGCCTGGGCTATGTGGAGGCACGTGCGGCAGCGATCTGGGCGGCGGACACGGGTGGAACTCCGCCGCGAGGCACTGGCGCGCACCCACGGGGCGCCACGGACACGTGCATCCTGAGCTTCGAGTCAGACCTGTTCCTGCGCGAGGCGCTCCCCCGCTGGCTCGCTGACCCCACGCACACCCGAGTGCCCGAGGCCCTGCGCGCGACCTACGCCGATGTTTTCGCGCGCGAGGGCGCGGCAGCGGCCGGCCAGCTGCGTGCGTTCCTGGCCTCGGGTGCCTGGCGTCTGGTCGACGCGCTCCACGAACGTGCGCTGACCGCTGAAACGCAACATTCTGTTGCGTTCGGAGCCGCAGCGGCGGGGGATCCAGCTGATACGCAACAAAAAGTTGCGTTCACCGTCATCGCCTTCGACGCCTACAGCGGGAACACCTCGCCTGACCTCTGGGATGAGGCCTTCCTTGGGCGCTTCCTCGACCGCTTCGCCGCGCCCGAGTGCGTGCTCGCCACCTACGCCTTCAAGGGCGCGCTCCGGCGCGCGCTCGAATCGCGCGGCTTCACCGTGGAGCGGCGACCAGGCTTCGGCGCGAAACGCGAGTGCACGCTTGCGTGGAGAGTCGGAGGCGCCTAACCCGCTCGAATCACGAAGCGCGGCACCGTGTACCGGACGACCTCCCCGCCGAACTGCGCTTTGAACTCGTGCACGCCCCGATAAGGATCCGAAGGCGACTCGTCCACTATGTCGCCGTTCAGATCGTAGTGCGCGGCGCCCTCGCCGGCGCACCTGCGCATCGCCAGGAACTGCGCCACGGCGGCCGCGCTCCAGGCGGAGGGCGGCGCCCCCTCCTCGCGCTGCCATCCGAAAAGATAGTGCGCGCCGCGCCCCCAGAGAGCCACCACAACCTGGGCCTCGCGCCAGCGCCCAGGCTCACCGACCTTGGCTCGAGCGAGCCAGAGCGAGAGCCCGGCCTCCTCCCCGGCGGAATCAATCAAGGCCTCGAACCAGGCCGCGCCGGGCACCAGGAATCCGCGCTCCTTCGCGTAGCGCTCCCCCTCGTGGGAGAAAACGCGCGCGAGGCCAGCGTCCAAGGCCACGCAATCCGCCTCCATCGCCTTCGCCATCGACACCCGGAGCGTGCGCCGCAGCCGCGTGCCAAATCCATCGATCTGCTCATCATCGGTCCGTGCGAGCCGCAGCACGCGGGTCGCCGCGCGGTCCACGCTCGCCGGCTCGACGGGAAGGCCCTTCAGGAAGCCGGCCGCCTGGTGATCCATCCAACGCGGCGAAAGACCGAGCTCTCGGAAACCCGGGCCCAGGCGGCTCACCGCCTGCGCGAAGGTGGCCAGCTGCGCGGGCGCCAGGGTCGGATCGCCCCATGCGATCCAGGGCCCATTCACGCACTCGAAGCGCCCCGAGCCTCGCTCGCCGATCACCACTCCCCCCACCTGCTGATCGGGCGAGTACACGCACCAGGCGCCCATGCCGAGCACCTCCGCTCCTCGGGCCCAGGTCCAGGTCTGGGCCAGTGGAACGTTCGGGTCCGAGCCGCGATGATGGCCAAGAATCCGGCGCCAGTCCCGGGCCTCTTCGACCGTAAGCGCGCTCAGCGGTTTGGCGATCCACATGACGACCTCATACTCGCAGAGAGTACGGGGATTTGTGGCCCCATGCTACACTTTGACTCTGGCGGTTCGCCGTTTCCGGGGGGATAGGAATGCGGATTTCAGGATCGTCATTCAGGCGCCCGGCCCTTATCGCGGCGTTGCTCTGCCTGCCTGGGGCGGCCTCCGCGGGCGAGGGTCCTTCCGCCGGAGCGTGCCGGGCCGAGAGGGCCCGCATGGCCGGTGCCTGGCGGCTGGCCGAGCGCGACTCCGAGCGAGTGGGCGCCGTCCTCCAAAGCCTTCGCTCCGAGCTTCTGCGATTCGTGGAGGAGTACGGCAGGAACTCCGAGCAGGAGCGCCGCTTCCTGGCCGGCGAGATCGCGAGCGAGGGATTCCTGTCCTACCTGGCCGCGATGAAGCGGGTCGCGGGGGTAACGGAGCTCAACGCCGGCGCCAACCGCAGGGAGATGAGCTTCCGTCTTGAACAGCCGAACGACTGGCGGGCTTTTCGCACGATCGAGGTTTCCTTCTGCGCGCAGGAGGGAGGCGCCCGGGGCTGCATTGCCCTGACTGCGGGAGGTGAGTCCGCGCCCGCGGACGAGCCGGCGCCGCCCACCCCGGTGACCGCGCTCCCGAATCGCGCGGAGCTCTGGAGAGCCGAAGTGGACCGCCAAATCTACGCTGACAGGCCGATCACGAACATCGATGGGCTGCCCTTCAACTTCGAAAGGGAGACCGACTACCTCTACGGGCAGCACTCGCGCCTTCCCGACTACTGCCCGGCCACGCTTCTGCCCGCGGGCACTGCCGCCCGCGCGACGGCCGATGCCCGCGCCGCCGGGACTGTCTCCTCCCGAGACTCGAATCCCCTGGTTCCTCCCGTGCCGGAGGAGCCGCTGCCCACGGCGCTGCTCCCCTCGAGAGCCGCGGGTTCCGGCCGTTAGGCGCGCGCGCCGAGCAGGGCCGCGGCCATCGCGGCGGCGGCGGCGAGCTGGATCACGAAGAAGGCGAATCGGACCCGCACCGCCGGATCCGAGGTGCTGAACAGGTGCGTGAGCCCCTGAAGCACGCGCGCGAAGAAATAGATCACCGCCGCGTTCCCGAAGAGCGGCTCCAGCCGTGGAAGGAACTGACCGGCAAGCACCAGGGCGGCGAACACTCCGATGTTCTCCACCGCGTTCTGGTGGGCGCGGTACGCACGCCAGTACCACTCAGGCCCGTGTTTCTCGGCCGTGGGAAAGGAGTTTGCCGGGGCCCCGCCCAGCACCCAGAACGTGCGCGCCGTCACCACCACCGCCACCAGACCCAAAGTCCAGGCGGCCATCCCCACGAGGCTCCACAGAGCGCGTACATCCAAACCGGCATCGATCATCATCCGCACAACGCTACTCCCTCGCGCATGAAGCGCGCAAGACAGGGCCGCCCCCCCGGAGGTACACTGCCGCCCATGAGCCCCGCCCTCCCACTCGTGCTCGGTACCCTCGTCCTGAGCCTCGCTCCCATTTTCGTCCGCGAGTCGCCCGTGGGGCCCACGGCCACCGGCGCCTACCGCTGCCTCATGGCCGCGCCGGTGCTCGCGGCGATCCTTCTCGCGCAACGTCGGCGCGTGATCCCGAAAATCGCGTTCCGCGGCTGGTGGCCGCTTGTGGCCGCGGGCACCGCCTTCGCCGTGGACCTGAGCCTCTGGCACCGGGCCATCCAGTATTCCGGCCCCGGCTTGGCCACCGTGATCGCGAACACGCAGGTCTTCTTTACCGCCGCGCTAGGCGTCCTGTTTTTTAGCGAGCGGGCCGACCGCCGTTTCTGGCTTTCCATTGTCGGCGCCTTCATCGGGATGGCGCTCCTTGTCTGGCGCGGCGAAGACGTCTTCAGCTCCGCCTTCAAAGATCTCACCCAGGGCGCGGACCGTTACTGGTGGGGCGTGGCGCTGGGACTCTGCGCGGCCGCGATGTACGCGCTGTTCATCGTGTTCCTGCGCCGCGCGGGAAGCGGGGCCCGCGGCGGAACGGCCACCCAGCGGCTCTTTGTCGTCACCGCGGTTTCAGGCCTCCTGATGGCGGGCGCGGCCGCGCTCGAGGGGGATCTCGGATGGCCGGGCGCGGTGAAACTCGGCCCACTGCTCGGGCTCGCGCTTCTGCCCCAGGTCGCGGGCTGGCTCATGATCACGGCCTATCTTCCCCGCGTCCCGGTGGGCGTCGCGGGGCTGATTCTCCTGCTCCAGCCGGTGCTCTCCGTGCTGCTCAGCCGCTGGCTCTTCAACGAGGTCTTCCAGGCGCACCAGATCGCAGGCGCCGCACTCACTCTGGCCGCGGTCTATGCCGGCAGCACGCGAGCTTCGGTGCGCTGAGATCCTCTGCTGGAATCAGCGGCCCGAGGGAGGCATCGCTCCGGGCGGCATCCCGCCCGGGGGCATCTTGCCGCCCATGCCTTTCATCATCGCGCTCAGATCGGGCATCCTGTTGTAGCCCGCGGGAACGGCGAAAACGCTGTCGGCGATCGCGGCCACCTTGATGTCGTGGAATTCCATGCCGGCCGGGGGCTGCCCCTCCTGCACGCCCTCGATCTTCACCATGAATACCTCTTTGAGGTTCTTCGGGCGCCAGAGGCGTTGGATTCCCTTCTTGCCGCCTTTGTCGCGGCTCCCCTCGTAGACGTCGCACATGTGCCCGAGCATCATCTCGGAACGCACCTTTTTGAACCCGTTCTTGGACAGACAGGCATCCGCGTCCTTGGGGTCGCACATCACGGACTGCGCCTGCACCGGGTCGCCCTGGGTCTCCATGATGAGCTTCTGTTTGTGCATGAGCATCATGGCCTTGGGGCCCTTGGCGCCTGCCGCCGTGTTGTCCATGAGCATCGTCGTTTCCTGGCCGCGCAGATTGATGTCCATGCGCATCTTCTTGCCCTTGTAGAAGATCTTTCCCTTCGCGCCTTCGGTGCCTTTCCCGTACATGCGCATCGTGCCCTGCCAATCGGCCTGAGCCGGCGCCGCGGCCGCGGCCACGATCAAGAACGAGATCCCCCAGGCTCCCCACGACTTCTTCACTCGTCCGCGCATGCCATTCTCCTTCGGCGTTGGATTCTGTTTCGGAAGTTTCAGTGTGCGGGGCGAAAGCCGCCCGGGTCAAGGTCGCGAAAGGCGGGAGCTCAAGCGCGGCGCGACAGGACGGCGGCGAGCAGGCGCACGGCCTGCTCTTCCCGCTCCTTCAGGGCCTGGGCCGACAAGGGGTCGCGGCCGATGATCTCCTTCAGGGTGGGCGCAAAGGCATAGTAGAAGCTGATTGCGCCCAGGAAGCTCACGACCAACTGGGCTGGGTCGAGGTTGCGGGGCAGTTGGCCTTCGTCCTGAGCCGCGCGCAGCAGGAACTCCACCTGCACGAAAAGCGGTCCCCGCACCTCGCGCCAGATGCTGTTCGCGGCGCGTCCTCCCTCCAGCCCGTCCCACATCATGAGGCGGACGAAATCCTGGCGCTCCGCCATGAACCGGCAGGCGATCCGCGCGCTCTCCTGGAGCAGGGTCGGCGTGTCGGTGGGCAGGCTTCCATGCTCCTCCAGGTACCGTTTGGCCGCGGAGTCGAACCACTCCTTCAGCTCCACCCACTGCTGCAGGATCACCGTGCGGTAGAGCCCGTCCTTGTCGCCGAAGTAGTGGAAGAGCATCCGCTTGTTGACGCCGCAAGCCTTCACGACTTCATTGGTGGAAGCCCCGGCGTATCCCTGAGCCGCGAAGACGCGGGTCGCGGAGGCGAGGATCCGAGCCCGAGTGCGATCGGCATCCCGGGTGCGGACAGCGGACTTGGAGCGGGCCATTTGCGTCTCGTAACCGAAGACCCCAGCAGGCGCCAGAACCAAGGCTGAGTAACCATGTGGTTATTTAGCGCTTGATCCAGGGCGGTGAAGTCGGATACTAAAAGTAACCAGAGGGTTACTTACCATGAGCACTCCACGAAGCGCGAACGCCACGAATCTCGCGGGCATGTCCGAAGTGAAGTCAGGTTTCGGACGGGATTTCCTGCTCCGAATCGGCCGCTCCAATCCCTGGCTGCCCGCCCTCGTGTTCGTGCCCTACATCGCCCTCACCACCGGCTACGCCGTCCAATCAGGCAACCTGTCCGCCGGGACGCGCGCCGCGCTCGTGCTGGGCGGGATCCTGGGCTGGACGCTCCTGGAATACCTGCTTCACCGGTTCTCGTTCCACTCCAAGGGGCACGAGGGCCGATCGAAGCTCAATCCCGTCCACCTCCTCAACGCGCTGAGCTCAGGCGTACACGGTCTCCACCACGACAAGCCCAACTTCCCTGATCTCGTCGTGGCTCCCGTGCTGCTCAGCCTCCCGAGCGCGCTGGCATACCTCGGATTGATCACGCTTCTCAGTGGCAGTTTCGAGGCGGCGGCCTTCTTCATGGCGGGGCTCACCGCTTCCTACCTCGTCTACGAGTTCGTGCACTACAGCACGCACCAGCGCCGGCCGCGAACCTGGATCGGGAAGTTCCTCACCAAGCACCACATGCACCACCACTTCACCGACCCGAACAACTACTTCGGAGTCACTTCCCCGCTCTGGGACCTCGTTTTCGGCACGCGTCCGAAACGGCTGGAGGTCAAATGACCGAGGAACGTAGGCCGCCCATCACGATCGGCTGAAGCGGCAAAGGGTCAATCCCTGAGGTAGTGGCAGGTGTAGCCGCCGGGTTCCTTCTGCAGGTAGTCCTGGTGGTATTCCTCCGCTCGCGTGAACTCCGTGGCTTTCACGATCTGGGTCACGACGGGCTTTTTCCACTTTCCTGAGGCATCCACCTCGGCCTTCACTTTCTCGGCCACGCGCCTCTGCGCCTCGGTCTGAAAAAAAATCGCCGAACGGTACTGCGTGCCGATGTCGCTCCCCTGCTGGTTCAAGGTCGTCGGATCATGCAGCCGGAAGAAGAAGCGCAGAATCTCCTCGTAGCTCACCCGAGCCGGATCGAAGACGATGCGCACGGCTTCCGCGTGACCGGTCCGCCCGGTTTTCACCTGGTCGTAGCGGGGTGCCGAGGCTTCGCCCCCCGTGTATCCCACCTCGGTTTCGACCACGCCGGGAAGCTGCCGGATCAGCTCCTCCACGCCCCAGAAACAGCCGCCCGCGAGCACCGCGGTCTCACGCGCGCCCGGCGCCTTGTCCGCGGATGATTTCTTGAACTGAGCGAGGAACTCGCCATACCCCTCCCGCTCCAGATCCTCGACCGGCACGAAGCGCAACGCCGCGGAGTTCATGCAGTAGCGTTGGCCAGTGGGCGCGGGGCCGTCGTCGAACACGTGACCCAGGTGCGACTCGCCCCTCTTCGAGCGCACCTCCACGCGGCTCATGAAGAGCCCCCTATCCTTCCTGGTCACTAGGTTCTCAGGCAGAAGCGGCTTCGTGAACGAGGGCCAGCCCGTGCCTGAATCGAACTTGTCGGCGGAGCTGAAGAGGGGTTCGCCGGAGACGACGTCCACGTAGATGCCCTCAAGGTGGTTGTCCCAGTAGGCATTCTGGAAGGCGCGTTCCGTGCCCTCCTCCTGCGTGACTTCGTAAGTGAGCGGACTGAGCTTCGCGCGAAGCTCGGCATCGACGGGTTTCTTGAAGTTTTTCCAGGACGGCGTGGCCACGGCGGGCTCCTTCTTCGGGGTCTTCTGCTCAGAGGCGGGCGCCGCGAATGCGGCGAGTATCGCCGTGACACAGGCCAGGGCGCTCCACGGGACGCGTTGGGTCGTCATGTCACTCCTGATACGCGCGAGGCGCGCGCCCCGTGACGGCAACCGCGAGATCCCCCACCAGATCCCGAAGTTGCACTGGGTTGCGCGGAGGATCCAAGCCATGAACGCCCAGCACGGCCGCGGCGGCCGCCGTAGCCTTGGCCAGGATCGCCTCCCGCTGCGGTCCGCGCAGCCCCTCGAGCCCGGGGGCCTGGCGGGACTTCGAAAGTTTCACCCCGTCCGGTCCGTTCAGTGCGGCATGGTGAAGAAACACCGCCCGCCGAAAGGGGCCGCCTTCGATGCGTGCCGCGAGCGCAAGCGCCTGCTGCACGGCGGTGGAGGCCCTGAGATCCTCGCCCCGCACGATGAGCGTCACCCCGAATTCAAGGTCGTCGCTGAGCGAGCCCAGGTGGTAGGCCGGCAGCCCGTCGCGGCGCCACAACACGAAGTCGCCCGAGCTCTCGGCGGGATCAGCGGCGAGGCGCTCCCACCCTCCGCCCCCCGGCCCGCCCGGCCGAAGCTCGGTGAACTCCACGGGCTTGTCCGGATGAAAGCGCGTGGCGAGATCCCGGGCGTCCGGGTCAAGGCCGGCCCGGGGAAGTCCAAGCCCGCGGCAGGTTCCCGGGTACCGGCTTCCCGGAGCGGCGGCCTCAATCTCGGCGCGCGAGCACCGGCAGCCGTAGAGAAGACCTGGGCTGGCGACATCGATTCGGCCGAGCAGGCCCCGGTACCTCTCCACGCGGTACCGCTGCGACCACTCCCGCTCGAGCTCGTCCGGACCCGATGGACCCGCGTCCCAGTCCAACCCCAAGGCATCGAGGTCGCGGAAGATCGCCTCGACGAACTCCGGGCGGCAGCGGGCCTGGTCCAGGTCGTCGAAGCGTAGCCAAAGTTTTCCCCGCGCAGCGCGCGTGAGCGCCCAGGTGACGATGAAATTCACGGCGTTTCCCAGATGAAGATACCCGCTTGGCGTGGGGGCCAGACGGGAGATCACGGGGGGAGATGCGCCCGTCATCCCTTCAGCCTGCCACCCCGGGCCCCCCGCTGTCACGGCGGGCAAAGGGGTCGGAGCCTTTTCTGCGTAACGGAGCGTCACGCCTGATTATTCAACGACCCCTTGACGCGCCGTTACGCAGAAAAGGCTCCGACCCCTATTGGCTGATCACCGATAGCCGCGAATCCGGTAGGCCCCCCGGATCGGCTCGGCCGGGTGCTCGCTGCAAAGCGTATCCACGAACACGGCGTCCGCCTCGGGGAACGCACGAGCAAGCTCCACCAGGTTTCTGGGCTCGTTCTCGAAGTGGGCGACCACCGAGTGCCCCGCAGCCGCAGCCTCGCGCGCAAGCTGTTCGCCCACCTCGCGTTTGTAGCCGTGATCGTCGATCTCCTTGCGGGCCTTGAGGATCAGGCGCACCTCCGCTCCGGACTCCACGGGGAAGGCGTCGCGCTCCAGGTTCCGGCGCGTGCCTTCACCCATGTTCGGCGCATTCCTGCCCGTGAGATAGACCAGCCGCGCGCCTTCGGCCCGCAAGCCCTGCACGAACTCCACAGCTCCGGAGTAAGGCCGGTCGTGCCGCAGATATTCGCTGCTGAAGAATCGCGGCGTCCAGAAGGCGCGAAGGGGCGCGAGCGCCTTCTGGAACTCGGGGGCATCGGGGTCAGCGCCCCCGGCGCGAAACTGATCCTCGAGGGAGTAGCCCATGCGCTGGGCGCTCTCGCCCGAGGCGCGCGCCAGCAGGGCGGCCAGGGCGTCGCGCGCCTCCGGGAAGCGCGCCGACTCGGCCCTCGCCACCCATTCCGCGAAGATCGCTGCGTTTCTGGGACCCGCGTCGTAGAGCGTCTCGTCCAGGTCCAGGATCACGAGCGCGCGGCCCGAGCCCTCGGCCACCCGAGCCCGCACGCGCTCCAGGGTCTCGGCATCCGAGTGCGGGTGGAACTGACTCATCGTTATCCAGGCCGTCCGGGCCAGCGGCCGATCCGAGCTCATGGAGGAACCATAATCGATCCCTGGCCTTTCGCCAGAAAAGGCTCCGACCCCTTTTTCAGTGGATCGGGCGATAGCGCACGCGCTTCGGATTGAGCGCGTCCGGGCCCAGCCGCTTCTTCTTGTCTTCCTCGTAGTCCTGGAAGTTGCCCTCAAAGAACACCACCTTCGAATCGCCCTCGAAGGCCAGGATATGCGTGCACACCCGGTCGAGGAACCAGCGGTCGTGGCAGATGATCAGCGAGCAAACGGCGAAGCCGTTGAACGCCTCTTCGAGCGCACGCAGCGTGTTCACGTCGAGGTCGTTGGTCGGCTCGTCGAGCAGAACGACGTTCCCGCCGGCCTTCAGGGTCTTGGCCAGATGCACGCGGTTGCGCTCCCCGCCCGAAAGCACGCCCACCGGCTTCTGCTGGTCGGAGCCTGAGAAGTTGAACCAGGAAGCATAGGTGCGGGAGTCGAGCTCGCGTTTGCCGAGCATGATCGTGGGATTGTTTCCGTCCGCGATCTCTTCCCAGACCAGCCGCTCGGGGTCGAGCGTGTCGCGACTCTGATCGACGTAGGCGAGCTTCACGGTGTCGCCCAGGCGCACCGTGCCCGTGTCGGGTTTCTCCTGGCCCGTGATGAGGCGGAAGAGCGTGGTCTTGCCCGCTCCGTTGCCGCCGATGATGCCGATCACACCCGTGGGCGGAACCTTGAACGAGAGGTTCTCGAAGAGGAGCTTGTCGCCGTAAGCCTTGCTCACGCCGCTGAACTCGACGGCGATGTCTCCCAGGCGGGGGCCCGGCGGAATGTAGATCTCCATCTCCTGAATTTTTTCCGGCCGGTCTTCCGCGAGCCTCTTCTCGTAGGCGTTGAGCCGCGCCTTGCCCTTGGCCTGGCGGGCCTTGGGCGACATACGCACCCACTCGAGCTCGCGCTCGAGGGTCTTCGCGCGGCGGTCTTCCGTGCGCTGTTCCACCTGAAGCTTCTTCTGCTTCTGGTCGAGCCAGGACGAGTAGTTGCCCTCCCAGGGCACGCCGTGGCCGCGATCAAGCTCGAGGATCCAGCCCGCGATGTTGTCGAGGAAGTAGCGATCGTGGGTCACGGCGATGACCGTGCCCTCGTGGCGCTTCAGGAACTGCTCGAGCCAATGCACCGACTCCGCGTCCAAATGGTTGGTGGGCTCGTCGAGGAGGAGAACGTCGGGTTTCTGCAGGAGCAGGCGGCACAGCGCCACACGGCGCTTCTCCCCGCCGGAAAGGTGCGTCACCTCAGCGTCCGCCGGCGGAAGGCGCAGGGCCTCCATCGCCATGTCGAGCTGACGGTCGAGCTCCCAGCCGTTCTGCGACTCGATCACGTCCTGAAGCTTGGCCTGCTCGTCGAGCAGCTTCTCCATCTTGTCGGGGTCGAGGTCGGGGTCGGCCATGAGCTCGCCGATCTCGGTGAAGCGGCCCAGAGCGCCGAGCACGCCGCCCACGCCGTCCATCACGTTCTGCTTCACGGTCTTCTTCGGATCGAGCTGCGGCTCCTGCGGCAGGTAGCCCATCGTGATCCCGGCCGAGGCCTTGGCCGTGCCGTTGATGTTGGTGTCCATGCCGGCCATGATCTTCAGCAGCGTGGACTTGCCCGAGCCGTTCAGGCCGAGCACGCCGATCTTGGCGCCGTAGTAGAAGGAGAGCGAGATGTCCTTGATGACCTGCTTCGCCGGCGGGTACATCTTGGAGACGCGGTGCATTGTATAGATAAATTCGGGCATGTGCCCGGGTATCGCATGCCGAAGCGCCGCATCGCAAGTCCGTGCTTCAGGCCCGCGCACGCAAGCGCCGGAGCTTGCCGTCGAGCGCATCGAGGCTCTCGAACACCCAGGTCTCTCGCGCGCTCCGTCGACGCCGGAGCCCCGACACGCCGGGCCCCCCGAGCCAGAGTTCGGTCCGCTTGGGGAGGGCCGCATCGAGCCTCGCGAGATACTCGTCCGGCTTCACCTTGATCTCCTCGGGGGGAAGCACCGACACCCCGAGCACCACCGCAGCCAGGCCCAGTTCCCGGGCCGCCCCGGCCAGCGCCTCTGCCGGCATATTGGGCCCCAGGAAGTGGGTGCATTCGCCCCGGTAACGGCAGCCCACGGCCGCCAGCAGCAGGCCGAAGTCGTGGTGATGCCCCTCGGGCGTGGCGAAGCCCAGGCGCCTCTCGGGCTTCAGGCTGCCGTTCACCGGCTCGAGCTCCTCGTAGATCTTGCGCAGGTGGTGGCGCACCAGATCCGAGAGCGCGTGCTCGTGGGCCACGCTCATCCTGCCCTCGTCGATGAGCCGCCCCACCTCGCTCATGAGCTGGGGCACGAGAAAGTTCGCGAACTCGCGCGGGCTCATGGCATGGCGCGACCGCGCCAGGAGGAGTTGCACCTCGGCAAGATCGAAGCCCCCCACGGCGCGAAGCAGGTCGCGCACGTCATCGGCGAGGTTCTCGGAACCCGCAATGCTCGGCACCCGCGTGCCCGCCCGAAGTTCCACGAGCTCCGAGTCGGGGAGCCCGGCAATGCCGCCGATGGAATGGCCCTGCCTCACGAGCTCGGCGAGCAGCTTCAGCCGACGGACCTCGGCCTGCCCGTAGATCCGCCGGCCGCTCGGAAGCCTCTTGGGGCTCACGGCCCCGTAGCGGCGTTCCCAGGCGCGCACCAAATCGGCGCTGAGCCCGGTCAGTCTGAGCATGGCCTTCATCGAGATTTCCCGCATGGCCCTCAGGATAACCCGAATGCGCCATTTGTCCATGTTTTGTACAAGTAATGAGGCGGACGTTATCTGAACAACCGCGGTACATTCAGAGGAGAGAAACCCTACAAGGAGACCCCCCATGAAAGCCCAATACCCCCTTCTTCGCCTCTTCACCCTGCTGCTCGCCCCCGCGCTCCTCGCCGTGCCTCCCGCTCTCGCGTCGGAGCCCCCCGAGCTCCAGGTGGTGCCCCGGCTCGACCCCAGCCGCTACGCCGGGACCTGGTACGAGATCGCGAGCTTCCCCCAAAACTTCCAGCGCGGCTGCGTGGCCACGAAAGCCGAGTACCGGCTGCGGCCCGACGGCGACATCGACGTGCGCAACTCCTGCCGGCGCGATCGGCTCGACGGCGAGCTCCGCGAGGCCCACGGCAAGGCCTGGATCACCGACCCCACCACCAACGCCAAGCTGCGGGTTCGCTTCTTTTGGCCGTTCTCGGGCAAGTACTGGGTGATCGAGCTCGGCGAGGAGTACGAGTACGCCGTGGTGGGCCACCCCAACCGCGACTACCTATGGATCCTCAGCCGGACGCCGCAGCTCCCCGAGGAAACCTACGAGCGCCTGCTTCAACGGCTGGAGGACGTGCACCACTACGACCTCACGCGGCTGAAGAAGACCCTCCAGCCCTAACGGAGCTCAATTCGCCAGCTGTCCACGAGGAACTGGACGTTGTTTCCCCCGTTATTCGTCGTCCCCACGCCGCTGTACCCGGCGCTCGGCAGCTCGTCTTCCGTGGAGACTTCGTAGCTCTCACCCTCAAGCTCCACGCTGCAGCGGGTCCACCCCGCGTCGACGGTGAGCCTCATCCGGCCCTCCTTGC
>JADZFF010000066.1 GCA_020850015.1 Bdellovibrionales bacterium | reverse complement strand
TAGTGTGGTGCCCGCTATTGTGGAGCCGCGGGGAAACCTCGTTCACGAGCAGCTCGCCCCCCCGGGTTTCGAAGAGCTCCACGGCGAGGAGCCCCACCACCCCGAGGCGCTCCGCGACCAGCTCCGCCAGGGCCCGCGCCCGATCAAGAGTCGCCGCCACCGCCGCCGAGGGCGACACCAGGTAATCGAGCTGATTGCGGCGGGAATCGAAGACCATCTCCACGGCCGGGAAAACGCGCAACTCGCCCTTCACAGAACGCGCCACGATCAGGCTCAACTCCCGCGCGATCTCCACCCGGTCCTCGAGCACGACGGGCCGATCCGGAACCGCCTTCAGGTCATCGAATCCCTTCACGGAATACACGCCCCGCCCGTCATAGCCCCCCCTGCGGAGCTTGATCATGGCGGGGAAGCGGCCCAGGCGCGCGGCCTCCGAAGGACTCGGGAGCAAAACGAAAGGAGCCGTGGGGAAGCCGTGGCGCGCGAAAAACTCCTTCTGCAGGCCCTTGTCCTGAACGACGCGGATCACCGCCGAGCCCGGACGCACCTGTTTCCCGGCGCGCTCGAGCGCCTCAAGCGCCCCAGCGTCGACCGCTTCGATCTCGAAGGTCACCACGTCGGCCCGCTCGCCGAGCCGGGCCACCGCGTGCGGGTCCGTGGGCGAACCCGCGATGAACTCGTCGCAGAGACTTTCGGCCGGGCATCCGGGCTCGTCGAGCACCACCGTGCGAACCCCCATCGCGCGCGCCACCGGTAAGAGCATCCCGGCGAGCTGACCGCCGCCCAGGATTCCTAGCCTGGAGCCGGAGTGGGAAGGTGAGGTGGACATTCCTCCCCTCGTATATCATGCTGGGCGAGTCATGCGTAACGCGTCAAAGGGGCTGCTGGTGGCGTGGATCCTCGCGATTTCAGCCGGAGGCTGCCGTTCCGGATCGGAGCAGGGGATGATCGACTGGCAGAAGGGTGGCATGGAGGCGGCGCTGAAGCTCGCCAAGGAACAGTCCAAGCCCTTGTTCGTCTACTGGGGCGCAGTCTGGTGCCCGCCCTGCAATCTCCTCAAGGCCACCGCGTTCAAGGATCCCACGTTCGTGGAAGCCACCCGGGGCTTCGTTTCCGTTTATCTCGACGGCGACACCGACGAAGCTCAGTCCTGGGGCGAGAAGCTCAAAGCCTCGGGATATCCCACGCTGCTGGTGCTCGGCCCGGACGGCGCGGAGGCCGCGCGCCTTCAGACCGGGCTCTCGCCCGCTGAGCTCGCGGCCGCGCTCACGCGCGCACGCGAAGCCCTTGCCCCCATCGAGGATCGGGTCCGCAGGCTCCTCGACGCGCCCGCCGGAGCCTCAGCCGACGTGTGGCGTTCCGTGTCCGAGTACGCCTGGGACCAGCGACCCGCCGCCGAGGGCGACGCCGTCTTCCGCGCGGACGTTTTCGAGAAGCTCGACACCACGGCCCCGCCCGAGCTGAAAGTCGAGAAGTCGCGCTTCTTTCTGATCGCCATGGGCCTGCGCGCGGATCCGCCCTCGGGCAAACCCGCGAGCTTCGGGCTCGTTTCCCGCACGGGCTTCGCCGAGCGGTATCGGCAGATCCTCTCTGACCCCGATCTCCTGGCCACGAACCTCCGCGCCTTCGCCTATCAGGGCAACCCGGTGGCCGCGTGGCTCCACGCCGAGGATGCGGCCGCGCGGGCGGCGCTCCTGGAGGCGATCGAGGGCGGTCTGACCGCGTTTCGCGCCTCTCCCAAACGCACGCCCCTGGAGCGGCTCATCAGCTGGCATCCCGCCGTCTCAGCCGGCCATGCCAAACCCGAGGAGCTCACGGCCGAGGTGAAGCGAGCGCTCCACACCGCCCGGGACGAGCAGACCCACAGCTTCCTTCTGAACGCGGGCGCCGGGCTCCTGTTCAAGGCGAAGCTTTGGGACGAAGCCGAGCGCCTGCTCATGGACCACATGAAAAGCTCCAAGTGGCCCTACTACGTGATGAGCTCGCTTTCGGAGCTCTACCTCCAGAAGGACGATCGTCCCAGGGCGCTCGCATGGGCCGAGAAGGCCTACCGCGCGGCTGAAGGGCCGGCGACCCGCCTTCAGTGGGGCACGGACTACCTCTCGCTCCTGGTGAAGGCCGATCCGAAGTCGCCCGAGCGCCTCGTCGCCGAGACCCGAAAGTTCCTGGAATCGAGCCTCTCCACTTCGGATGCCTTTCACGGACGCAGTCTGAAGCGCCTGGAGAAGTTGTCGCAGACCCTCACGGGATGGGCCAAGGAACAGCAGGCTCAGCCTCTGCTCCAGGCCCTGGCCCGCGAGTTCCGCGACCGTTGCCCGCCTGAAGGGCCCTGCGTGGCCTACTTCGACGCCTTCGGACGCTGAGTGGCCACCCGCGCCGCGTGGCCGCGGCTGCCCGCAGAAACGCCTGTGCGTTCGCCCAAACTGGTTTAGACTGGTTTTCATATGCTGAGGGTTCGGGGACAGTCCATTTCGGGCCGGCGTACGCTGGCATCGCTGCTCGCTTTGACGGCTCTCGCCGCTCCGGCTGGCGCCCTCGGCGAGCCCTCCCTGGCCGACTACGAGGCCCTCCAGAAGGCTGCGGAGGCGGGCGACACCGCCGAGATCCAAAAGCTGATCAAGAAGGGCGTGAACGTGAACGCCGAAACCCAGAGCGGCACCACGCCTCTGATCATCGCCTGCGAGCAGGGCCACCTTCAGGCCGCGCGCGCCCTGATCAACGCGGGCGCCAAGGTGGCCGCCCGGGGAGTGAACGGCCGGACCCCCCTCCACGGGGCCGCCCACGCCGGGAACGCCGATCTGGTGAAATACCTGCTGGCGCAGAAAGGCCGGCACGACGCCGCGGACCGTGACGGCGAATCCCCCCTGACCTCCGCGATCACAGGCGGCAATTTCGATGCGACCCGCGTCCTGATCAAAGCGGGCGCCGACATCAACGCCCAGAACAAGGAAGGCTCCAACATGCTCCAGCTCGCGGCGGAGCTGAGCCAGGTCGAGACGGTGAAGCTCCTGATCGAAGAGGGCGCGGTGGTCGACGAGAAACGCAGCGACTCGCTCACGGCCCTGCATATCGCCGCTTTCAACGGCAACGTCGAGGTGGTCAAGACCCTGCTTCAGAACGGGGCGAATATCGACGCACGCGCCCTGGGCAATCGGAGCGCGCTCACGATCGCCAAGGAGCAGGGGCACAAGCCCGTCGTCGACGCGCTCCTGATGGCCGGCGCGAAAGACCCCCAAAGCGGCGGCGTGGTGCGGATCTCCGGGGGCAGCGGCGGAAGCGCGGGCGGCGGGGGTGGGAGCGGCGCCGCTCGGACCTCTAGCGGCACGGGCGCACCGGGCACCAAACGAGGCGGCGAGGACGGCCCGAACATGGGCGTCGACATGCAGAAGATCTTCGAGGCCGTCCGGGTGGGCGACACGGAGCTCGTGCAGACCTACCTGAACGAGAACCGCACAATGGTGGACGCCAAGGCCGGCGGGAAGCAGCGGCCCCTGCATTGGGCCGCCGAGCTCGGCCACGACGGCATCGTGAAGGTCCTTTTGGATGCCGGCGCGCAGGTGAACGTAGTGGATACGCAGAACGCCACGCCCCTGCACCTGGCCGCGGAAAAGGGGCAGCGCGAATGCGTGGAACTCCTGATCCGCAGGGGCGCGAGTGTCAATGCGAAGACCACCGACGGCAGCACGGCGCTCCATCTCGCGATCAAGACGGGGAACATGGACCTCCTTCAGCTCCTGGTCAAGAACGGCGCCGCCCTGAGCGCCCGAAACGAGCGCGGGTTCACGCCCCTTCATCTCGCGAGCTTCATGGGGAACTCCCAGGCCATCCGCCTGCTGCTCAGCCACGGCGCGAACGTGAACGCGGCCGCGAACGACGGAAGCACGCCGCTCGCCGTCGCGAAGCGGAAGAAACATACCGAAGCCGTGGCAATACTGAAGTCCAAGGGCGGGCACTAGGCTCCCGCTCATGAGCGAGCCTGGATCCACCGCAGTTCTTGTCGCCGCTTCCTTCGCCACCGCCGTCGTTTCGGGAACCCTCGGCATGGTCGGCGGGAGCCTGCTCCTGGGGGTGATGGGCGTGTTCTTCCCGCCGGCCGTGCTCGTTCCGATCCACGGGATCATCCAGCTCTCGAGCAACGTCACCCGAGCGGGCCTGCATCTCCGCTCGATCCATCCCCGGCGTGTGCTGCTTTTTGCCGTGGGCGCCGTGATCGGCGCCGCCGTGGGCGCGCGGGTGGTGGTCACCCTGCCCGAGCGCGAGTTCAGCCTCCTCATCGGGGCCTTTCTCCTGATCTCCGCCTGGCTTCCTCCCCTGCCAGGCGCTCCGAGGATCCCCGGCAAGTTCCTGATCGTGGGCGCCGGGCTGACCTTCCTGTCACTCTTCATTGGCGCCACGGGCCCCCTGCTAGCGGCCTTTTTCCTGCGCGAAAACCTCTCCAAGACCGAGCACATCGCCACTCAGGCCGCCTGCCAGGCGCTCACCCATTTCGCGAAGATCGTGGCTTTCGTGGGTATGGGCTTCGCCCTAGGTGCCTACCTCCCGCTCGTGGGCGGCATGGTGGCGGCGTCGATCGCGGGAAATTACGTGGGCAAGCGGGTGCTCGACGGCATCCCGGAAAAATCCTTCCGCGCGGCGATGAAGCTGCTCGTATCCGCCTTCGCGGCCCGGCTGCTCTGGAGGGCCCTCAGCGCCGGCTGAAGGCGCCCTGCCGGCCCATCACGGCCGCGTAGAGCGAGATCGCGGCCGGAAGAAGAAAGCCCTGGAACTCGTAGTGCAGGAACATCACGCCGCCCACCGCCGAGCCCACGACGAAGGCACCCACGGATCCCGCGCGCAGCCAGTTCGTATAACGCTCGCCCCGGATGGCGTGATCGCTGCCTACGGGAAACAGGATCCGGGTGATGCCCACGCCCAGATCCGTCAGCAGGCCCGTGAGGTGGGTGGTACGCACGGCGCCGCGCGAGGACGTGGTCATGGCGCCGTTCTGCAGCCCGCAGGCCATGCAGAGGAAGCTCATCAGGAGGTAGGCCTGACGGAAACTGAGGTCGTCGGTGCCGAACCGGTCGGCGTACCTCGGAATCAGGCTCAAGGCCGCCGACGCGAACAGAAGCGCGGCTCCCAGCAACATCACCAGATCGTATCGAGGCCGCCTGCCCCTTCGGGAGGGCCGGTCCACCAGCCAGCCTGAGATGAACGCCCCGAGGAGGAAGAACATGGGCACGGTGAGGATCCCAAAGGCCTCGTTGTACTTGCTCTCGGCCAGATCTACCCCGAAGAGCGTTGCGAAACCCGTGACGTGGCTCACGAAGCGCCCAGTGGCCAGGAATCCGCCCGCGTTGATGCTGCCCGCCGAAAAGCAGAGCAGAAACCAGTTGAACTGGACGAAAAGGCCGGGGCGCTCGTCTGGATGGTGGTGAAACACGCCCCTCTCACTCCACCGTGCCGGCCTCTTCCGCCGCGGGCTCATCCGTGCTCTGCGCCTCACTCGCGCCCGCGGCGCCCGCGCCCGCCGGAGGAACCTGCGCCGTCAACGGCGCGAGCTGCGGGATTTTCACGAGCTGCCCCACGGTGAGCGCGGGGCCGAGATCCTGGTCCTGGTATTTCCTGAGCAGCCAGAGCGGCACGTCGAGCTTGCGCGTGAGGCTGTCGATCGAATCGCCCCTCCGCACCTTGTAGTCCACAAGGCCCGTGACGCGGTAGCTCTGGAAAAGATCCTCCTCCACCGCCTGGTGGAACTGAAGCCTCCCCAGGTTGAACTGGATGAGTTGCCCTTCTCTCACAGGAACCTTGAGGCGCTGACCGACGCGGATGTTCCTCCCCCGGCCCAGGCCGTTCAGCGACTGGAGCCGCGCCACGGGGGCCCGCGCCCAGTCGGCGAAGTGACCGAGCGTCTCGTCCGGCTCCACCGTCACGACGTAGATCCCGGGCGACGCGGCAACGGCCTCGAGCTCATAGCTCCCGGGGTCGAAATCCGGCGGCGCCTGGGTCTTCTCCTCGCGTTCGGCCGCCTCCTCGATCACGACCGCGTCGATCTTCTGGATCTCGCTCCGACGCGAGAGCAGCCGCTCACGCAGGCTTCCCGCGCGGCGCCCGTGGAGCTGAGGCGCGCGCTCCAGCAGCTCGCGGAAGCCGCGGGTCACGGGGCTTTGACGCAAGATCTCCTCCTGCACGCTCACGAGAGCCTCCACGTCGGCCTCGTCGAGCATGGAGCTTTCGCTCTCCGGAGCGAGCCCGGCGTCCGCCAGCACGGGCGGCGGAGCCGAAGGCGGCGGCTGAGGCTCAGCCGGCGCGGCGGGTACCTCCCGCTCTCGGGGCCGCGGCCGCGGCGTCTGCTTGGGTTTCGGATCGAGCTGCGCGATCAGCACCGGCCGCGCGGCGGCCACGGGCCGGCCCGTTTCCGGGATCCTGAGCTGCGTGCCTGGCATCACGCGGGAGGGGTTCTCGATCTGATTCAGCATGATCAGGTCGGTGATGCCCACCCGGTAAAGCCGCGCGAGCTCGGAAAGGCTCTCGCCCCGGGAGACGATGTGCGTGCCGCCGGACTTGAGGTCCTCGGGCCCGCCCGCAGCGCCCGCCAGCCTTGAGGCGAGCTCCGCGAGCTCGTCGGAATCGGTCGTCGGGATCAGGAGCCGGTGGCCCTTCGGCAGATAGACATGGGCCTTGAAGGCCACGGGCCTCAGCTCGCGGTTGAAGGTCTGCAGGTCGTCTTCCGTCACGCCCGTCATCTTGGAGATCTGCCGGATCGTGAGCGGCTTGGGCAGGTGCAGCTCGGAGGACTCAGGGAGCTTGGCGCGGGGAACTTTCGGGAAGTAGCGCTCGGGATCCATCGAGATTTCGGCCGTGGCCACGTAGGTGGCGTAGAAATTCTTCGAGGCGAAGCCGAAGCGCCGCCCCCCGTAGTTCTCGATGATCTTGCTCAGGTCGCGCGAGCCCACCGTCCGCACGGCTCGCTCGATGCTTCTCGGCCCGTGGTTGTAGGCCGTCAGGGCCAAGGGCCAGGCTCCGAGCTTGTTGTAGCTGTCACGGAGAAAACGTGCGGCGGCGCGCGTGGCCTTGAGCGGGTCGCGCCGCTCGTCGATCACGTAATTGAGCTTGAGCCGGTAGAGCCGCGCGGTGGGGCGCATGAACTGCCAGATCCCCGCGGCCCCCACCTTAGAGTAGGCCCGGTAGTTGAAAGAGCTCTCGACATGCGGCAGGTACCCCAGCTCGGGCGGGAGCCCCTCCTCGCGGAAGATGTCCTTGATCTGCTCAAGGTAGAGGTACGAGCGGACGAGGCCTTCGTAGTAGCGGTCGGTCAGGCCCTGCTGGCTGCGAACGGCGCGCGCCATCTCGAGCAATCGCCGCTTGGATTGCTCGCCCACGATGCCCGCGAGCGATTCCTCCGCCGGCGTGAGGTTCTGCCCCCCCTTCCGCGCGAGCGTGCGGAGCTGATCTCCGATGGCCTTCTTTTCCCGGCGCACGAACTCTCGGCGCTGCCGGGGTGAGAGGTCCGCGATGGAGATCTTCTTGTAGATGACCCGAAGGTCGTCCTCGTCGTGAAGGTAGGCCTCGCCGCTGGAGATCTCCGTGTACACGCGCTTCCAGAAATTCACGCGGATGCGCATGGCCTCATCCACGGGGAAGTGCTCCGAAGGCAGGGTGGGGCCCGAGCCGGCCCGGGCCACGCCCGCGGCCGCGAAGGCCAAAAGAAGGCCCGGGATCAGGACCCTCACGCTTCCGGAAAACCCCAGCATCAACGCCAGTGTAGCGCCGACTCCCCTCTCTCCGGAAGGGCCTCCGCGAACGTCAGGAATCCCTCCCCCGCGTCAGCAGGCAAAACGCCTGTCCAAGGACTAGACATCCCGTTGACGCCGAACCCACGCCTGATGGCGTTACTGGCCGCGAGGGGTGCGGTTCGACACTGGTATCCGCGTTGCAATGGACATAGGTCATGACCAAGCCTGCTCTTAACCGCCGTTCCCTGAACCTGTACACCGTCCTGGCTGCCTTGGCAGCGGCCCAGCTCTCGCCCTCCGCCTGGGCGGGTGATGGAACCTCGATCCGAAACGTGATCGGAACCGGCGAGGGCAGCAAGGCCATCTGCTCCACTGGCGCCTTCGTCTGGTGCAACCAGGGCAGCGCCCAGTCCGATGCCGAGGAAGAGGCCCGAACCGCCGCCCGCCAGGACGCGGAAGACAAATGCCGCGACCGCGACGACTTCCTGGCTCTCGTTTCCGTCGCCGACACCGACTCCCCGATCATGTGCGGCGTATACCAGCCCTGGGGCCAGCCTGCGCGCGTGAAGTGCCGCGCCCGCGCCCTGGCCCGCTGCGAGGTGCGCGTGCCGCAGGTCCATGTGTCCGGAAGCGACGGCGGCTCCAGCCACGCGCCGTCCTGGACCGAAGGCGGGCTGCTCGGCGGCGGCTCCGGCGGAGCCTACTGAGCCTCTTCGCCCCTCCCGACGACGCTGCGTTCAGCGGCGCTCGGGCGCCGCGGCCGAGGTGGCGAAGCCCGAGCCGTCGAGCTCCTTCTCGATCAGGTTCAGCTCGATGGCCTGGCTCGTGGCCATCACCACGCGGTCAAAGAAGCGCGTGTGCTCCCGGTTCTCCGGAACCTGCCGCAGGTTCGTCTGGTAGAGCGGATCCTTGCCCTTGAGGTCGTAGCAGTTCAGGCCCGAGGCGCCCGGTGACGGATAACATCCGCGAGTGGCGGTGCGGTACGCGAGGTGATCTTCCTTGAGGTAAAGCCAGGGGCGCCCCTCCTTGGCGAACAGGCTCTGGCCGATCCAGGCATTCCTGCTCGGAAAGCCGGCGATCGCGGCCAGCGTCGGCGTGATAT
Source organism: Bdellovibrionales bacterium (assembly GCA_020850015.1). Classification (GTDB taxonomy): domain Bacteria; phylum Bdellovibrionota; class UBA1018; order UBA1018; family JADZFF01; genus JADZFF01. The sequence goes on along the minus strand of JADZFF010000066.1, from coordinate 3,431 downwards.
CCACCTGATGAACGGGGTGGGTCAGCACCGCGGGTTGCACCTTCTTCCCCACGAAGGACATCAGCACCCGAAACTCCATCTCGGCGAGCTGGACGGGGGTCAATGGGAAGTCCGGACGCTCCGGAGTGCTGTGATCCCCGGCGATGAGGAGCACCGTATTGTCCGACACCGGACTCTTGAAAAAGGCCGCGACGAAGTCGGCCACGGCGTCGTCCGTGTACTTGAGGCGGGACAGGTAACCGTAAAAGCCCCTTTTCTTAGGCGCGAACTTCAGGAGCTCCTGCGGAACCGGCCCCTCTGCGATCGGGTAGAAGGGGTGGTGCGTGGTGATCGTAAGCAGATGCGCGAAGAGGGGCTTGTTGCCCGGGGCGGTCAGCTCCTCGATCTTCTTCAGCGAGGTCTGAAGCACGGGCTTGTCCGGAAGTCCCCAGTTCGCGATCTTGTCCGTGATCCCAAGGCTCTCGAAATAGGGGCCGTCGAAGAACAGGTTCATCCCGTGAAGGGACTCGAAAAGCGCCTTGTTGTGGAAGGTGCGGTCATAGGAGTTGAACCAGGCGGTCTCATACCCGTTGTCCTTGAAGTATCCCTGCGCGCACTGGATCCCGAGCGTGGCGTAGAAGATGTACACCGAGGGGCCGCGCAGGTTGTCGAGCATCGAGCAGAGGGACATGAACTGGCCCCGAACCGTCTGGCCCGCGTTGAAGCTCGAGGTGTAGGCCGTCTTGAAACGGATCCCGTGCTCATCGAAGATCCGGTGCATCCGGGGCATCAGCTTCCTGCCGATCTCCGGATGGTCGAACTCGAAGCTGCGCACGCTCTCGAGGAACAGCACCAGCACGTTGAGATTGCCCTCTTCCGGCATTCCCAACCGCTTGCGGAGCGCGAGGGTCTCGGTGGGTTCCGGGCTGAACTCTCTCAAGAGCTGCTCGCGGGCGGAGGAACGCTCGGGGTCGTACTTGAAGCCCTTTTCGGAGAAATCCCGATACTCGGCCAGAGCCTGGATGGAGCGGCGCATGTTCTGCGCGTCGGCCATGATGTCCGTGGTACCGGCTTTGCGCCGCGCACGGAACACGTTGTGGATATCGTTCGCGCCCTGCCAGCCCATCAGGTCGTCGTACCAGAGCACGAGGATCTGCTGGTTCACCACGTTGCCCACGCTCTGCGGGCTATGCCCTGCCGCTTTGAACCAGATCGGCGACTGCCGAAGGAGGAGCGCCACGCACACGAAACCCACGCCCGCCGCCACCCTCGTGAGGTGAGACAGGTACCAGGCGCGCGGCCGCAGGTCGTGGTTCGCCCGGCTCCAGCGCCAGGCCGAGAAGATGGCGCCGCCGAACACGAACACACTCAGCACGAGGGGCCAGGTGGAGCCCATCTCCTCCACGGATCCGCCGACGTGGAAGATGTCGCCCAGGTGAAGCTTCACGATCCAGAAGTCGAGCCGGTTCCCGAAGAAGCGCAGGTACACCGTGTTGCCGAAGCTCGCGAAGAAGGCCACGAGCGCCAGGGGAAGCCAACCCCAGAGCCGGGGCAGCCGCAGCAAGCCCCAAAAAAAATAGCTGAACCCCAGGGCGATCAGCGACACGCAAAAGTCATACAGCCAGCCCAGGCCCAGCTTGAGATGCCAGGCCTCGGAATACGGGATCCCGAGATCCGCCACGATCTGGTGCCGGTGGAGGCCCAAGGCGAGCGCGAGGAGGAAGAGAGGGTACAGCATGGTTGGCCGCTTCATCGGCCCTAAGGTAGCCCAGCCCGCCCAGGGGTTTCCAGCGGATTTGTGTGGCTTTGGTTAGGGCTTAGGGCGCGCCCTGCCAGGTCACCGAGAAGCCGATCACCCAGGCACCTTCCGTCACGCCCTCGTCGGTCGACTCCTGCGAAAGAGCCTGGTAGCCGAGGTAGGCATCGGCCTCGGAGCTGTCGCCCAGGGCGGAGCGGAGCCTCAGTTCCGCGTTCCACCGGCTGCCGGAGTAGATCTCGCGCGCGGGCCCCGTGGAGCCGAAGATCCACTCGTAGCCCGTGCCCCAGTGAAGCTCGGTGCCTTTGTTCCACCTCACCAGGCGCCCCCGGAACTGGAGGGCCGCCACCGGCAGGAGCTCCTCGCGGAACCGGGCGTTCTCGCCCGAGCCGGCGGTGAGAAACTGGGTGTGGGCCAGGCCGAACCGTGGCTCCACTTCAAGCTTCGCCGAAAACGGGAAGGCCGCGCCCACCCGGATCTCGTGGCGCGTGGTGTAGGGAGAGTTGATCAGCTGACCCCGACGCACCGTGCCCACCTGCAGAAGCCGGTAGTCCACGCTCGGACCCCAGCCTCCGACGTTCTTGTAAGCCGTAAGACCCAGGCCCCAGGCCGTACGGCCGGCTGATCCCGAGGTTCCCTCCGTGCTCATGATCAGGAACTGGGGGGCCAGAGAGACATAGGTGGGCCTCGACCAGCGCGAAACACGCTTGGGATTGCAGTCCCAGCGAACAGCCACCTCCACGTCCTCGCGCCCGTTCGATGGATTGACGTGCACCCGCGTGCGCGTGCGACGCCCGCCTTCATCCTCGAGATCACCGCAGTGGAGGCTCACCTCGAGCGGAACGGGCGCGGGATCTGGCACGGGATCTGGCACGGGGACGGGGCTGGGCGCTTCCTCCGGGACGGCGGGCTGCGGAGCCTGCGTCCCGGCGTCCGGCGGCCCAAGGCGGGGGTCCCAGGTCCGATGGGATTCGCGATGAATCCAGACGTCGGGGATCTCGCCGCGAAGATTGGCCGTGGCGACGAAACGCTCGGCCTCCCTCGCCGTGGCGAAGCTCCCCGTCAGGATGCGGTACCGGCTGCGTCCAGCGGCGTCCTCGGACACGTCGATTCGGACGTCGCCAAACCTCCCCCGATACCGCTCCTGGATCGTCGCCGCCTCCTCCGGAAGGTCGGTCGCGGCCAGCTGAACGGCGAAACGCGGCGACGCTTCGGCCATCACTGGAACGCCAGGAACCGGGGGCGGCGGAAGCTTCGGCATGGGCGGCGGCTCGGGCGGCGCGACATACGGGGGCGCCGCCACCTGGGCCGGCGCGGGCGATGAGGGCACGGCCTCGGCGCCCTCGGCGAGCGACTCCAACTGGTCAGAGGCTGCGGGCTCACTCACCGTGTCGTCGCCAGCGCCCGGCGGCGCGGCGATGATCTCAGGTGGAGTGTCGACCGTGGTGAGGTCTTCGGCCCGTGTCCCTCCCGCTCCCACGACCGCGATGGCAATCGCCACAGCTAACGCGAAGCGCAAAATTGGCACACTTCCTCCCACGGACCTCATGTCTGACGTAACGGAACTTCAGCGGGAAATACTGATGCGCAGTGCGCAATACCCCCCCGAAGACGTACCCACTCGGCGTCCCGCTCTGACGCAGGTGCGCGGGTCAACAGCGGGGTGCCCGACACGGCATGCGAGCGCCACGACGGC
>JADZFF010000065.1 GCA_020850015.1 Bdellovibrionales bacterium | reverse complement strand
CGTCACGGGGCTCTCGCCCGAGCAGGCCCCCTCACAGCCGCTCGACAAAGACCCGATCGCGGCGGCCGAGATTCCCCGCCCCTTTCCCGCGCTCGCGCACTTCATGGGACCGGCCCGGGAACGGCCCGACGTCGTGGCCGCGCGCAAGCAGTTCGAGGCCGCCGACGAGCAGTGGCAGGTCGCTCTCGCCGGCAACTTCCCCAGGCTCGAGGCCACGGGCAACTGGTACCTCGCTCGATCGGGCTCCCTCGACAACGGACGCTGGGATGCGGTCCTGACCCTGACGCTCCCTCTGTTCGAAGGCGGCGCGGCGTTTTCCCGCGTGAGGGAAGCCTCCGCGGCCTCGAGAGAGGCGGAGCTGAACGCCACGACCGTCGCCCGCGACGCCAGCCAGGAGGTGCGCTCCCTTTACGAGCAGGCCCGGGCGGGCGTGGAGCGCACCGGCGACCTGGAGGCTGCGGCCCGACTTGCCGAGGAAGCCTACCAGCGCGTGAACCGCGAGTTCCGGCTGGGCCTCGCCACGAACCTCGAGGTTCTTCAGACCCTGAACTCCTTCCAGGAAACCCGCCGTGCCCTTTTCCGCACCCGCTGCGAGACCCTCACCGACTGGGCCCGCCTCCAGGCCGCCTCCGGCCGCATTCCGCCGCTCGTTCCCAGGCTTTGAGCCCATATTGTCGCCTCGGAAAAACCGGGGTGCACACCCCATCCTCCCCGGGTATAAGGGGGGCAATTCACGCATCGCACTGGAAGGATCGACCCCATGATCGGCAGCATTTTCCCGAAAGAAGTCCGCTTTTTCGACCTCTTCAAGAAGCAGGGCGACCTGCTCGTGGAGGGCGCGACGGTGCTCCAGGAGATGGTCCGGAACCTCGAGCGTTCCGAAGGATACGCCAATCGACTGGAAGACCTCGAGCACAAGGCTGACGAAAACACGCACCAGACGATCGAGCTCGTGCACCAGACCTTCATCACGCCGATCGACCGCGAAGACATCATGGTGCTCTCGAGCCGGCTCGACGACATCATGGACTATCTCGAGGCCTCGGGGCAGCTCCTCCACCTCTACGACATCAAGCAGCCCACCGTGGCGCTTCAGGAGCTCGCAGACATCTCGGTCCAGTGCGTGGGGCGCGTGCGCGACGCCGTATCCAAGATCGATAACCTGAAGCATGCCGACGAGATCCACCGCCTCTGCGTGGACGTGCACCGGCTCGAGAACGACGCCGACGGCGCCCAGCGCAGGGGCCTCGCCAAGCTCTTCCGCGAGGAACAGGACACCCGACTCCTGATCAAGCTCAAGGAGATCTACGAGCTCATGGAGCGCGTGACGGACTGCTGCGAGGACGCGGCGAACGTGATCGAGAGCATTCTCGTAGAATACGCCTGAGCCATGGACGCCGAACTGGTCTTGATCGGGTTCATCATCGTGATGGCCCTCGCGTTCGACTTCATCAACGGCTTCCACGACGCCGCGAACTCCATCGCCACGATCGTATCGACCCGGGTGCTCCGGCCCTCGACCGCCGTGATCTGGGCGGCCTTCTTCAACTTCATCGCCTTCACGCTCTTCGGCGTCAGCGTCGCGAACACGATCGGCAAGGGCGTGATCGATCCCTCGATCATCGACCCGATCGTGATCCTGGCCGCGCTGGTGGGCGCGATTTTCTGGAACATCATCACTTGGTACTACGGCATCCCGTCTAGCTCCTCGCACGCCCTCATCGGCGGGCTCGTGGGCGCGGGCGTGGCCAAGTCCGGCATCCACGCCGTACAGGGACCGGGCCTCGCCAAGATCGGCGTTTCCATTTTCGCCTCCCCGATGCTGGGCTTCCTGCTCGCTTTCGTGATCATGTCCCTCATCAGCATCGTCTTCTTCCGCGTGAGCGCGAAGAAGGTGAACAAGATGGGCAAGGCACTGCAGTTCATCTCCGCCTCGATGTACAGCCTGGGCCATGGCGGCAACGACGCGCAGAAAACCATGGGCATCATCGCGGTGCTGCTCTACTCCACCGGTCATCTGGGCAGTGAGTTCCACGTGCCCCTCTGGATCGTCCTCACCTGCCATGCCGCCATGGGACTGGGCACGCTCTTCGGGGGCTGGCGGATCGTGGAGACGATGGGCATGAAGATCACGAAGCTGCGTCCCATCGGCGGCTTCGCGGCCGAAACGGGCGGCGCGGTGATGCTCTTCGCCGCCACCCACCTCGGAATCCCCGTTTCCACCACACACACCATCACGGGCTCCATCATGGGGGTCGGCGCGGTGAACAAGCTCTCGGCCGTACGCTGGGGAGTGGCTGAGCGGATCATCTGGGCCTGGATCCTTACCATTCCCGCCACGGCCTTTATCTCGGCCGTGACCTGGGCGATCTGCCACGCGATTCAGGTCAACCTGTAGTCGGGCACTCGGGCAGCCAGGCACGGGCAACGGGTACCGAGACCGCTACGGACACCGCGACTCAGACAGAGGCCGAGGCCGTTACGGCCCCGGATTCTGCCTGAGACGGTAGATCATCGCGCCGAGCTGGTCCGCGGTCGCGGACTGCGCGCCATCCAACTTCAGCTCCGGGATGGCTTGGACTTCCCGGAGCGAGCCCAGGGCAATGCCATGGGACCTTCCGCGTTCCGGGAGCTTTAGCCCCTGGCAACTTCCGTGAAGGGCCGTCTCCGTATCGGTGACCGTTGTCCGAAACCCGTATACGGATGTCGGATGGCCGTTGCCGGCTGCCTGACTGCCCGATCACATTCGTTTCGCGCTCAGTATCGTGCTCAATCTCGCCGAAGGCTCAGCCAAGGCCACGGAGCGCTACGGCCACTCTGCGCAGTCCACGACCGCGGACCAGCTCGGCGCAAGCCTCTACCGCCTCTGCCACGCGCCTCTGCCACAGCACCAGGTACTCACACTGTGGCAGAGACCGGACTTAGACTTAAACTGAAACCGAGACTCCGACTGCGACCGAGACCCCCTAGTGCCGCTCCTTCACCATCGCCCCCGACTGCAGCTTGCCCCAATAGTCATCGAGCGCCGTCTTCACCTTTCCGCCCAGAACGTACATGCCGAAGATGTTCGGCAGGCACATTGCCAGGATCATGAGGTCCGAAAACTCCAGCACGTTCGTGGCGGTGGTGATGGAGCCCAGGAACGCGAAGCCGATGAAGGCCCAGCGGTAGACCATGGAGTACTTCTCACCCACGAGATACGTCCAGCAGCGCTCGCCGTAGTACGACCACGAGATCATCGTGGAGTACGCGAAGAGCGCCACAGCCAGCGATAGCACGTAGGGGAACCAGCTGATCTTCTCCCCGAAGGCCTTCGAGGTCAGCGCGGCACCCTGCCCCGTCTTCACGAGCTCGGCGTACTCCGGGTTAGCGTGAACGCCGGTGATGATGATCACGAGCGCCGTCATGGTGCAGATCACCACGGTGTCGATGAAGGGCTCGAGCAGGGCAACGATGCCTTCCCGCACGGGGTACTTCGTCTTCGCGGCGGAGTGCGCGATCGAGGCCGACCCGATACCCGCCTCGTTCGAGAAGGCGGCACGCTTGAATCCGGTGATGATCACTCCGATCGCCCCGCCGTACATGGCGTCCGGCGCGAAAGCGCCCTGGAGGATCAGGAGGATCATCGAGGGGATCTCGGTGACGTGGCTCAGCACGATGAACAGGGCGAAAAGCACGTAGATGCCGCACATGAAGGGCACGATCTTGTCGGCCGTGCTCGCGATGCGCTTGATGCCGCCGATGATCACGACGCCCGTGGCGATGGCCATCAGCACCCCGTAGAGCCACGGCATCTCTCCGAAGATCGGAATCGACTCCTTCACGGCGTTCAGGCTCTGGTTCACCTGGAAGGCGTTGCCGCCCCCGAAGGACCCGCCGATGCAGAGCACCGCGAAGAGCACGGCCAGCCCCCGGCCCACCTTACCCCAACCCTTGCCCTTCTCCGCGAAACCGCGCGAGAGGTACTCCATCGGCCCACCCATGACATGTCCGTCGGGGCGCACCTCGCGGTACATCTGCCCAAGGGTGCACTCCACGAGCTTGGAGGTCATGCCCAGGAGGCCCGCCACCATCATCCAGAAGGTGGCCCCAGGGCCCCCGAGGCTCACGGCCACCGCCACGCCGGCGATGTTCCCGAGGCCAACCGTGGCCGAAAGGGCCGTGGTCAGGGCCTGGAAGTGGCTGACTTCGCCCTTGTCCTTGGGATCGTCGTAATGGCCGCGCGTCACGTCGATCGCGTGCTTGAAGGCGCGGAAATTGATGAATCCCATGCGAAAGGTAAAGAACACCGCGCCCGCGACCAGCCAGGCCACCGAGAGCGGGAAGGAGTAGGGCCCGGGCAGGACGTCGAAGAAAAGAAGCTGGGCCACCACGCCGTTCAGGGAGCCGAAGGCCGAGTTCACCCCCTCCGCGAAGGAGGCCAGAGCGTCGCGCCCGGCGAACAGGCCCGCGATGATCCCGAAGATGGCTCCACGCAGCTGCCTGCCCGTTTTCGAAGTCTGATGGCTCAAGGTTTTCAAGGTGTATCCCCCTCTGGTTGTGACGCTTGCCCTGAAAAAGTAGACTTCGCGCTATGAAACCGCAAGGTCGTTGACTAGTGTCTCGCCACAATGTCGAAAAAAACTCCCGCCGAGTCTCTTGTCGTCCGTGTGTTCGGAACCCCCACGCCCCTGCGCCTCGGCGCGGGAGCCGCGATCGTCGTCGCGCTGAGCGCGGCGGCGGCGTACTTCGGGCCTGAGAGCGAGGCCGCCCCCGCCTGGACCAGCATCCTGCCCCCGGTCCTCGCGGTGACCCTGGCCTTCGTCACCCAGCGGATCCTGACAAGCCTCGCGCTCGCGATCCTGGCGGGCGGGCTGCTTTCCGGCAGCGTAGCCACGGCCCCTCAAGTGGTTTTCAAGGCCGTCAGCGATCCCTTCAATCTCAAGGTTCTTCTCTTCATCACGCTCATCCTGGCGATGATCTCGGTGGTGATCGCCGGGGGTGGGCTCCGCCTTCTCGTAGACCGCCTGGCGGTGCTGGCCAAGGGGCCGCGCTCGGCGCAGGCGGTGACCGCCCTCATGGGCGTCCTGATCTTCATCGACGACTACGCCAACACCATGATCGTGGGCTCGGCCATGAAGCCCGCAACGGACCGCTACAAAGTGAGCCGCGAGAAGCTCGCCTTCCTCGTGGACGCGACGAGCGCGCCCGTGGCCGGGCTCGCCGTGGTGAGCACCTGGATCGGCTACGAGGTGGGGCTGTTCGGGAAGGTCAGCGAGACCTTGAACCTCGGCAAGGACGGCTACTCGATGTTCTTCGACGCCCTCTCCTTCCGCTTCTATTGCATCCTGCTCCTCGTCTTCCTCGCCCTTCAGATCTTCACCGGGCGCGACTTCGGCCCCATGCTGAAGGCCGAGCGCCGCGCCCGGAAGACCGGCAAGGTGTCGGCCGATGGGGCGCGGCTGCTGAGCGCGGCTGGATTCGCGGCCGCGGAGCCTGAAAAGAAGGCGCGCCTGAGCGCCTGGACGGCCTTCGCCCCCTTCGTCGTGCTCTTCGCGGTGCTCTTTGGGGGACTTTGGGCCGACGGTGGCGGCATGGCGGGGGCGATCACCGACATCTTTTCCTTCTCCCGCTGGAAAGAGGTCATCTCGGCCTCGGAGAACAACGTCCTCGTCCTGGCCTGGGCAGGCGGGGTTTCCCTGGTGGTGGCTGCGGGCAGCGCAGTGCTGGCATCGAAGCTTCCACCCTCGGTCGTGGGTCTCGCGGCGTTTCGCGGAGCGAAGGCCAGCCTCCTTCCCATGCTGATTCTGGTTCTGGCCTGGTCACTCAAAGGGGCTTGCGACGCCGTGCGCACCGGCGATTTCCTGATTGCCGTTGTCGGCAATTCACTTTCCCCTGCCGTCTTCCCGATGATCGTCTTCCTGACGGCCTCCGCCACCGCCTTCGCCACGGGCACGAGTTGGGGCACCATGGCCATTCTGATCCCCACCGCCATCCCGATCGCCCACCAATTGGACGGGGGCAGCTATGGCCTCACGACGATCATCTGCCTGGGAGCGGTGCTCGACGGGGCCATCTTCGGCGATCACTGCTCACCCATCTCCGACACGACCCTCATGAGCTCGATCGCGAGCTCCTGCGACCACATCGACCACGTCCGCACGCAGCTGCCCTACGCACTGGTGGTCGGACTCGTGGCGATTGTGGCGGGCTACCTGCCGGCAGCCCAGGGAATGCCGCTGTGGGCAAGCCTGGGGATCGGGATCGGCGCAATGTGGGGAACGCTCCGGCTCGTCGGCCAAAAGGTCGACTAACCGCATTTTCTCTTTTGACTTCCCAGAAACCTCTCACTATAGGCTGAGTAAACCTACGGATTTTCAACGTTTTGGGCCGTACGCCTAGTTCGGCCTTCTGTGCAGCAAAGGAACCACTGAATCATGCGTTTGATGAAGTCGTTTTTCGGCGTGTTGGGGCTCTTCCTGACCTCTTCCACGGCCTTCGCCTCCGAAGCGGACCTCCCGATTCCCAGCCTCGATGTTCCGATCATGCTCTTCGGAACCGAGTACTCGGGCACGTCGATCCTGTTCTGGGGAATGATGCTCTCTTGCATCGGCCTGGCCTTCGGCCTCTGGGAGTTCTTCAAGGTGAAGCGCCTTCCGGCCCACCAGTCGCTCCTGGACGTTTCGCACCTCATCTACGAAACCTGCAAAACCTACCTGCTCCAGCAGGGCAAGTTCCTCGTGGTGCTCGAGCTCTTCATCGGCGCCTGCATCGTCTATTACTTCTACTTCCTCCAGGACATGTCCTTCGGGAAAACCGCCGTCATCCTGATGTGCTCGATTCTCGGGATCCTGGGCTCCTTCGGGGTGGCCTGGTTCGGCATCCGGATCAACAACTGGGCGAACGCGCGTACCGCTTTCGCCTCGCTCGCGGGCAAGCCCTACCCGGTCATGGACATCCCGCTCCGCTCGGGGATGTCGATCGGCGTGCTCCTGATCTGCGTCGAGCTCATCATGATGATCGCGATCCTGCTCCTCGCCGGCCCGGAAGCCGCGGGCGCCTGTTTCGTGGGCTTCGCCATCGGTGAATCCCTTGGCGCCTCGGCGCTGCGCGTTGCCGGCGGCATCTTCACGAAGATCGCCGACATCGGCTCCGACCTCATGAAGATCGTCTTCAACATCAAGGAAGACGACGCCCGCAACCCCGGCGTGATCGCCGACTGCGTGGGCGACAACGCCGGCGACTCCGTGGGCCCCACGGCCGACGGCTTCGAGACCTACGGCGTAACCGGCGTGGCCCTCATCAGCTTCATCGTCCTTGCCGTGGGCATGGAGATGGGCACCGACGGCATGCTGGCGCTTCGCGACGGCGGCACCGCCTGGCAGGCCACGCTGATCGTGTGGATCTTCGTCATGCGCGTGCTGATGATCGGCACCTCGATCGTCTCGTACTGGATCAACAGCGCGATGTCGAAGGCCATGTTCGGCAAGCGTGACCACTTCGACTTCGAAACCCCCCTCACCACCCTGGTGTGGATCACCTCGATGGTTTCCATCGTGGTCACCTACATCGTCAGCTACGGGATGCTGAAGGACATGGGCGACGGCACGGTCTGGTGGCGCCTCTCGACGATCATCAGCTGCGGCACCCTGGCCGCCGCCGTGATCCCGGAGCTCACCAAGATCTTCACCTCGGCCAAGTCGAAGCACGTGGCTGAAGTGGTGAACGCGGCCCGCGAAGGCGGCGCCTCGCTCGCGATCCTCTCGGGCCTCGTGGCCGGGAACTTCTCCGCGTTCTGGAAGGGCATCACGATGGTGGCCCTCATGCTGGTGGCCTACCTGACGGCGACCGCCGGCCTAGGCGACCTGATGGTTTACCCGGCCGTGTTCGCCTTTGGTCTCGTGGCCTTCGGCTTCCTGGGCATGGGCCCGGTGACGATCGCGGTGGACTCCTACGGCCCCGTGACCGACCACGCCCAGTCCGTGTTCGAGCTCTCCCAGATCGAGTCGATCAAGGGGATCTCTTCGGAGGTGGACAAGCAGTTCGGCTTCAAGCCCGACTTCGAGCATGGCAAGAGGCTCCTGGAGGAGAACGACTCCGCCGGGAACACCTTCAAGGCCACGGCGAAGCCGGTGCTGATCGGAACGGCCGTAATCGGCGCGACTACGATGATCTTCTCGATCATCCTGCTGATGAACCTGAAGCTCGACCTGCTGGATCCGCGGGTGCTTCTGGGCCTCATCACGGGCGGCGCGGTGATCTACTGGTTTACCGGAGCCTCCATGCAGGCCGTGACCACCGGCGCCTTCCGCGCCGTGGAGTACATCAAAGCCAACATCAAGCTCGACGGCTCGACGAAGGCTTCCGTGAAGGACTCCAAGGAAGTGGTGCGGATCTGCACGCAGTACGCCCAGGCCGGGATGCTCAATATCTTCGGCGTGGTGTTCAGCTTCACTCTGGCCTTCGCGTGCTTCGATGCCACGTTCTTCGCGAGCTACCTGATCTCGATCGCCGCCTTCGGCCTCTTCCAGGCCATGTTCATGGCGAACGCGGGCGGGGCCTGGGACAATGCGAAGAAGGTCGTTGAGGTGGATCTCCGTGAAAAGGGCACGCCCCTTCACGCGGCCTGCGTGGTCGGCGACACCGTCGGCGACCCCTTCAAGGACACCTGCTCGGTGGCCCTGAACCCGATCATCAAGTTCACGACCCTCTTCGGCCTTCTGGCCGTGGAGATCGCGCACTCGGCGCAGCAGACCGCCTTCTGGATCGGCTGCGTCCTGTTCGTGGTGGGTCTGGGCTTCGTGGTCCGCAGCTTCTACGGGATGCGCATCACCTCCTCGAGCAGCGCCTCCAAGGGCAGCTCGAAGAAGAAGTCGGCCAACGGCGCCCGCCGCCAGCCGCAGGCACACGCGTAATTGAGCTGATCCCTTAAGAATTCCACAGCGCCCTGTTCCGGGTTCCGGGACAGGGCGTTTGTGCTTTCGGATCGCTGCAGACCTAGCCCCAACCGTCGTCCGTGGCGGCCCGGCCCTGCTCCTCATCCCCTTTCATGAGCTTTTCGAGCTCCATACGTCCCTCGTGGGCCAGGGAAATCAGAGCCTTTTCATCGTCCGCAAGCGCGGCCGCAGCTCGCATGCGCGATTCATCGTGGGCCCCGAAACGGGCCACGAGCCGGCGCGCCTCGTAGGCGCCCAAACCCAGCTCCTTCAATACGAGCTCCGCCGCCCGAAGGCCGCTGTGAAAGGTCTCCCGCACCACCGGGATCCCCAGGTTCACGAGCCGGTAGGCGTCCACCCGCCCCCGGGCGCGCGCCACCATGGGAAGCTTCGGGAAGTGCTCCCGCACGAGCCGGGCCGTCTCGAACACCGTTTCCATGTCATCCACCGAAAGCACCAGGAGCCGGGCACGTTCAGCGCCCGCCGAATGAAGCAGATCCAGCCTGCGGACGTCGCCGTAGTACGCGGGCTGGCCGAACTTCCTCAGAAGATCGATCTGGTTCGGGTCGTGATCCAGGAAAACAGTGGGCACGCCGCGGGAATGCAGGATGCGGCCCACCACCTGCCCGAAACGGCCGTACCCGGCGATGATTACCGCGCCGTCTTTGGTCTGCACCGGCTCGCTCGCGGCGGAGCCGGGGACGATCCCCGTGGGGCCCTTCCGATTAAAGCGCGGCGCGATCCACTTCTGATCCGCCATGAACAGGAACGGGGTGGTGAGCATGGAGAGCGCGACCGTGAGCACCAGGAAGGCCTGGGTGCCGGCATCGAACACGCCGAGCTGACCGCCCAGGCCGAAGAGCACGAAGGCGAACTCGCCGACCTGAGAGAGCGCGAGCCCGAATACGACGCACTCCCGCCCCTTCAACCCGGTCCACCTGCCCACTCCCAGCAGCACGGCCGCCTTGAGCAGCACCGCGGCTCCCACCGCGCCCGCGATCTCGAGCGGACGCGCGAGAAGTACGTCGAAATTCACGCTCATCCCCACGGAGATGAAGAAAAGGCCCAGGAGGAGGCCTTTGAAGGGCTCGATGTCCACCTCGAGCTCGTGCCGGTACTCCGAGTCCGCCAGCAGCACGCCCGCGAGAAAGGCTCCCAGAGCCATCGAGAGGCCCACGGCCTGCATGAGCGCGGCGATGGCTACGACGAGAAACAGCGAAAAGGCCGTGAACATCTCACGCAGCCGCGTGCGCGCGATGACTCGGAACACGGGACGCACCAGAAAGCGCCCCACCACCACCACGGCCAGGATCGCGCCCACGGATTTCAGGGCCGAGATCCAGGGCGCGTCGCCTCCCGCCGAGGCTTCCGCCGAACCCAGGAAAGGAACAACGGCCAGCATCGGGATCACGGCTAGGTCCTGGAACAGCAGCACCGAGAACGAGGTCTGCCCCGCGGGCGTGGGCATCAGGTTGCGTTCCCGCAGGAGCTGAAGCGCGATCGCCGTGGAGGAGAGCGAAAACCCCATGGACGCGAGCCACGCCATGTTCCAGGAAAGCCCGGTCCCGCGCAAAGCAACAGCCAGGATCGCAGTCGTGAGCGCGACTTGAAGCCCGCCCGTGCCCAGAATCGGCCCGCGAAGCTGCCAGAGCTTGCGGGGGTTGAGTTCCAGCCCGATCAGAAAGAGAAGCAGCACCACGCCGAACTCAGCGAAGTGCATCACGTCCTCAACGGATGAGATCAGCCCCAGACCGTGCGGCCCGATCGCCATGCCCGCGGCGAGGTAGCCGATCACCGAGCCCAGGCCCAGAAAGGCCGACACGGGCACCGCCACGACGGCGGCCGAGAGATAAACCACCACCCGCCCCAGGAGCCCATGGGTATTCATAGGCTCGAGTGTCTTTCGGGAAACCGGCCTTCCTTCAATCGCTCCAGGAGCAGCGCATACTCCCCCGCCCGCTCCAGGAGCGACCCTTCCGTCTGCGCGCGGGCGCCCTGGATGAGGAAGGGCTTGAGGGGAATCATGCCGCAGAGGTAGGCCGTTTGCTCGAAGGGGCGCAGCAGCTCCTCGATCGTGAAATGGTTGTAGCCCTCGCGCCGGTAGGCCTCGGCAGGGCCGCCCGCGCTGATGGCCTGCATCCAATACTTTCCCTTGAGCGCCGTACCCCCGGCATAGGCCCAGCCGAACTCGAATACCGAGTCGATCCACTCCTTCAGGAGCGAGGGGCAGCTGTACCAGTAGAAGGGATGCTGAAGCACGAGCACCTCCGCCTCCGCCAGCGCGGCCTGTTCCGCTTTCACGTCGATCACGCAGTCGGGATAGGCCTCGTAGATGCTCTGGATCGAAAGCCCGCTCACCTGTCGTGCCGCTCTCAACAGCGCGGCTTGCACGCGCGAGGTTCGCGGAAAAGGATGAGCGTGGATGAGACGGACGCGAAGCGGACCTGGGGGCGGAGACATTGCGATCACCCCGCGAGTTTAGCTCCGGGCCGCCAGAGGTACAAATCCGTCAGCACGTGCCAGATCTGCTGCACTGCGGCCCACTGAAGCCATACCCCCTGCCAGGATCGCGGGATCATCTCAAGATGAGGGCCCATCATGAAGAGCATGAAAAGCAGCGTGAGGCCGGTCATGAGCCCGATGACGGGCGCCCGTCGCACCCACCACCTTCCCGCGAGAGCCTGGTCCGACCGAATCGCCGGTAGACGAAAAGCCAGACACTCCAGCCCGTGAGCGAGCCCCATCGCGAGCAGGAAGTCCGTGGGATGGACGAAAGCGAACGAAAGCGTCGCCAGGGCCGTACCAGCCACCATCACCCAGCGGGGCACACGGCGGAATCTCTCGGCCCTCCACTCCTTCCATGCCCACAGCGCCGTTCCAGCAGCGCCCCCCGCGATCGCGAGAGCCTGTGCCCCTTCCAGGTGAAGACCGATCCACTGCGCCGCTGGCACGAGCACTCCGCTCATCGCCCCAGATTTCCAGGCCAGGTGTTCGCCGAACTCCTCGAACGGCCAAAGCACAGCCCACGGCACCCAGGCCACGAGCGCGAACGCATCGAGCGGGGCCGATATTCCGCGCGCCTCGTTTCCGGGGCTCCCGTTTGCGTAAGAACGCAGGATCTCCAGCTTCTGGAGGTAGAGGTGTGCGAAAAAAAAGGCGGCGCTCACCGCGAAGATCGTCGTCGCCACCTGCTCGATCCGACCGCCAAGCCCGCTCGCCACTCGAAGCCCGAAGAAGATCCCGATGGCTCCGCCCCCACCGATCCAAAGACGGGGCGCGAAACGCCGTCTCGCTTCCGAATGCCCGAGGTGATGAATCACCGTCCAGTGGCGATGGGCGAACT
Source organism: Bdellovibrionales bacterium (assembly GCA_020850015.1). Classification (GTDB taxonomy): domain Bacteria; phylum Bdellovibrionota; class UBA1018; order UBA1018; family JADZFF01; genus JADZFF01. The sequence goes on along the minus strand of JADZFF010000065.1, from coordinate 7,817 downwards.
CCACTCCGGCCGCCAGGGCCGCGGCGAACGCGAAACCCACGGGCCCCAGGAGAATGACACCGAGCAGGAGCATCGGCACCACCCAACCGAATGCATAGAGAAGGACAATGGCGCTCATGGCCAAAGAATAACAGAAGGCGCGGCGGAAGCTTGTGCTTCTCATCATGCCCAAACGAAACTACGATAAGCCCCGCATCTGGAGGGGAATCCATGAGTCGTTTAGTTTTTCTCGCCGCGCTCGCGCTTACGAGCGCTCTCGTAGCCTGGCCGTCATCCGCCGCCAAGGCCAACACGCCCGCCAACGTCATCCTGATTACCTGGGACGGCGTGCGCTACGAAGAGGTTTTCCAGGGCGAGGATGCCGCGCTGGGCGGGCAGGCGGGCTCGCTCGTCTTTCCGAGCCTTTGGTCTCTCGCTGCCGGGCCGGGCGCCATCCTGACCGGGCAGCGGCCCGGCAGCGATGTCGCCGTCTCAAACCCGCACCACGTGAGCCTACCTGCCTACCAGAGCATTCTCGCGGGTTCCACGCAGCCTTGCGCGAACAATGACTGCGGGCGCATCCGGGCGGAGACCTTCCCCGAGCGGCTCGTCGCCTCGGGGCTTCCCCGCGCTCAGGTCGCCGTGCTCGCCTCCTGGAAGAAGATCTCGCTCGCCGCCGAAAGCCGCGAAGGTACTGTGTTCACCAACTCCGGGATCGAGCCCCTCGTGGACCCGGTCTCAGGCGAAAGCGACGCCGAGTTGCAGGCCATCAACCGGGCTCAGGCCGCCGAGAAGCCCCCGTGGTGGGACGCCCGTTACGACCGCTACACCTGGGCCCACGCCATGCGCTATCTCCGAGCGCATCGGCCGCGTTTCCTCTACATCTCGCTCAATGACCCCGACGAGCGCGCGCATCGCGGCGAATACACGGAGTACCTCCAGTCGCTGCGGCGAGCGGACACCTGGCTCGGCGAACTCCGGGCACAGCTTTCTCAGATGGGCGACTACGGCAGGGATTCGGTGATCCTGATCTCCACGGATCACGGACGCGGAAAAGGCTCGATGTGGAAGGATCACGCCGCCTCGATCGAGAACTCGCGCTGGATCTGGGTGGCGGGCGTAGACTCCTCGGGCCGGGACCGGCTGCGCCCCATCGCCGATGCCGCCAGGTTCCAGCACAACGACCTGCGCGGCTGGATCGAACGGCTGGTACTGGTGGGGCGCTGAGAGCCGCCCCGCCGGTCAGAAAATCAGCCGCACGGCATCGAGCCGCACCGAGGCGCGTTCCACGCCGTCCTTCACCTTGGCTTCCCAGTCGTCCAACGCGCGCTTCTCGCGCGCGAGCGTGGCGCGTTTCTCGCCCATTCGGGTCTTGAGCTGGACGAGCCGATTGCGCTCCTCCGCGAAGAAAGACTTCGACTCCTCCCACGCGGCGTCACGGATCTTGGCGCCCTGCGCGCGCGCGCGTCCTTCGGCCTTCTGGATGAGGCCCGCGATCACGCCCTTCGGCAGGCGCTTGAGCATGGCCATGCGCTGGGCATCGGCGGTCTTGAGCAGCGGCTCCAGCTTGCGCCGGTCCCACTGGGAGCTGAGATCCTCGCCCTGCGGCCCGGCTACGATGCGGATCAATGTCGGCGGCAGCCAGCGCTCCACGGAGGCGCCGCGGATGGCCAAGGGCTCAAGCACGAAGCAGAGCTCGAGCAGAAGCGTGTCCTTCGCCGGAGGCGTGCGCCAGGTGGCGACGCAGGCATTCCCGAATTCGCCTGAAAGCAGCATCCCCAAGGTCTCCGACACCATGGGGTGATCCCAGGTCAGGAGCGTGAGCTCCTCGCGTGCCAGCGCCTTGTCGCGCGAATAGGTGAGCCTGAGACCGTCGTCGGGCAGGCCCGGGAAGTGGGGGATGTACATGAGATCGCCCGGCTGAACGAAGGAGCTGTCGTCGTCCAGCTCCTCCTCCGTCACGCCCAGCAGATCGAACACCTGCTCCATGTACTCGCGGAGCTCCTCGGGGTCCTCGAAGTCCTTCACCCGCTTCACGATCTCCGCGCCCACGTCGGGATCGAAGGACTGAAGCTCCACCAGCGAATCCCGGCCCGCCTCGAGCTGCGCTTGGATCTCAGCGATCTCCTTGCGGCCGCGCTTCAGGAATTTCTCAAAGGCCGCGGCTGTTCCCGACAACAGCACCTCGCTCCACTCCAGGTGGATGCGGTCGGCGAGCTGCGCTGCCCCCGGGGCCGGCGCCCTCAGGGCGTCGAGGCCTTCCTCGTGGTACCAGCGGAAGAGCCGTTCCAGGGTGGAGCCTTTCTCGAAGGGCACGTGAATGTGGATGTCTCGCCTCTGCCCGATGCGGTCCAGGCGCCCGATGCGCTGCTCAAGCACGTCGGGTTCCATGGGGAGGTCGAAGAGCACGAGATGCGCGGCAAACTGGAAGTTGCGCCCCTCGGAGCCCATCTCCGAGCAGATCAGGATCCTGGCGCCCTCGGGTTCGGCGAAGTAGGCCGCCTGGCGGTCTCGCACGAGGATCGGCTGCTGCGCGTGGAATGAGGCGGTCTTCACGTTCACGAGGCGTTTCAGCTCGGTCTCGATCTCGGTGACCCGGGCATCGGCATGCGTGATGAGCAGCACCTTTTCCGAGGGGTTCTCCCGGAGGAACTCCGCCAGCCACTCCATCTTGGCGTTCCCGCCCTTTTTCGACGGATCGAGCGCGTGAGGATGCACGTGCCGCTTGGGGAAAGTCACGGATCCCTGGGCCACGCGGGATCGCGTATTCCGGAAGAAAGAGCGGCCCGTTCCGTAGCGGTCCACGAGGGCGCGCACGATCTCGCGCGCGGAGAACTTGCCGTCGTCCCGTTCCGCCGCGGACTCGAGCCCGGGCACCGGGAACTTCTTCAGGAGCGGATTCACCTTCGCGGCGCTCAGGCGGTCGCCCTCGGGAAGCGCGTTCAGCGCCTTCATCAGTTTGGAGTAGCTTTCCTGCTCCTCGTGGAAGGCCGAGAGCGAGGGATAGCGGTCGGGATCCAGGAGATGCAGCCGGGCGAAGTGCCCCTCATGCCCGAGCTGCTCGGGAGTCGCCGTGAGGAGGAGCACGCCCTCCACCTTTCGCGCCATCTCGAGATAGAACCCGTACTCCTCGTTCTCCTCGATGCTTGCCGCCGCATCCATCTCCGAGAGGCCGACGGAATCGACGTCCTCGGGGTCGGCTGAAAACCACTGAATGCGGTGGGCCTCGTCGACGATCATGAGATCCCAGCTCAGTTCCAGGGCCACGGCCCGCAGGCGCTCCGAGCCCTTCAGGGCCTCCATGCTGATCAGGCACAGCGCGCGCTCACGAAGGTCCTCCTCGGCGCCGGCCGTGTCCACCGCGTTCACGACGGTGAACAGGAGATTGAATCTCCGGAAAAGCTCCACGAACCACTGATTCGACAGCGCCGAAGGAACCACAATGAGCACCTTGCGGGCCCGCTCGGTTACGAGCAGACGGTGAAGGGTGAGCCCCGCCTCGATCGTCTTGCCCAATCCCACCTCGTCGGCCAGCAGGGCTCGGGGCACCGGGTGCCCCACCACCTGGGACGCCACGTACAATTGGTGGGGGAGAAGCGTCACGCGCGGCCCCACCAGGCCCCGCGAGGGCGAATTCAAGGTTCTTGCGCGGAATCTCAGGGTGTCCAGCCTCAACCGGTATTTCCGCAGATCATCCACGCGGCCCGAGAAAATCCGCTCCTGCGGCTGCGTCTGGGAGCGCCCGCCGCCCTCGAGCTCCGACTCCAGGCTCTCATGCCCCTCGCCGCGGTAAATGAGCAGGCCGTCCTGTTCGATGACCTCGGCCACCTCAAAGGCCTTTCCGCCCTTCACGCGGATCTGCTCGCCGGCATCATAACGTACGCGGCGCAGCGGAGCCGAACGGACTCCGTACATCCGCCGTTCCGTGGTTTCGGGAAAGGTGACGGTGATGCTGAGCTGGGAAATCTCGACGATGAAGCCGAGACCGAGCTCGGGTTCCGTCTGGGAAGCCCAGCACTGGCCAATACGGAAGATCAGGACGCGAGTGGACATGTGTTGAAGGTGCTCACAGGGCTACCACAGGACGCCGCCGGCGCCCCAGGGCAAAACGCGGGATTCCCCCGCACCTGGCTCGCAAGACGCGCCGCGTCTCAGGCAAGCCCCGTGGACTTGCGGCGCGGGCAACGGCAAACTGGTCGCCACATGGAATTCCAGTCCTGGCTCAAGGAACGTCACCCGTCGATCCCCGCCGCGTCCGCGATGGCGGTGCTCCAACTCGCCGCCGAAGGCGCCACCGTGCCATTCATCGCGCGGTACCGGAAAGAGCGCACAGGAAACCTCGACGAGGTGAGCATCCGCGACGTGATCGAGGGGAAAGGAGCTTGGGATCGGATCGCGGAACGCAAGGAATTCATCCTCGGCGAGATCGAGAAGCAGCAGAAACTCACGCCGGAGCTGAAGGCCGAGCTCGCCGGCTGCTACGACCTGACCCGGCTCGAGGACCTCTACCTCCCCTACAAGATCAAACGGAAAACAAAGGCCCAGAAGGCCCGGGAAGCCGGCCTGGAACCTCTGGCCGACTGGATCTGGGCCTGTGGACACGGCACGGAAACCCCCCAGCCGGGGCAGACGCTCGAGCTGTGGTCGCTCACCTACCGCAACGAGGCTGCTGGCATCACGAACGGCGAGGAGGCCGTGGCAGGCGCCCAGGACATCCTGGTAGAGCGGCTGAGCGAGGACGCGGAGCTGCGCGCTTTCGTCCGCGGCGAGGTCTTCCAGAAGGGCGTGCTCCGCACCGAGAAGGGCGACAAGGCGAAGACCCCGAGCAAGTTCGAGCTCTACTTCAAGCACGAAGAGCCGGTGGGCTCCCTGAAGAAACCCGAGTCCTCCCACCGCTACCTGGCCATGCGCAGGGGCTGGATGGAAGGCGAGCTGAAGCTCGCCGTGGGCGGCCCGGCGGCGGACGCGGGCTTCGACGACCGGCTGCTCGCGCGCTTCGAAGGCGCGGCCCTCTCCGTGCCCGACTCCCCCGGAGCCGAAACGCTCAGGAAAGCCGCGCGCCTGGCGCTTCGCGCTCACGTGGCCCCGGCCATCGAGAACGAGGTTCACGCGGCGCTTCGCGAGGTGGCGGAGGAGGTGGCGATCAAGGTTTTCGGAGAGAACGTGCGCAAGCTCCTGCTCGCCGCCCCCTTCGGCCCCAAGCCGGTGCTCGGGGTGGACCCCGGGGTGCGCACGGGCTGCAAGTGCGCCGTCGTGGACGATTCAGGCAAGATGCTGGGGAACTTCGTGCTCCAGCTCCAGTCGGAAACCGGGAAACAACAGGCCAAGACCCTCGTCCCGGAAGTGCTCAAGGGCGCGAACATCCGCGCCATCGCCGTGGGCAACGGCACAGCGGGACGCGAGACCGAGGGATTCCTCCGGGCGCTCCTGAAGGAGTGCGGGGCCGAGGTGCCGGTCGTGATGGTGAACGAGGCCGGGGCCAGCGTGTACTCCGCCTCGGACGTGGCGCGCGAGGAGTTCCCCGACCTGGACGTCACCGTGCGTGGAGCGATCTCGATCGCCCGCCGCCTGCAGGACCCGCTCGCGGAGCTCGTGAAGATCGACCCGAAGAGCATCGGCGTCGGCCAGTACCAGCACGACGTTTCTCAGCCCGCCTTGAAGCGGAACCTGGACGCCGTAGTGGATTCCTGCGTGAACAGCGTGGGCGTGAACCTCAATACCGCCTCCTCGCACCTCCTGGCGCGGGTATCGGGCATCGGCCCCGCATTGGCCAAGGCACTTGTGGAACACCGCTCTCAGAAGGGCCTATTCAAGTCGCGGACCCAGTTGCTTGAGGTGTCCCGCTTCTCGGACAAGATCTACGAGCAGGCCGCGGGCTTTCTCAGGATTCCCGACTCCGGGCACCCGCTGGACAACACGGGCGTGCACCCGGAACGCTACGGCGCGCTCGAATCGGCGGCCAAGGGGATGGACCGGGACGTACGCGACCTCATCGGCCAGGGAGTGAGCCTCCTGAAGAAGGCCGGGGCCGCCTTGAAGGAGCAGTTGGGCGCCTTCACCTTCGACGACATCGTCGCCGAGCTCGAGAAGCCTGGACGCGATCCTCGCGAGGCTTTCGTGCCCTTCCACTTCCGCGACGACATCCACGAGCTCAAGGACCTGAAGCCGGCGATGGTCTGCCCCGGCATCGTGACCAACGTCACGAATTTCGGGGCCTTCGTGGACATCGGCGTCCATCAGGACGGGCTCGTGCACATCTCCCAGCTCGCCAACCGCTTCGTGAAGGACCCCAGGGAAGTCGTTTCGCCGGGCGACCGCGTGCAAGTGACCGTACTTGAGGTCAGCCTCGAGAAAAAGCAGATCGCGCTCACGATGAAGGTTTCGGGCGGAGCGAAATCCGAAGCGCACCGCCGCTCGCGCGACACCGAGCAGGAATCCGGCTCCCGGCCCCGCCGCGTGGAGCGCGCGCCGCGCGCTCCACGGGAGCAGAAGTTCAACGCCAGGAACGCGCCCCGCGGGGGGCGCGACGGGGCGAGGGATCCCGGGCCGCAGCCAAAGGCCGCGCCCAAGAAACCTCAGCAACCGTTCAACAATCCGTTCGCGGCCGCGCTCGGCGGGATCAAGACGCCGGCGAAGCGCTAGACTCCGAAACCGTGCGGGCGCGCATCAGCGAGAGCTGCGGGCGCTTCACGTCCTTGGCCAGGCCGATGAGCTCGAAGAAGCGCACCCACAGGTAGGTGAGATCGAACTCCCACCACTTGTGTCCGTGCCTAGCGCTCACCTGCTGGGCGTGGTGGTTGTTGTGCCATCCCTCTCCCGCCGCGAGCAACGCCACCCACCAGGTGTTGGTGGTTTTGTCGGGGGTATCGTAGTTCCGGTAGCCCCACATGTGCGTGGCTGAGTTCACGAACCAAGTGATGTGCAACATGAGAGTCACGCGCACGAAGCCCAGCCAGAGCACGTAGGTCCAGCCGCCCCAGAGGTAGAACAGGCCGAGCGAGGCCACGGGCAGCAGAATCCAGTTCTTGTTCAGCCAGTAATAGTAGCGATTCTTCGCGAGGTCGGGAATGTAGGCCATCCACTGCTCTTCCACGTCCTCGAACTCCTTGTGCCAGAACAGGTGCGTGATGTGAGCGAACCAGAAGCCCTTCGTGGCGTCATGCGGATCCTTGGGCGTATCGGAGAAGCGGTGATGCAGGCGATGCTCTGCCACCCAGTGGAGGGGCGGGCCGCCGCCGATGGCCGCGCCCAACGTGAGGAAGAAGGCCTCGGCCCATTTCGGCATCTTGAGCCCGCCATGCGTAACCATCCGGTGATAGCCAAGGTTGATCCCGAGCGGCGCGAGCCCGAAGAGCAGGATCAGCGACCAGGCGAACGCGTCCCAGGTGAAAAAGGGGATGGCCACGATCACCATGAGGTGCGCGAAGGCGATCCAGAAGATGTTGGGATAATGAAGGCGGCGCTTCTCAACCTGTACTGGAGCGCCCTGGGTCGTCGTAGTCGAGGTCATTCTGATGGTCCTTTCGGAGTCTGATCCAAACCCATTGCCCGGGACGGCCGTCCAGGGAGGGGCGTAGCCTATCGCGTCCACCACTTAGCCCAAACCGCAAACTCGCGCTGGATCAATTAATTAATGACAAAGGGTGGAGATGCGGATCGCACCCCCACCCCTGTTTCAAGCCAACTTGGACCTTTGATATCAATGATGATTTGGATGATGCGGGTTGTGGTGACCGTTGCCGCCGTGATGGCCGCCGCCGCCGTGCCCGTGGGGATGGGGATTGTAGCTCGCGCCGTAGTTCGGGCCCGGATAGGGGTTCGGACCCGGCACGTTGGCG
>JADZFF010000200.1 GCA_020850015.1 Bdellovibrionales bacterium | reverse complement strand
GCCTTTACGGAGTACACCCCCGCAACGTCTGCGGTGAATTTCCACGCAGCTCCGGTCGCCACCTTGTTATGCGAGTCATATTCCTTGGTGTCGAAGTTTATGACGGTGACCGTCGAATTCGGGATGCTCTGGCCAGAGGTGGACGTGTAGCGGGCTCTGACTTTCTCCGAAGCGAGCACAGCCGCAGCAGCGCCGATCCTTGTTATCGTAAGATAGTCTGAGGTCGCGCCTCCAGAAAAAGCCACAGCAGATGTAGTCGATGCAAACCTGAATGTAACCAGATCCCCGGAGTTGAGTGTCAGTACGCCATGCACCTGGCATTCGTTTGCACTCAGTACAGTCGCCTCTAGCCGCCTAAAGCCGGACAGCCGCTCGACTCCGTTGACAGCTACAAAGAGCTGCAAGAGGTCATTGACCGCCTCTGTCCCGGTCTGTCTAACCTGACACTGGATGAGATAGTCACCGTGCGTCGGAACAGTAAAGGTTGTCCCATTGAAGGAGCCCGAATTATCCCTGTAGGATGACGGGAATCCGAAGGTGATTGAACCAGAACCAGCGAATGTCGTGGAGATAGTGCCAGACGGGGAGTGCCCGATACTTTCTAGATGTACGCTGCGGTGAGCGTCCTGTACTGCGACTAGAGCACCTGAGTCCCAGCCTGTGATTGGCATTTCAACCTGGACAGTGATGAGTTCTGAACTGCCAGCAATAGAACTCCCATTGAGCGCAGTTAGTCCATTGCTTGCGGTAGTGAATTTGAAATACGTCTGTCCACCGTTTGCAATACAGAGCCTTTCGGTGTTAGCAACGGCATCTCTGCCCCATGCGCCAACCTGTCTATCGGCAGAGAAAATATCCGCATCCACCGTTAATCCGTTTGGGAGCGAAATTCGCGCCTCTGTAGCAGTCACGGTCCCGGTGGTGAATCGACCGTTGATTTGGATAACACTTCCAACCTGATGCCAATGAAAGTTTACGGAGGCCACAGTTCCAAATCCGGTAAAGGTTGGCGTGTATGCTTTCGGCTTGGTCACGGTCGCCTGCGGGACCACGTCGGCGGGCCCGATTGAATTGTCGTCCCAGATGAAGTCCCACGCCAACGCGTTGACTGAGGACACGTGCAAAGCCAAGATGAAGTCAGAAGAACCTTTGTCGGGCTGGAACTCCGCCACGAACTGCCCGCTGCCGTCAAGGGTGAATGGGGTGATCGGGATGAGTCTCGACGTGGTAAGATCCAACACCCACGCAGTGATGTCGGAGGGATCTACCGTCGTTCCGGACCCGTAGTCGAAGTCAGCTGTAACTCGGTACGCGAGCTTGACCACCTGGCTGCGCGGGTAGTCCGCGTAGCCGTCGTCCACCGTGAACGGGACCGCGAAACCTTCCCCGGCGCGGACGGCGGCATCCTTGGCTCCCTTGTAGGAGCCGTCGCCGCGGATGACCTCGCCCGCGGTGGAAGTGATGGCGAAGTTCAGGCTCGACGAGGCGCCCACGGCGGTCGTGGGCACCAGCGGGCGCGCCGTGTGGGTGCCCGAGCCCGCAGAAGACGTGTTGACGTCAGCCCCGCCCAGGGTGGCCGAGACCCGGTACTTGCCCGCCCCGTCCACGCCCAGGTTCGTGACATAGTACGTCGTGAGCGCGGTCAGCCCGGTGGGCAGTGCGCCCGTCGTGCTGAAGGTGATCGGCATCCCATTGTAGTAGCCGGTCGTGGACGCAACGGTGAAGACGCCGGGGGACGCGTTCGTGATGGTGACCGTCTGGGTGTCGTTGTAGCGGTACCAGTTGGTGTTGGGGGATTCCCCGTCACGATCCTCGGCGGCGAGGAAGTTGATCCCTGCCGTCGAGGGCGCGGACGCGAATGGCACCCAGGCGGAGCCGTTCCACTGCAGGAGCCCCTCTGTTGCGTCGAGGTACACCTCGTACAGCTCGGGGCTCTCCGGCGGGGAGGAGAGGGGCCTCCACGCCAGGGACCTGTCGATCTTGGTTGACCTGTTAGCCATTTAGCCCTCTTCCCTACAGCCTATTGATTAGGAGCCGAATGTAGCTCTCGACCAGGGTGCCCACCAGGTCCGTGGAGGTGTACTGGAGCTGCCCCGCGGAGGTCATGCTCAACTCCACGCCGGCGTCGTCCCCGAACGAGACCTCGCCGCCCAGGTCCCAGCGCAGGAAGTCCCGCCGGTACAGCCCGCGTACCGTTCCCTGTACTGCCAAGTCGGTGTTCTCCTCCAGCCGCACCAGGCGGTTGCGGGTGTTGCCGTTGAGCGAGGTGTAGTCGCCGCCAACCAGGGCCTTGCCGTCGGACTGTACGATGGCGTGATCCACGACACCGCCGCCTCCCGAGAACCCCGTCCCCAGGTTCGTGTAGAAGGCCGTGTCCTCGGTGCCGTCGCTGTTGAGCCGGACGAGGCGGTTGCGGGTGTTGCCGTTGAGCGAGGTGAAGCTACCGCCGACGACGATCTTGCCGTCGGACTGCAAGACTACGGCAAGCACCGTGGAGCCAAACCCCGTCCCCAGGTTCGTGTAGAAGGCCGTGTCCTCGGTGCCGCCGCTGAGGTGCCGGCGGCGAATGGAGTACTCTGCGGAGAAGGCCTTGCTGCGGTCGCTGTCCACCAGGAAGCCCGTGACGTTCGCGGGTGACGACTGGTTGTCGGCGATGGTGGCCTGTTTGTACCGTCCACCGCCCCCTCCGCTGCCGGTGCCCAGCTGGATCACGCTTGACTGGGGAATCACGTTGATGGTGGACCCGGTACCGGGCGCCTCGACCAGCACCAGCCCCAGCTTCTTGTCCGAGAACTGCGGCTTGGTGGCTGCGGCCGCGCTGGCCCCGTCGGTGCCGGCCTCGATCACCGGCACGACGCTCACCGAGCCGTCGGGGTTGGCCGTGGACGCGGTCAGGCAGATGGAGTACCAGCGGTACAGTGCGGGCGATGTGAAGGAGGCCGGCGCGAACAGGCTGCCGATGAGCGCTCCGCTGCCGGCCAGGGAGCCGTCGCCGTAGGCGTAGTAGTTGCCCGTCTCGAGGTCGATCTGGAAGCCATCGCACTTGAGGTACTGGTCGTCGATTTCCTGGCCCAGGGTCGTGCCGTCTAACAGGGCCACCTCGGCAGGAGTGATCACGATCCGCTTGCTTGCCCCGTCGGAGGTGCGGCGCAGCCTGAGCTGCCCGAACAGCTTGTCCAGCTGGTCGTCCAGCCTGGCGACGCCCTCCTCCAGGTCGGTGCCCTCGGCGATGTAGCGCAGCGTATGCGGCACGGCGACGGCGTACGCCGGGGCGGCATCGGCGCGGTCAGATGCCCCCACGAAGGACAGCAGCTGGTCTGAGACCGATGCATCCAGGAGGGTGCTTTCGCCGTCCACTAAGCGGAACGATGAGGTGCCCACGAGGATGTCGTTCCCGTCTCGGCGTGCGATGACGAACTTATGGTCCGATGGGACGAAGGACGAAACGGGCGAAACCTGCACCTGCAGCTCGCCTTCGTGACCGCCGTAGCGATTCACCTCGACGTAGGCGACCTCGTTGGCGCCGATTTCCACGGGGCTTTCCGACACGGGTATGGTGTTGGCCTCGTCGTCCAGTCCGGGAATTTGCAGGTATGCGTCCGCGCTCCAGTTCAGCTCCTCAGCGCCCAGGTCCCATTCCCAGGTACCGCCACCAATCAACTTGGCCACGCGGTCTTGCCTGGAGGCGGCAGCCAGTGCCTGGCGCGCATCCGACTCGTCGCCCACGGCCTCGTCCAGGCGCTTGGCCGCCAGGGTCAGGTTCTCCGCGTCGGCCACGTAGTTGTTGGGCTGGCCCGTGCCTTGCACGGTGGTGGACACGGAGAACGCGCCGCCGACGTCCACGTTGGCGGCGTCGGTGGCAGGGCCGGCGGCGGCGTTGGTCACGGTGACCACGTTCGCCAGCACGGTGGCCGAGAAGTCGGCCTCGGCGTCAATGGCCGTCTGTACGGCGGCCGCCACCTGGTTAGCGGTGTCGCCCGTGGAGATGCCGACCTCGATCGGGCGCCGGCCAGGATGCACCGGGCCAATGCCGGCGCCGTCCTTGTTGAACCACACGTAGTGGAGCGCCCTGTCGTCGGCGGCGCTCAGGTAGAAGCTCTGGCCGCTGGTGATGGACGCCGCCGCGGGCAGGGTGACCTGGGTGACCTCCGCCACGAGTGCGCCTAGCTTGGTGGAGTAGGCGGGGGCGTTGTCGGACTCCCCGGAAGAGCCGATGTAGGTCAGGATGTCGGTGCTGAACCCATCGCCCACCTCGACGTCGTCGCCCTGCTGGATCTCCGTGCCGGTGATGTTGGCGTACACCCTGGGCGTGGCGCCGCCGTTGTCGGACCTCAAGAACAGCCATAAGGTGTCGGGGTCGAAGGGCACGGAGCCCCTGGCCGCGATGCGGACGTGGCGGTCCGTGGAGGGAGCCGCGGAAGTCTGGTACACGCCCCAGGCGTACTTTGCCTTGGCGCCCGGGGCGCCGGTGGAGGCGCCCGCATAGGTGGTCGCCAGGGTCACCTGGCTCAGCGAGTCCACGGACAGGATGCGGTAGTAGCCGCTGTCGTCGGCGCTGCCCAGCTTGACGTAGTCGTCGGCCTGGAGGCCGGACGTCCAGGAGACGGAGCCCACGGACGACACAACAGCGCTGCCGTTGGTGAAGACCAGGTTGGGCACCACGTCTACGCCCCGCACCAGCGACAGGTAGGCGACCTGGTCGTCCGAGAGCACGACGTGGGTGGTGGCGGCGTTGGCCAGGATCTTGTAGGCCAGGCTCGAGCCGACGACCCGCGCCACGACGTCCTGGCTCCAGTTCATGCGTCCGGCCGTGACCGCGTGGTGGCTGATGACGCCCTGGCCCGTGAACACGGTGAGGCCCAGGTCCCAGCGCAGGCCCGCCAGGCTGCCGCCCCCGCCGGGCGAGTACCAGTAGGGGGTGCCCTTGATCTCGAGGAACTCCGTCGCGAAGGCATCGAACATGTCCTTCAGCGTGGCGAGCATCTTGTCGCCCCCACGGAAGGGGCTCACACTGCTGCTGGAGGAGGGCGGGTTCTCGGCACGGCCCTCTGAGTGGGCCGTCCAGGGGTACTTGTGGAACGGGTCCGGGGTGCTGCGGCCTGCCGTGCCGAGGCGGAACAGCATGGGCCTGCGGTCCTCAACGGACTGGACGTTGTTGGACGCGTCCGTGGTCACGGTGGCAATGGGCAGCACGTTGTCCGCCCAGACGCTGGTTGTCACCACCACGCGGTAGTCCAAGGTCCTGGCCAGGGGCAGGGTCTTGGTGGTCTCGTCCTTGGTGGTGGGGTCCCAGATGTAGACCTGGCCGGCCGTGGCATCGTCGGCCTCGCGCACGTACTCCAGGCCCACGTAGTTGATGGCCGACGAGACGAAGGCGCCCTGCACCCTGGGGTTGGTCGCCGCGCTCAGCACCTCAGCGGGGGTGCCCTGGGGAATCACGAAGAAGGTGCCGGCCTCGGACGATGATCCGTGCCACACGCAGGAATCGGCCACAAGCAGGCTCAGGCCGCTGGCGGCGCCCCCCACGGCCCCGGCCATGGAGATCTCGAGGCCCTTGAGGACAAAGCCTCCGGCATCCCCTATGGCCAGCCCTCGCAGCAGCTCGTCGAAGTCGGACGCAACGGAGGACTCGATGGCCCGGAGCTGGGGTACATCGAGGCGTTGCTGGGAGACCAGGTTGTTCTGTCGTCTCACGCTCATTTAGGTAGGGGCCTCCCCACCAAAGATTCGGCGGCTGTGAATATGGCGTCCCCTAGATAACCTTATAGGGTGGAGCATCCCGGAGGCCACCTGGGCAAAGCCAAGAGGACCGACAAGGAGCACAGCCGGGAGCAGCGCCTGCACCGGGAAAACGCCATGCTGAAAAGGCAGGTGGCTAGGCTTCGCAACATGCTGGAGAGGGCCAACCTGGATGCCGAAAGGGCCAGGGAACTTAGGCACCTGGTAAAGCTCCAGTACAAGGAGGAAAGGGAAGCCACCAGGGCCGCGGCGGAGGCCGAGGACAAGGCCGCCAGGCGGTGGGCATGCCGCCAATGCGACCAGGGCCGGCTCAGGATGACGATCATAACCCGCAGGAACGGGACGTTCTACTGGCGGGCATGCGACTCTGGTTGTGGCAACCGTACGAAAATGCAAAAATTCCACGAAGGAGTGGAGGGCGACGATGGTGGTCCTGCCGAACGGCCTAACGATGGCGCAGATAGCCCCCAGTAGGGGGACCAAGCCGGAAAGGCTGCTGGCCGGGGCCCTGGAGCGGGCCGGCGCGGTGCCCAGCTACCGCGTCCGGTTGCCCGGCGTCCCCGACGGATGCCGGAACAGCCACGTCGAGGCCGATGTCGCCCTGCCAGGGGCCAGGCTGGCTCTGTTCGCCGACGGCAGGCAATGGCACGACCCGGAGTACGCCGCCCGCAGGCAGAGACCGCACCACCGGGTGGACTGGCGGGCCAAGGCGGCCCGGAACCAGGCCCGGGACAGGAGCCAAACCAGGGCCTTGGAGGCGGCGGGGTGGATGGTGGTCAGGATCTGGGCCGAGGCGCTGGGCCCCAAGGGACTGCGCAGGGAAGTGCTCGACGAGGTCTGCGTGGCAGCGGACGTGGCCCGGATGATGGCGGGGGAGGGCGCGCATGTGCTTGGTATGTAAGGAGTGGGCCACCGGCAGGATGACCCAGGACGAGGCGATGAGGGCCCTGGGCGAGACCCTGCGGTCGCTGGGCAATACCGAAGGCGACGACGCGGCCAGGGAGCACGCTTCCGAGGTGGCCTTCGCCGTGCTCGAGGGTGGAGATCTGCCCGAGACACCTAGGCCCGATCGAGGGCGAAGTAGGGGATCTGCCCGGCGAAGTCGAAGCTGAGCGAGTACACTCCCTTTGCCGCGGCGACGTGGGTCTCCCTTGAGACCTTGGCGTTGGGCACGTACACGATGTCCTCCTCGGTGTCCCGGTCCTGTATGCGGATGCTCACGTAGTTGCCGGCGTACCTGTCCTGGAACAGGGGCCTGAGCGAGAACGCCTGCAGGCCACCGGAGAACTTGACCCGCACGCCCTGCACCTGCCCACGCACCGTGACTCGGCCGGGGGCGATCTCCTGGGGGTAGTCTGCGTCTATGCCGTAGATCTCCTGCTCGCCGTAGTCCACGACCAGGTTGACCGAGCGTACCTCATTATACTTCTTGTTGTTAACGTACAGGACGATGTTGGCCCCGGAAAGGACTACACTCTTGGCCATGCGCTACTCCCCGAATACCCTTTCCACGTCGCTATGCTCCGTGCCCCACTTGCCCAGCCCCTCGTCACTGGGATACAGCACGGTCACCAGCACGCGGATGCCCGTGGCAGCCACCTCGTTGATCAGATCCTCGGCGTACGCGCGCCCGCTCACCACGTCGGTCACGTAGAGGGGATAGTCCCTACCCGCCTTGTCGATCGACACCGGGGCCCTCGAGGCTACCAGGGCGACGTCGGTTCCAGCCGGGTGCCTGTTCCTCAGCGTGTACGCGGGGCTCAAGATCAGGGCCGAGGAGCCAGGCCTGGACAGGTAGGGCACGGGCCCCTCCTGCCTTTTGGTGCCGTACCCCAGGACCAGGTGCCCCATCGCATCTGGGAACCCCGAGGCGTTGGCCACCGAGGCGACCCGCCCCGAGGCCGAGTCCAGGTCGGCGGACAGCACCGTGCCCACGCTGGACAACACGAACGGCTGTGATTGGTCGTAGACGTACGGCCCCGGCTGGTCCGGCGCGCCCAGGTCGGCGTACAGGTCGTCCACCAGCGACACGGACTCCACGTGGTCCTGGCCCTGCTGGACCACCGACACTGACAGCCCTACGACGTCCACGTTGGCGGCGTCGGGGGCGGTTCCCACGTCCAAGCACACCAGCCTGGCCACCGCCGATCCAGGGGGGGCCGAGGACACGTCGGCCAGCCCGCGCGCGGCCGACGACAGCGCCTCGGCTACCTGGGCCGCCGTGGTGGCGCCGGACACGTCCACCCTCACCGGGGTCCTGCCGGGCGGTGCCGGGTCCACCAGGTCCCCGCCTGTCGTGTCGAAGTAGAAGTAGTACTGCTCGTCCGGTGTGTCGTACAGGAAGTGGGCGCCGTCGGCTATGGACGCCTTCGGGGGGCACGTCACGTCGGCGATCTCGTTGGCGCCCTCGACCGTGACCGTGGTCACCTCCCTGCCCAGCTCGCCGTGCAGGTGCGCGGCCCCTATGCGGGACCTGCGGACGACCCGCGTCGTTGCCGGCACGAACACCTCGAGCAGGCGCGCCTCGGCCTGGAAGGCCGCCGCGTACGAGCGCCTGCCCCACAGGGTGCTGCGCGTGGGCCTGTAAAACAGCAGGGCATCCGTGGTCCCCTGGACCACGACTTGCGCGGCGGCTATGGGGTTGGACACCTCGAAGTAGGCGCTGCCCGAGGTACCGCCCTCGGCCGACGTGACCTCGAAGGTCCCCCTGTTGCCCGACGAGAAGGCAGGGCCGTAGATGTTGACGTAATCGCCGCGCCGTACGCGCCCCAGGGAGGGCGAGGCACCGCCCGTCCAGGTGAAGCGGGCAGCACCACCGGAGACCAGGGTTACAGTCCACTGGGTGCTGGCGGCCCCGCCTGCAGGGCGTGGCGATGGGAACACAAGGCGGTTCTGGGCGCTGCCGCCGCGGACCGTCACGGTCGAGGAGGGACCCAGCGTGTCGCTCATGAGCACGACCCTGGGGCCCAGGCCGTCGTCCCTGGCGAACGCGCTGCCCGTGCGTCCGAGGGCCCGCAGCCCCCGAGTGATTGCGTCGGCCACCTCCTGGGCTTTGGCCGCGGCGATGCTCTGGAACTGAGACGTGGAGAACCGGACCTCCGCAACGTCCCCGTCGTCGAACTGCAACAGCAGCGTGTCTCCGTCCTGGAGCTGGTAAGGCTCCAGTGCCCCGGAGGCCGAAGTGGCCCTCACGTACTCCGGTCCGAAGATCTTGTCCAGAAGGTTGTGCACCAGGTCGCGCACCTGCTTTCTGTTGACCACCTCGATGCCGATCTCCCGGAAGGTCTCATCGGATAGGCCCACTGCCGGAGGGCGGATCAGCCCGCTGTCGGCCGCGCGCTCGTCCAGGTAGCGTCCCGAGGCCGAGGCCATGTACAGCTGGTCGGAAATGGCAGAGACGTTGTTTACCAGGTACGAGCTGCTGGACGCGGCGAGCACGCGAAGCACGTCCTCGTGGCCTCGGCCCCTGAAGTACGGGTTCAGATACGAACGAAGGCGCCTGTACTCCTGCTCGGCGTCCGTAACCGCCATGGCCTAGTCCACCCTCGTGACGGAGATGTCGACCGACGGGTCGATCACCCGGGCCTTCTCGGAGGGCTGCACCCGGATCACGTCGTTCTGGGAATCGTACTGCGGGCTGGTGATGGCCACGGCCCTTACTCCGGGAATGGCGTTCACGGCGGACACGATCTGGCTGATGGCGATGGCCTGGCCGATGGGGTTCCCGTTAATGAGTGCACCCACACTGTTCTTGATCTGCTCGACCACCTGGGCAAACGGCACGCCCGTCTTCAGCCTGACACTGATGCCAAGCTGCACCCTGCGGAGCAGAGGGCCCCGCGAGAAGATCTCCGCGCCGGCAGCGGCGATGCCCGAGTAGGTCGTGCTGTCCCTTGGGTCCCCGTAGATGATGCGGTTCACCTCGGCCAGCAGGCCGGTGTGGTGCCTGTAACTGTCCAGCCCCAGGTTGACGCCCTCGGGGAAGCCAAGCTTGGAGACCGCCTCCACGGAGGCACCGGCCGACTCGTTAGCCTTGTCGTACTGCGCATTGGTGTCCATGACCATGCAGGACAGCGACGGAACGCCTGGCTCCGTGGTGACGAGCAGGGTTCGCTTGTACCCCGAGTACGCCTCTTCCTCCTGGACCACAAGGGAGGACTCCTGGCCAGCCAGCGAGACCTGGAACGCGGAGGCAGGCGTGCCCACGACCACGGCCGAGTCACGGGACAGCACCTCGTCCACAGACCAGGAGCCCACCGCGCCCTGCGGGAGGGCGGTTCCCGACAAGACCAGCGAGTCGCCCGGCAGGGTGGCGTCGTACTCCCAGAAGTTCAGGGCCGGCCTGTGCACCTCGAGGACGTCCGTGACGAGCACGCCTGCCTCCGTGGCCGCCGCGGGGTTCACGGCCTCCAGGAAGGTCCTGGTGCCCTGCACCTTGACGACCGCGGAGAACGTGCCACCGACGTCCACGTTGGCGGCGTCGGTGGCGGGGCCGTAGCCGCTATTGGTCACGGTGACCACGGCGCCATTGCTAACCGCCACGAAGTCCGCCAGTGCGTCGAGCGCAGCGGCGGTGGCCAGCGCCACGGCGGCGGCCGAATCGGAAGAGTTGATATTGGCCTGCACGCCCGTGCGCCCGCCCGGCGCGGGGTCCACGCCGACGCCGTCCACCCGGTACCACACGTAGTACAGGGGGGAGTCGTTGGCCGCCGACAGGTGGAACCTCTGGCCGCCAGTGATCTGCGCCCCCGACGGTGTCGTGACCAACGTAACTTCTTGCAGCTTGGGCGACGAACGGAGGACCATGAAGTCGCCCCTGTTGGCGAGGGCAAAGTCCGTGCCTAGCCTAACCACGTCTCCGGGGCGTGCGAGTCCAAGGGTGGGTTCCGTGCCGGTGCCGTTCCAGGACAGCAGGAGCGAGTTGGAGGAGGCGTCCACGTTGAACTGTGTGGTGCCATTGTAGGACAGGGCAAGCAGCGAATCCGACAGCAGCACCTCTTCCTCGACGGCGGAGTCGTTCTCGATGTAAAACGAATCGTTGAACCTGCGCACCACCCGGAACTTTCCTCGGTTCAACACCGCAAAGGGCGCCCCCACCACCACCTGGTCTCCCTCGGACACTTCCGTGGAGGCCGAGAAGTCCCCGGCGGAGAAGGACTCGCCCACCAGGGCGGCACCGCTGACCGTGGCTCCGGCCAGGCCCACGTTGTTGGTGTAGGAAATTGATATGGAGGCCTCGGGCACGTCGGCCACCACGGTGGCCGTGGGGCCTGACGACGACGCCGAGACCCCGGAGATGGCCCCGATGGCGGCGGCCAGGTTGGCGGCCGTGTCGTCCGCCGTGGCGCCCACGGGGAAGTCCACGCCGGCCTCCAGCGTAGTGCCGTCCACAGTGAAGTCGTCGCCGGCGACGTCCGCGTTGTCCGTGATGGTGAATGAGCCCGACGAGTGCAGGCTCTCGGCGTCCGGGTTCAGCACGCGGGCCCGGCGGCCATCGGAGGACACGCCCGTGACCAGGAAGGTGCCGTTGTTGCCGGGAGTGCTCAGGCCAGACACCGTCAGCAGGTCCCCGATGGACAGCTCCGAGAAGTTCGCGTCGCCGGTGAGCAGTATGTACTCGGCCTCGTCGGTGCCTCCCACCAGGCCCACGTTGAGGGTTCCGCCGCCCGAGTCGTCCAGGGCAATGGAGGCCTTCCTCAGCGCCGGGGAAGAGCCCGACCCGTTCCAAGAAAAGCAAACGAATCGTCCCTGGCGCTCGACGCGGAAGGTCCTGCCACGGGAGCGGACGTGGTGCCTGGGCTTGCCGAAGTACCGGTCGGACAGCTCGCGGCCCGTGAGGAATACGGTGGACTTGCCGGCAGACGGCACGCCGGAGTCGATCGTGACGCTGGTGGCGGCCGACACGCCAGTGGGCTTCGCCTGGCGCTCCGTCGCGTAGACCCTGACCCACTGGTCCCCATGTAGCCCCACCTCGGCCTCGGAGGGAATGGCCAGCTTCATGAGCTGGTTGTCGACGCGCGAGGCCGAGCCAAACACCGCCGCGGCGGCCGACGATCCGGCGCTGCCCACCACCTGCACCGATCCCTCGCTGCCCGGGGTCTTGGTGGCGATCTCCACCGCGGACGAGCGCTCGCTGAGCCTCACGTCGGCCAGGGTGCTGAGCCCCGTCACGGCCAGTACGTTCATGAACCTAGCCACTTGGGCGGGGGTACACGGGACGATCCTGCACTCCTCGCCGTCGCGAAAGTCATAGCCTACGTCCGTGGGGAGGGCCAGGGGCTCCTTGAGGGTGAACTGCGGCGAGGCGCCCAGGCCACTCGAAAGGACCCAGTTCACTCCGTCAACAAGCTGGACCGACGCGAACGCGAAGTCGCTGTCCTCGTAGGTGCTCCTGCTAATAACGCCGGAGCCAGAGGTCCCCGAGTCGTCGACCAGCTCGGCCTCCACGTAGTCGCCCAGCGCACCCTGGACGTACTCCACGACTTCGGCCGCGGTGGTGGGGTCGTTGTCGTAGAAGGAAACAGAGTCTGCCACCAGGGTGGACACGCCGCTTTCCGCCACCGCCGCGCCGTTCGGCCTTACCACGGTGAAGCTCGTGGCCGTGGGGGTGAAGCCCACCTCGGTGCTGAGCCTGTACACGCCCGTGTTCGCGGAGTCGAAGCCGGAGGACGCGCCGATGTTCACGTACTCTCCGCCAGAAAGCGAGCCCAGCGCGGGGGCGGTTCCGACGCCCGACCAGGTGTAGGTCACCTGGCTCACGCCGGCCACGGGAGTGTTGGGGGTGATCGTCACGTTCCACTTGGTGGTCCCATCCACGGACGTGGCAACGGCCGGGCCGGAACGTGGCCTGATCCTGACGTCGACGGTGGCGCCGACATCGATAGTGTGGGCGATCGGGCTGTCGGGCGCGGATGGGTAATCGTAGCCCACGGTCAGCTTGTCGCCGGAAGCGCCCCACCGGGCGCTCCTGTACAGCACAGCGTCCTGGGCCGCCGAGTGGTCCAGCACCTTCCTTGCCCTCATGAGCAGTTTGTGCCCAGAAAAATCGTAGGACGAGCCGAAGGAGTCCGCCAGCGATGCCGTGGGGCCCTGCTCCAGGTCGTAAGCGTTGAACAGGGTGGCACTGGAGGCGTGGGTGTTGTTGGCCGCAAGGCGCCTGTAGAGCTGTACCTCGAAGGACTTGCCTCCAGCGTCCCCATCGAGCACCGCGACAACGGTGTCCGCGTGTCCGAAGTCCAGCGGGGAGGCCGAGTACACCCGGTCGTCCTCCCGCAGGCGCCGGAGCAGCCTGTCGGAGTGCAGTGTAGCGGTGGTGCCGGACAGGCCTGAAACCTGCACGGCCTCCCCGGCGGGCTGCGCGTCGTCGACGCCTCCGTACGGATGCAGGGCCTTGAGGAGGTGATTCGGGCCCATGCCCAGGGCGTCCAGGTCCTGGTCTGTGACCACGGAGGCCACGAACGAGTTCGGGGGATCGGCGCTGTACCCGGGGGCGGCCACCCCGGTGTGGACGAACAGCGGCATGTCGGCCTCGGGGGCAGACGTGGCTACGGCACCAGCGAGCGAGCCCTGACTAGCGGACTCGTCGCCGGGCACCAGTCCGACCAGGGCTCCAGACGAATCCGCCGTAACCACGAGCAGGCGCCCAAGCGAGGGGGCGCGTGTGTTCGTGGACACGACCAACCTCTCGTCGTCAACGACAGAGAATCGCAGGGTCTCGGACTGGCCCTGCAGCTCCTGCCTAATGGACGTCAGGGTCCTGGACCCGGAGACCATCTTGAACTTCTGCGGGGGAACAGCGGACCGCAGCGCGACCAGGCCCTCGGCGAACGCGATGCCGCTCTCGACCACCGCGGCGGCGTACTCGGCCGGCGTGACCTTCATGTCGACCGTAGAGCCAGTGACGGCCGCCACGCGGCCCTCGAGCCTGTTGGGCGCGGACAGCTCGGCGCTCCACACGATCAGGTAGTCGCCCACTTGCACGGAGGAGAAGGCAGACCCCACGCTGGAGGAGTAACGCACCACATCGGCCGATGGCTTGGACACCGCGATCAACGAGCCGGAAGAGGTCCCCACCGACACCAGAGCCGCGCCGGGGGAGTCCTGGAGCAGCCACAGGTAGCCGTCGGCGGGCAGCGTGGCCGTGCCGCCCAGCACGGCGCTGCCTTCTACCCTGGCCTCGGTGTCCTCAGTGCCGGCCGTCAGCTCGTCGCCCGCCACCAGGGGCACGCTGAGCCGTACCTGGGCCGTATTGCGCGACATCGAGTAATCGCTGCCCTGGCCCTGGCTTGACAGCCCCTTGGCCACGGAGAACATGCCCTTCGTCACCAACGTAGAGGAGGCCACGACCTCCACTTTCGAGCGGTTGTTGGCACCCAGGTTGCTGGCCAAGCGCAGCTGCTCGCCGAACACAGACACCGTCACCCCTGTCAGCTTCGCGTTCAGCACGGCGGCCCAGCTCTCGAGCGTATTGGACGAGGACACGGTGGTATGCGTGCCCTCCGCAACGAAGTCCGCGTCAAGCACCGTGTAGGTGATGGGGGCCGTGCCGTCCACCGCCAGCACCAAGGTGTCGCCCGTGGCGATGGCGGGAGACCAATCGGCCTGCTCCTCGGTGACCACGGAGGCCACGCGCCCATCCTTGACCAGCGGCCGCTTGTTCTTGTACAGCCTGAGGGTCTGCTGCTCGGAGGACGGAAGGGCCACCAGGAGCGCGGCATCCCTGCCCGAGGTGGGGTCCACGGCCTGCAGGTAGTCGAACTCCTCGGCCTTAGCTTGGATCACAAGTCTCTTGCCGCCACCCGAAGTCATGGCCTCGAACCCAAGCGAGCTGTTCGAGTTGATGCTCGCAGCCAGCTCGTAGGCCGTGGCGCCGCCGGGGGCCTGGAAGTCGCCGTCGGAGAAGGTGTGCTCGTAAGTCTCCCCGCCCACGCTCACGGCCAGCCGGTCGCCGCCGCGAACGTCGTATGGGCCGTCGGACGTGGACTGCAGGAACGCCCTGGCCACCGACGCCTGCCTGCCGCCGGTGGCAAGCTGGAACCTTGACTCGCCGCCCAGCGCGCCGTCCACGATCAGCTCGACACCCACGCCGCGGGTCTTCTCCTCGTAGACGGTGCCGTCGTCCACGAACAGCGTCGCGCTGTCCGCGTCGCTGACGATCTCGTTGCTGATGACCGTAGCCTGCTCGTCCGACGGGGTGGCGCCCAGCGTCAGGCTCTTGATGGCCGTGGCGGTACCCAGCCCACGGCTAAGCCTAGTCTTCTTGATCCGTTCCCGGATCTCCTCGTCGGTCTCGGAGTCCCTGCCGTTGGCGAAGGCGGAGTCGTTGACGACGGTGGCCCCGGCGAAGGGCTCGCTGACGAACTCACGCACCGCACCGCGTACCGCGTTGCCCTTGGCCCCCGGCTCCTGGGCGCTGACCCTGACGCCCGAGACCTCGGTTTCCCCGTCTAGCAACACCGCCTGGGTCACGGTGCTGTACCGGACCTCCTCCTCGGCGCCACTGGCCGGAGCGCGGACGGCCGTCTGGGCCGGAACTACACGGTTGCCCCCCTGGGCAAGCACCACCGTCTCGCCCACGTTATGGAACCTGGAGGTGGCCGAGGCCAGGTTGAGCCTGAAATAGCCTCCCACCGGGGTGATCGACGTATAGGCGAGCGGGCCCTCCACATTGAGGGTACCCCTGCCGAGGTACACCTGCCCCGAGGCCGGCCAGCCAGCCGTATCGCTGACGTTCACGGAGGTGGAGCCTGCGTTCGGGGGCTTGGTACCGGCGTACACTTTTGTGGACAGCTTCTGGAAGGACGTGTCGATGACGCGGACCTCGCCAGTGGCCACCCGGGCCGGGAACGGCACGATCCTCTCGCTGACCGCGATCCGCCTGAGGGTCTCGCCCGTGGCCCTGTCCACGGAGTTGGCACTGAGCACCGCTAGGTTGTCACCGCTTGCGCGTGCGGTGTACAACGCCACTACCTCAAAATAAGAAACGACAGCGCTACCCACCTGCAGGCCCCGAACACCCACACGGTTCCTGTAGCTGGCGAGCATCTCACCAAGTAACTGCTCGTAACTCTTGATAGTAGGGATCTCAGCCATGTCCAGCCTCGGCCCTAAGATTCTCTTCCTGAGGAAATGGCTACGCCGCGGGCAGGACGAAACCCAGCGGGAACACCCCGGAGCCGTTCGACAGCAGCACCGACATGCTGACCCTCAGCTCGGGCCCGTCGAGGTCCACCCTAAGAGAGGAAAGGCCATCAAACCGCGGGTCGGAAGAGACCAGCTCGTCCAGGGCGCGGTAGGTCTCTGCCGCATCGAAGTCGGCCGAGCTCTCGCCCGCCCCGATGGAGAGCCCGAAGTCGGGGTGCGTGATCAGCGTTCCCCTCCTGGTCAGCAGCATGATCTTGAGGCCCTGGACCAGGTTCTGCATGCCCCAAGTCAGGCGAATGTCGCCCTGGCCGGTCCGGGCCAGGTCTCCGTACTCGTCCAGCATCCAGTCCACCCCAGATAGCCCGGCCAAGGGGTCCTCCCTGGAGGCCGGGACCTCCCTTACCCTGGGCTCATCCGATGCCGGGGAGAGGTCGCTGGGCACCCAGATACGCGACTGGCTGTTTACTGTGCCCGGCAGGTACGCCTGCACGTACGCACCGTCGGACAGCGTGTAGGCCGACAGGTTGGCCAGGCCGTCCAGGGTGATGAGTACGCTGCCCTCGTTGACCCTTTTCATCTCGAGCACCCTTCGCACCGTCTCGGGCTGCGCCGAGGACCTGATCGCAACCCTCTGGCCCGCGGTTACCGTCATGGCGTCGGCCACCACGACCTGGCGGCCGTCACCGTTGGACAGCAGGGGCAGGGAGAAGCCCTCCTCGTCGATGTACGGCTCGCTGAGCCCGTTCAGCACGGCGATCTCCGCCCACCTCTGGGGGTTCCCCAGGTATCTGAGTGCGATCTTTTCCATGGTGGCGCCCAGGGGCACTGGCACAAGCACCTTCGACTGCGGCACAGAGAAGGGTACCCCGCCGTCCTCGGCCAGGCCATCGGCGTACTCCATGGCGCTGGCCGCGCGGTCGTCGTCCAGCTGGTAGCTCGACGCGAGCAGGTCCATGGCCGCCGCCGCCTCGTATAGGTCCGCCAACACGGCGAATTCCTCGGGGGTCATGGGCTGGGCGCGCTCCGTTGGGGCCGGACGCCCGTAGGTGTCGCTGAACTCCTGGTTGCCAGCTCCGAACCTATTGGCGATGTCGCCTGCCAGGGTCATGATCTCGCTCCTGGCGAGGCGGATCTCTTCGACAGTAAGGGACCTTGCGTCCTCCACGGCCTCGTCGATCCTATCCTGCTGCTCCGGCGTTAGCCTCAGCTGGGAGGCCTGAACCAGATTGAACAGGTCGAAGTTCTCTTCTGGATTGCTAAAGAGCGAATCCACCGGGTCAAGGGACTGGAGCTGGCTACGGGATGGCCCCAGAGCCCCGGAAGTTACCTGGGCCTCGCTCAGGCCCTCCCTGGATGCCGACGACGACGCCAGGGACGCCAGGCTGGAGCGCGTGGCCGCAGAGCTCGTGGACTGGACGGTGTCCGGGGGGAGGGCCGAAAACCCCTCTTTGATCGCGGACCTGTAGTCACCCACGATCTGCCTGGGCAGATCCACGACGGCCGTAGCCACCCCGGACAGGTCCTTGGCGAACAGGGCCACCTGGCGCAGGGTGTTCAGGGGCCCCTGGAAGTCTGCCCTGACCGCCTTGATCAAGCTAATGGCCGCACCGGCCGTTCTCCTTGCCTGCTCAAGCGAGCGGTTGATCCGCTGCAAAATGTTCGGCTCCAAGGGCGTGGCCGCGGGGGCCACGCCGCGCTCGCCCGGCTTGGCAAGGTCGATCCTACGCCAGGCCTTCAGCTGCAGCCTGTAGCGGACCTCCAGGGGCCTTTCCTTAGACTGGCTCCAGTTGTAGGACACGGGGTGGACCACGAAGCTCTGGTTCTGCTTGGGAATGTCAAGCACAAGGCGCCAGCCGGCGTTCTCGGGGCGCGTCTTTGCCTCGGCGTACTGCTCGAGGAACTGCTGCAGCATCTGGGACTGGTACCAGCCCGTGCTCTCCTTTGGCGGGGCACCGTTGACGCCGGGCAGGTTGGTGATCGGCTTCTGGGCTGGATGGTTTGACGTGGCGGCCCGGATGGTTCTCTGGACCTGGGACACGAGGTTGCTCGCCCGATCTAGGGTGCTGCCGAACAAAGACTGCAGGACCGACGGCGCGCCGGGCTCGGGGGTGAGGTTGGGCCGGAAGGGCCACACGCCCATGGTCCCCTCCAAGGTGATCGTTTTAAAGCGCAGGCCCGAGTGCTCCTCCAAGACGCCGCGAAGGGTGGCCGAGACCTGGCCGGCGTAACCGTCGGTGATGTTGAGCGCCTCGGGGGTAATGGGCAGGTCAAACTGCCAGGTTTTGCCTATAGGCTCGAAAGAAATGGTTGTAAGGACCTTCCCATCGTCCTTGCGCTTGGTCCCGCTCAGGACGCGGACCTGAGTGGTGCCGCCGCCACGAGCCACGACGCGACGGGTCGAGGCGTCCACGACAAGGAGCCTGTAGGGGTACAGCTTGTCCCACCGGTCGCCGTCGATAGCTACGGCCGGGAAGAAGGAGCGAGGGTCTCGGGGGGCGCCGGCGCCCCTCCACGGCACCTCAGTTGGCGACGACGACGTGGGCAGCGCGGCCCCGGCTATGCCGGCCGCAAGCTTGGCCACTTCTTGGCCTGGATTGGGGACCCTGGAGGTCGACGACCCGAATTTAGTGGGGGTGGGCACCTTACTCCTCCGGCTCCGTAGATTGTCGAATGCGTGCATTGCAGGCCTCTTGGCCCTGTCCGGGTGCTCCTGGAGCGTGAACCCGTTCGAGGCCAAGCCAAAGATCGAGGACGAGTTCCTTGCCTATACCTTCGAGTACATGTCGATGGCAAACCGGCGCGGGCTCAAGCTGTCCGACGAGCTGGCCAGGACGGATATGCGCATGTCCCAAGAAAGCCTAGGAAAAAATACCATAGGCATATGTCGATGGAGCCCCCTGGGAACGCTGAAGGTGCGCATCTACGGTCCGTGGTGGAACGGGGCCGGAGAGGAACAGCGCAGGACCCTGGTGTTCCACGAGCTAAACCACTGTCTGTGCATGAGGTCCCACAATCACCGCGGCGGGGACTACGCCCACGATGCCCCGGTGTACGACGTGGGCAAGGGCTACCTTGGCGACATGTGCCCGGCCTCCATCATGCATCCCATCATGATCCCAACGCAATGCCTACGCACCCACCAGGAACACTACGACGAAGAGGCCCTGGAGTCATGCAGGGACTAGCGGCTCACAGGGGCTTGTACACCCTGGCGAGTACGTCGTCGCGGTAGTTCTGGGGCACCTCGCGCCCCAGCACCAGCATGTTGGCCGACCTGGACTCCACCGCGGTCGGGAGCTCCTCTTGCCCCTCGGCGTATACGTATACAAAGTCCCCGGGCGAATACAGCGACCCGTCCGTCACGTGAACCACCCGCGTGCCCGTGGCCGACGCGGCCAGGGCCGATGCGGCAAGTACGGTCTGGTACGTGGACAGCTGCGACTGCACGCCCGCGATCAGGGAGTCCTGGCTGGAAGACGCGCGCTGCAGCCCCACCAGCCTACTAAGAGAGCCGGTAAGGGTGTCGACCCGAAGGGACAGAAGGGAATACCTCCTGCCGTACAGGCCCGTGCTGGAAGTGATGGCGCCGGTCGACACGCTTTGCACCACGTCCCCCAGGTTCGACGCCAGCTGGGCAAGCCTGGTGGTGATAAAGGACAGCCGCGCGGCGACGGCGGAAGACAGGGTGGTGATGCTGGACGACTTGAGCTTCGTGGCGGGGAACGAGGCTGGATTTAGCGCGTTGAACCCGGCGCAGGTCGTCTCCCCGTGAGCCGTATAGAAGTCCGACAGGGCCTGCCATGCGTCGATGGCCCCGATGGTCGTGGTCAGGATGTGGCTCTTGGCGGCCGAGTTCTGCGCGGACCGCGTGGGGTCCGTGTCCGTGGTGTTGACGTCGGCGGCCTCGGCCACCAAAAAGGCCTCCCACGCCTGCACCGCGGCGACCAGGTCGGCTAGGGCGGCGTGCACGGCGGAATCGTTCTGCACATTGTCCACCCCCGGGGTCCACACGCCCGCGTTGGCTTCGCAGTCGACCTGGTTGCCGTACTGCGGCAGGCTGCACGTGCCAGTGGTGCACTTCTGCCCAGTGCCCAGCTTGAGGGCGCTAAAGGCTCCCAGCGCCGTGATCTTGTCCTGCACGTCCTGTATGTAGTCCTGCTCCTTGGGCGCCGAGCCCGGGTAGGCCTCCGCGTAATTTTTGCCCACGGCCTTGGTCCTGGCGTACGGGGGCGTGTTGACCCACACGTTGTTCGTCCCCGACAGGCTGGGCACGCTCACGGAGGGTTGGTTCGGGAAAAAGAAGTTCCCAAGCTTCCTGTTCGCAGCGTCGACGAGGTCCTGCTCGACCATCGTTGTATAGGTCACGCCAGTAAGGCGGGTCCGCTCCGCCTGGTAGGAAGTGCATAGGGCGTTCACAGGATCAAACAGCCCCTTGTTCGCAGTGTCCAGCTGCTGGGCGGCCGCAATGTCAGCCTGCGTCTGTGCCTTGGCGCTTTGCAGGCCGGCGATCTCCACCGGAGCCTGCACGATCTTGCGCGAAAAGGCGATCCTGTCGGACTGGCTTAGCGCCATCTCAGTGTATCCTCAAGGGCACAACAAAAGTGCCTACGACCAGTCTATCGAGTTCGGCGCGCTGGTCGGCGTCAGCCTCGCGCTGGTCCCTGATGGCTTTATGCATTTTCTTGACGAGCGCTTCCGCCATCTCCCTGGAGAGCGCGTACTGGCCCTCCACGTCAAAAAAGTCATTGTCGTGCTGGACGCAATAGGCATTGACCTCGCACTTGCGAATTTCCTCGAAGGACATGTGTTTAGTTCCACCCACTGGCAAGTCTCCAGTAGGTAAGGACACCAATATCCCAGGCGACGTGCAATGCCATGACTGTACCCAGGCCATGGCTCTTGCCGTACCTGTACGACACGAACGGAATGTACGCCATGGCCATGGCCACGGCGAGCGCACCCTGGTACGAGTGCCCAAGCCCAAACACCACGGCCGAACAGGTCAGCCAGCACCGCCTAAAAATGCCGGCCGCGGCCGAGCTGGAAGACGCCTTCATCACGAGGGCAGGCAGCACGTACAGCGCATCCTCATACCAAACCGAAAACAGGACCCTGTAGGGTACCAGCTCGGCCATGGCCGCCTGGTCGGGCGGCGAGGGAAACAGGCCGAGCTTCGACAGCGCCAAGCGGAGCCCCAGCAGCCCCCACAAAGACGCCCCCGTCTTCGCTACGACCCTCCAGTCCACGCGCAGCCGGCCCGGAGCCAGGCGCTCCGACACCCACATAACCGACAGCCCCATCAGGACGCCCAGGAGCACCTCGTGGGAAAACTGATGCACAATTGCGTCCATGGCCTGTTGCATGCGCTAGGAGATGAACACCTTGGACGAAAACGGCCCAACGGCGGTGCTGACTACGGGCATGCCGGAGTTGCCCACCCCTATGAACTGCGTCGAAAGCGTCAGGGCTGGCGTTCCCCCTGCGGACCCCAAAAACACCTGCCCAAGCACCTGCACCGTTGCTCCCTTTAGGCGCGCAAGGCTGGAGGCCTCGAGCGACAGCTGGGCCCCTTTGGCCACGAACCTGCCCTTGGCAGCCAACTCCACCGCATTGCCCGAAAAAGATGCGGTTCCCGTCGCGGCTATGGCCCACTCCGAGGCCTTGGCCGATGCCTTTTTTGACGCGGAAAAGGCCAGAGCCCCACCGACCTTCATGGAGGCATCCGAGCCGTAAGAGGTCGCCAGCTTGCCCTTGGCATCCAAGGACACGTCCCCGGACTTGTCAAGCGACAGGGATGCTCCTCCATGATCAACCTTCAGGGAGCCGTCAGCAGCCAGCTCCACCACGGTGTTGCCCCTGGAGGCGCTCTTGGGCTTGCCCTCGCTGTCCGTGGCGCCGCGCGAGGTCACCTTAAACGCACCGTCGTCAGCTACCGAGACATTCACCCCGTTGTACTCCGCCTCGAAGCCCACCTTGTCGCCAGGCAGGGATCTCACCGCACTCTTGCGGTCAGGGTGCTGGAGGCCTCCAAGTATGACCGCCTTCTCTGTGACGCCGTCCAGACAAAGCAGCAGCACCACGTTGCCGTCCTGGCCCTGGAAGGTCTTGCCCTTGAACTTTTTGCTTTTCGTCTGCCCCCTGAGGCGCTTCTCCGAGAAGTCTGCCACGCCACCCAGCGGGTCCATGGCCACGCACCCCCTGTAGGTCAGGGCCGTTGTGCCCCTGTCCCCGTCCTGCTCCACCACGAGCACGTCGTACTCGGTGGTGAGCCTGGAAACGTTCCTCTCGTCGGTGGAAGGGCACACCGCCAACACGATGCCAGCACGCAGGCGGGTATTGTGGTAGGCGCGGTTGAACGCTGCGACCCCACTTTCGTGGTCCACCTCGACCAATCCCGACGGCAGCACCCCGCCGCTGCTGAGCCGTCCACCCCTCATCTTGTGCGCCCCTTAGGCCTGAGCCCTTCGGGGGTAAAGGGCTGGTTCGGGTCGCCCGACAGCTGCCTCTTGGTGGGAGCGCCAGTGTCCCTGTAGGGTACCGCCTGCTCCTCGGACGCGCCCGGCATGGTGCCGCCCAGGCGGCCGTGGTCGTCGGCCCTATGGGCGTAGGCGTTCGGCGAGTCCATCTCGGGGTAGAGGGGACCATCGGCCGTCGCCCGAGCGTCCACGCCATGGCTGAGGGACAGCCTGGTTCGGAAGGACCTCTTGCCGGTTGCAGGATCTACACTGGCCACGTGCGTGACCTCCTCAATGTGGTATACCACGCCTTCCAGCTCGGCATTGTCGCCGGGCGCGATGGGGGCGACCACCCCGGCGAGCTCCACGGTACCATTCAGCCTCAGGTGCCCATTGCCCATGGCGTCCCCGAGCAGCCTGGCCCAGTACTGGCTCCTGTACGCGCCGTCCTTGACCTGCTGCACCTCGTCAAACTCCACGGTCGTCACGTACGGCCTCAGCCCGCTCCTGGATACGTCGTTGGCGTCGTAGTAGTAGTTGCCACGGGCGGTCTGCTCCGCCACGTCGAACCCAGGGGCGGTGCTGATGGAGCGCCCGAACACCTGCACAAAGTTGATCCTGGCAGCCTCCTCCCTTCCGATGTCGTAGGAGAACACCATGGCGGGGTCGAGCCTCCACCGCGGCAGGCTGAGGAACCTAGTGTACTTGTCCCCCTTGAAGTGCTCGCTGGTGAACGGCATTTGCCTGAGCACTACGGTGGGCATCACGTCGCCTTCCGGCGACAGCCTAAAGCAGGTGTACAGCTCGTTGATCGGCCTGTTGGCGAACTGCTCCATGATGCCCCAAAGCCGCGCGCAGTTCCAGTACTCGGCCTTGAGGTACACGAAGCCGTCCACCGGGTCCGGCGTGTACCAGAACCTCCCTGCGACCCTGCGCACCCCCTGGGGGTTGAGCCCGGCGGCCAGGTCCGTGGCGGAGCCCGCGTAGCGCTGGGCACCGAACAGGTACACGTACAGGTCCTTCATGCTCTTGGCACCCCGGACGCCGAGCAGCCCACCCAGCCCGGGGGGCACCAAGAAGTGCGTGTTGGGGGATCGCATCAGCCCCTTCTGCGACCGGCCCTCCTTGGTGATGCCGTTGCCTATGAACGCCTCCACGAGCGCCCGCAAGACGTCGCGCACGTTGTTGATGCCCTTCTTCGACACCACGGATAGCCATTCCCCACCGAGCCTGGACACGAACAGCTGGTCGTTGCCGCGCTCCGACGCGTCGACCAGGTGCGGGTTGAAGTACACGGAGTTGTTCAGCTCGGTACAAGCATGCGCCTGGAGCCTGTAGGCCACGGTGGTTGTGCCGGTCGACGGGTCGTGGGCCAGGGCCCTGCGCACCGACTGCACCCTGAACAGGCCCTTGAACCCATCGTCCCGCAGGTTCACCTGCTCTCCCCTTCGCGCCCGGGCCGCCACGTCCGCGGCACGGACGTCCCACTCCAACATGTTCACGAGCACAAAGTCCCCCGGTGCCACGGCCGCAAGGTAGTTCACGTCGGTACCGAGCAGCAGCGCGCTGAGCTGCTGGGTGTGGACCGGCTTGCTGGACGAGACCTGGGCCTGGATGCAGTCCGAGACCACGACCAGCGGCTCCCTGGTTGCCGTCGGCGGCAGGGATGTGTAGTTCTTGGTGTCCCGTGCTTGCCACCTGACGAACGTGAGGACCCAGGACGGGGACGTCTGGTGCTCTGCGCCCGAGAGGGGCTTGACGTCCACCGAGTATGCCGGCGAGGCCACTAGCGTCCTCCCTTACCGGCCTGCTGCTGCGGGCCCATGATGATCTCTGCCTGCTTTTGAAGGAAACGGCCAAGATCCTCCCCGGCGAGCCCCCCGGAGCGGGCCCGCTCCAATGCCTGGGTGATGGCCATGCTGGCGGCCAAAATATTGTCCGCCAGCTGGCGGCTGCCCTCGGCCGCCCGCACGATGTCCTCCCTCATGTCCCGGAAGGCGCCCAGGGTGGCCTGCTGCGTTCGCGCCTCTGCGGCAGCCTCAATGTCGGCCACCCTGCCGCCGGGACCGCCCTCTATGCGGGCCTCGGCCAGCGCCATGCGCTCCCTATCGGCGGCGATGCGGGCCGGCTGCGCCAGGCCCAGAGCCATGCTCTCCCCGCCCAGGGTGCCCAGCCTGCGGGCGGCCTCTGGGTCCTCCATGGACATCCTGGACTGCAGCCTGCCGACGTCGGCCCACAGGTCCGGGGCCTCCTGGCGTATGCGGTCCGCTGTGGCCCCCAGCAATCCCCTGGCGCCCAGCCGCTGCCTGAGCGACTCGACGGCCTGGTCCGTGTCACCGCGGAGAGATACGGCCCCCCGCTTGACCCCTATGGCCCTCCGCTGGAACTCCTCCAAGGACAGGCCGGCATCGGCCGCCATGGACTCCACCTCGGCCCCGCCGGCGCGCAGCCTCTCCTCGCTCATGGCGGCCAGGGAAGCGCGCTGGTCGAGACCCAGCTTGGCCAGGGCGGGGTCCCGCAAGATGCCCGCAGCCTGCATCGCTCCGCGAGGGCCCGAGTACTGGCCAGTGCGGCCCTGCACTTCTTCGTAGGCAGCCCTGCCAGCGGCCATGCCGGCCGTAGTGGTTTGCGACAAGAAAGGCGACAGCCCTCCTGCCACCGCCGCTGCGCCGGTGGCGGTCACAGCGCCGCTGCGGGCCACAACCTCGGCGGCGGCGGCTACGAACCTACGCTGCTCCTCGGCGAACTCGGCCCGGTCCAGGCCCAGGCGCATGCCCTCCGCTATGACGGCCACCGTAGCCGACCTGGTCTGGCCCGAATCGCCCAGCGTTCCCGACATCTTTCCAAGTACACCGGGCGCATTGGACAAATCCATATTGCGCATCAACCTGAGTGCCAACACCGAGTCCCTGGCCATCCTGGTGGACCCGCCGGCTCCCATCACGCCTTCGGCGGCCCCCATAGCCTCCTGGCGCCCAAAGCCGGCGGCCATAGATCGATCCATGAAGCCGCCTGTGCCGTAGAATTGCGCATCGGATAGGCCCATGCGACGCTGGGACCCCAAGAACCCCCTGTAGTTAGCGTAGAAGTCGTCCAGGGTCATCCGCTTGAGCGGGTCCTGCTGCTCCTGGGCTTCCAGCAGCGACCGCATATTGGAAGCAAACTCGCGGGCGCGGCCGGCCTCGTACTGCTTCTGGAACCTGTTGCCCTCGGGCCCCAGAGAACCTAGCAGCCTGTTCCTGGCCACGTCGTCAGTGAACAGCTTGTACAGCGCTGCGCCACCGGCCACGGCCCCTGCCGCCACCAGGCCAAGGCCACCGGTCGCAGCGCCACCGGCCGCCATCAGGGCGCCACCGGCGGCGCCCAAGCCGAGACCGCCAGCAACCATGGTGTCCATGCGGCGCTGGCCCCGCTCCTCGTAAAGCGCACCCTGCAGTGCCCTGGCACGCTCTGGCGCGTAGGCCTGCATGCGGCTCGCCCTGCCCCCGAACACGTCGGCAACATCGCGCCCAGCCAAACCCGTGGTAGCCGAACCCATGGCCAGCTCCGCCTGGCGGTTGGCTGAATAATAGATCCTGCCCGCCTCTCCGGCGAGAACCATAGCGCTGCCGATCTTGCCGGCCGCGGCACCCAGGGTACCCATGCCTCCCCTGAAGCTTCCAAACCCAGCCTGGCCCATGGCACCGCGCATGCCCTCTTCGCGGTAGGCCTGCAAGATCCCGGCGGGACCGGCGGAAAAGGCTGCACGCTTTTCCTCCAAGGCGGCATTGATAGCCCTGTCACGAGTCTTGTACGCCTCGGTATCCCTTCGGGCACGGGCTTCGGCATCTACTATCTTCTGGCGTAGGGCCGAGTCCTCCCTGCCGGCGGCGACTATTTTTTCGTGCTGTTCCCTCATGGCCTTGAGGGCGTCTAGCTGGGCCCTGTAGGATGCCACGGACTTTTCCTGGTGCCTGGTCTGCTCCCGGATAAAATGGTCCAGCTCCCGGCGCTTGCTATAGGCGTCCCTTTCCTGCTCTGCCCTGGAAGCGGGGGAAAGCAGTCCCCCCATGCCGTGCTCCGCCAGCCTCCTGGATGTGGCCGTACGGGCCTCGTTCATCTCCGAGCGGCCATAGGCCTCTCGCAGCCGGGCGTTCATGCGCTCGAAGCTCTTGTCGAACTCCGAGGAATCTAGCTTGGCCTGTATGATTAGTTCTTTTCTCATTTTAAATACTTATCCAAAAATTGGGTCCAAGCCGTATGGCAAACGCGCAACTATAAGATTCCGGCTTGAAAACTACCCCAGCCATGGGCATCCTTGGGATAGGAGGGTTTATGTCTGGCACCTTACTAGGCAAGAAGCTACCGAATCAGTACTACAAAGCGGCGGACGGGAAGGTGGTGGTTGTCGGAGCGCAGGCCGTGTTCGAAAACCACACGGACACCTTTGTATCCACCACGAATGGCGACGTGTACGAGGCCAGCCACTTTGTGCAGACGTTCTTCGCTAGCGCCAGGGAGGCAGAGGCTCGTGCCAAAAAGCAACGTGAAGAAAAAGCCAAAAAAGCCCAATGAGCGGGCGGCCTGGCCAAGCCGACTGCTGCTCATGTCGCTCCGCAACGCGGACGGGTCCAGCAAGTCCTTGGATGAGCTGTTCACGAACCAAGCCGAACGACTCTACGAAGCTCTTGTAGCGGAGTGCGGAAACGCGGATTATGCGGACAAAGTATGGGATGCGGGGGTTCGCGAGGCCAGAGAGGCACGTGCAGCCAAGGGCCTGGTAGCCGGCGTGGGGTCGAACTGATGGGTGCGTTTTTTCTTCGAACCCTGCTCTTGTGGGTGTTCATGGCGGGCCTGGTAAGCACTCCGTACGCTTTGGTAAATGCTGCCAGAGGCGATGCCCTCGCGGCGTACCTCATGTACCTGGCCTTCATCGTCTCTTTGGGCACCACGGTACTGGAGCAAATCGCAATAAGGGGCAAGAAATGAACAAAAAGACATTGCTACTCGTCGGCATGCTGATCGGGGGGTGCGGCGGGCTAGGCACCGTGCTGGTCACCAAGAACTGCACGGTCCAAAAGTCAGGCGGCGTTGCGACCATCGCCTGTCCCGATGCCACTACGGTAACCGTGCACGACGGCGTCCCCGGCATTGGCACCGTGGCCCTGATCGTGCCCGCCGCTGGCACAGAGTGCCCCCACGGGGGCCACGTGCTCATGGTGGCACAGGACAAAAACCTCAACGGAGTCCTTGACCTGCCGCAGGATGACCCTGCGCACTCGGCGGCCATATGCAGCGGCCAGGACGGCCAGGATGGTGCGGATGCCCCGCCAACGCCCTTCACTCCGGTAGGCCTGGTCGACCCATGCGGGGACGGCCCCGGGTACGACGAGGTGCTGCTAAGGCTTGCATCGGGCACCCTGCTGGCCACCGTCAGCACCTCCAGCTCGGGCGCGAACACCAGGCTGGCCGTGGTAGCGCCTGGAACATGGGCCACGACCGACGGGACGGGGTGCGTATTTACCGTGCATCTGGATGGGTCGGTGACCTGGTAGCCGATAATAGTTGGCGATGACCCCTGGCGGAGAGTTTCCCCTTCATGTGGCACTGGTGCTGGTGGCCATTGTTGCCCTCACAAGCTTGTGGCCCGACAAATGAGCTTGGCTAAGGCATGGCTCGTGGCGTTGTGCGTGGGCAGCCCGCATGAGGCGGCCTGCCAAAAGGCCGCCGAAGCGGGCCTGAGGCAGACCGGTGTCTGGGCCGAGGTCGTGCGCGCAGAAAGGCACGCCGTCCTGGTGGCAGAGAAGCACGCCGGCCACGACGCCCTGTACGCGGCCTCCGTGGCGGCAGGGATCGCGGGAGGCAGGCTTCACATCAGAGGGGGCCCGCTATCTGACGAGATGGATCTGGACTGGGGCAATGGCGTGGGCGTAAGGCTGAAATGGAGGCTGAGATGAAGCCGGAACACTGGGACCTCTCGTCGGCTGAGGAATCGCTGCTGTCTTTCACTGCCAGGACGCAGCTGCATGCGAAGGAATGGTCCGAGCCGGAGGACACCTGTCCCGCCACCCTCCAAAAAGCAACAGCCCTCAGGCTGGAACGCCGATGCTCCTCGCCCTCGTGCGCCATGGCCCATCTGTATGAGCAGATAGAGAAGCTGGCCCAGGAAGGAGTTCTCGCGGGCATACACAAACCCCTCAACGTCAGGGGAGTACGCTTCGAATCTGGCAACGTCGAGTACTTGGCGACCATTGCCCCCATGGTTTGGTCCGCAGCAAAAGCAAGTGAAAGGGCGCCGCAGTCAGGGCAACCTGTACGCATGAGAAGCCGCGTACCATTGAATGCCTGGGGCAAGAAGATAAAACTGGGGCCACATGCCGATGTCGGCTACCCGATCGACTGGGGTCCCGGCCCAAAACCAGCTGCCGACAAGCCCAGCGCTGATTGCCCTTCCACGAGACAGCCCCCCAAGAAGGAGCCCAAAAAATGAGCACCGTATTTCATTCCAAGCAGGTCCTTCGGGAACGGGCAATCAGGCTTGTCGAGCGAGTTCTGGCAAAAGAACTGGGGCGCGGCGGCCCTAGCTTGCAGGACATGGACGACATCTCCATGGCCATGCGCGCCGTTGTGCACGCGGCCTTTCCTGGCATGCACGAGGACGACGTGCCCGTGCAAGTCGGCGTGCTCGACCTGGGCCGCTACCAGCGCATGCGCTACGAGCCCGTGCCGTACGCCCACGTGAATCGGCACGGCCACGACGAGGCGGTCCTGAGGAACCTGGTGACCGCCGCAGAAGATTCCCGGGAAGCCATGGGCCGGCTGGGGCGCGTGCGGGGGGGGCGGTGAGCGACTCTTACCGCAGGCTTTTGCGGTCCATCCCAGCCGGGAGCCCCACGGTGGAAGCCCTGGAGCGCATGCGCGCCAGGGCAGAAGCTAACAGTCTCACCTACGAGGAGGCCGCTGCGCTGCACGACGCGACCGTGCCGGATGGCCTCGTGTGGACCGACGACGTACTCGCCAAGGCGCTGCACTGGATGTGCAGCAATGGCCACGACAGGAACAGCGCCCTGGACTTCGCTATGGCCCATGGCCGGCGCGTCGGCAGCGTGCAGTGGATCTACGGCATGTTCAGGAAGCTGGACGGCGACACGTCCAACGACGTCAACGTGAACCCCAGGGTGGCCAAGGTATGGAAGGAAAACCCCTAGTGGCTGCACAGGACTGCATGGTGGCCGTGTTTGCGCCAAGCTACCGCGTGTTCGTTAGCGCGGTGAAGGCCGACGCGATGGCGCTGGGGGTCCACAACGGCAAGCGCATGGCCACGTCCGGGATCGTTCGTTACCGGGCCAAGGGCCGTACCGCGTATTACACGTACATCCCCAACGAGGAGGCCCTGTTCGGGGCATCGGACCTGCGCCACGACCGGGCCATCGTGGCGCCGGGAGCTAGCCGAGAGCTGCTGGCGCAGGCGCGCACGAGGTGGCCAAGCCTGCCAGGACTGGAGGGGCCGTGCTGATCGTGCAGTCGGACTACAAAGACTACTACGATGGCGTCGCCGCCTCGGGCATCGACAAGACGATCGTGTACCGTCGCGTGCGTGCCCCTTTGGGCAATCGCCTTGCAAAAGGCATGGACGAAGCCATTCCCGGAGATACCCGGTTCGAGGCCAAAGCCGCGAACGGGAAGGCCTGGGTGGACCTCGAGTTCTTTCTGGTCGGATTCTGTGGCAGGATCTACCCCGGGGCCAGGCTGCAGGCGATCATGAGGCTGCACCCCTACGAAGTTGTGGCCGATGAGTTTTACTACGACACAGAATCGCTGGTCGAAAGGCTGAACGAGTTCCGAGTGAAGACCACCACGGAGGATCTCCGCCCGACGTGGCACAGGCATTGGCTCCTAAAAAGCTTCCGCGGCAACGGACTGTCTCTGCCGGTACTGGAGCGGTACTTCTCCGGCCCCAGGACGGACCTGGAGGGCCTCTTCCACGAGCTCAAGGCCCCTTCCTTTCTGCTGCATAGGAAATGTTGTGCTCGCCCTGACGATGTTGCGTTCTCAACGACGAACCCCTGCCTGCGCGAGCTGGGGTTCCAGAAGGTCAAAGACCCATACACCGCGTTCCAAGACCTATCCGTGTACATCTCGGGCGTACTTGGGTCGGAGAGCAAGCCCGTAATCGAGGTGAGCGACGAGGTCAAGGCCGAGGCCAAGGGCCATGGCGGCGAGTACTCGTTCAGAAAACCCCCGGGAACAAAGCGCGGCACGCCGCGGTGGAGGTAGGACCATGCAGGCGATCTTGTGGACCATATGGGTACTCGGCATGACAGCAATGACCAGCCTATCCACGTTCGCCATGGAGCGGATGGGGCACGAGGGCGTGCTCTTTAAGGGCCTGGCCCTGAACCTTGTGGTCACCCTTTCGGGCGCAGCGTTCTGGCGGCGCAGGGGGCAGTTAAAGGCCCAAGAGGACGCCCGGGCAGAGCTCGAAGACCAGTCCGACAGGTCGATGCGTGCCAGGGCATACCTGGCGGTGCTGGGGCACTTCGGGGGCGACCACGGCAAGGCCGTGCTGTGGTTCAGCACGCCCAACCCGCTACTGGGCACGCTGTCGCCCGCGGAGATGGTCTACAGGCTACGCACCGGCAAGCTTGTGCGGTTCATCGAGGAGCGGCTGTCGGAAAACCACCGAGGCAAGATCGAGTGAAGCTGGACCCCAACAAGTACCTGGGCACGCTGCGCACGTTCAAGGATCGGCTGCTATCGGCCGACGATCCGCGCAGGACAGCCACGGAGCTGGCCGTGGGCTCGCACGTGCCCGCCCTGGCCGTGGTTTTGTACGCCATGCGCGACGACGTGCTTGGGCAACGCCAAGACCTGCTCAACGCGCAGGCCAGCCTCACGCAGTTCTACGGCTACTCGGAAGTCGAGCCGTGGAACGACCTGGTTGGCCGGGAGGTGCCATACGGTGCCAAAGAATAGGGCCTTTATCCGGCAGCCCCGGGGGTACGACTGCGGCCCCACGGCCCTGTGGAACGCATGCGTCGCCCTCAACGAGAGGCCGCCGTCCATGGCGTCACTCAGGAGGCTCTGCCGCACAGATCGACACGGAACGGCCAGGGCCGACATGCTGGCTGCCCTAAGGGGAGGCTCCCTGCCGCTGGCCCTGCTGGGCACGGGCAGCGCGAGGGATCGCGCCAGCGTTGGGAATATGCTTGTGGACAATGGGCTGCTAGCGCTGGTCCTGGGCTACCACGCGGGCGAGCTGGGCCATTACTGCGTCCTTACCAAGCCGAACCCGGACAGGCCCTTTTGGACGGCACACAACTGGGCGCCCAATCCCGTGGTCGAGCACTGCCCCTATGGCCTGCTCATGCCCTCGTACGACTTCGTCCCGGACAGGTGGGTGCTAAGCACTATTGCCGATAGGCGCACCGAGGTGTACCTGCTTGGGCCCCGCAGCCTGTACCCGCCGCATGGGCGTCGTCGCAAAATGGGCTGAATTATATCGCACCAAAACATATCCTGTGCGTATGAAGAATGTACGCGCGCTGGCCGTGCTTGTCTTTTTCCTGGCGGGATGCGAACAGTCCGAACTGGGCCTTGGACCGGGGGAGCCCTGCGAGGGCACCAGGGTGCGGCAGGGCAGGACCTGGGTCCCGCACCTCGCCGGGGACCTGTGCCTGTGGACCCCCGTGGAGCCCGGCTTGTGGGAGCAGGGCCTGGAGAGGCGGGCCCGCCTTGGCGGAGGATGCTCTCCGCAGCCGGTGCCCAGCGCCGCGCTCGAGGCCCAAGGAAACTACTACTCCGAGAGGAACGGAGCGATGTGGCTGATGCTCGACGCGGGCTCCGGCGTGTACCGAAAATTGGAGCTCGGCACCAATAAGGATGGGTTGCCGGCCATGACGCGCACCGAAGGGTGCTGGTGGTACAGGGAGCACGCGTCTGGGCCTGCCGCCGGGCGGTGGCTGTTCCTGGACACCACCAGGGCCGCGTCGGACGACGCGGCCGAGCCCGAGGAGGCCCACCGCCTGCAGGGCCCGTGGCCATCTTCCGTCGGGAGCACGCTGCACACCGTGCGCTGGGAGGACCACGGCACCTGGGACTGGAGGTTCTGCCCGGAGCGCACCGTGCCATGGTCCTACTGCGCGCAGCTGCGTGACGGCAACGAGTTCTTCCTGCCAGTGCTTGGCGCCGGAGACATGGCAGCCCTGGCCGCCGAGGCCCTTCTCCTCCGCAGCCACTACCAGTGGCGGGCCCAAAGCTGGTCCGACGGTGCGGCGGCGTGGGGCAGTGCGGAGGCCACGCGGAGTCCGGCCGGCAGGCAGTCCATGGCCGCGAGGCTCAGCCACCCCGCCGATCCGCCGCCGGCCCTGGCGAGGGCCATGGGGGACTGGGCCAGGGGCCTACGGCCGACGCCGCCAGACCTCAACTCGCAGGGCGGCACCATCGGGGCCTGCTGGCATGCGCGCAGAAGCGTGGGGCTGCAGGGCGGCGGCAATGCGACGGTGTACGGGGAGGCCTGCCTGCAGGGCGGCCAATGGACCTTCTCGGGCATGCCGTAAGGGCTCGCCTTGGATAGCGAAAATTCTTCGTGCGTTTCGCGCCGAACCATGCGATGATGTACCCATGAACAGCCTGCAAGCACTGATCGCCATGGGAGACCTGCTCGACTCGACCGACAACGTCGAGGAGCTGAATGGCATCGGCTTCAATAGGGCCGACAAGTCGGCTTGGCCAAGCGTGCGCGGGAACGAACGCGCCATGGCGCTACTGCTCCACAAGTACCAGCTCCAGCTCATGAAGCGCGGCGTGCCCGGCCTGGAGGGCGTGGCCATCCAGTCGGCGGTCGACTGGATGGGCCTCATGGGCGGCAACAACGGCTTCGACGCCACGGCCCTGGCCCTGGCTAGGGAAGAAAAGGCCAAGGCCCTTGCCGCGGCGAAAGCAAGGCGCCGCGAGGAAGCCAAAGCCCTCCAAGCTGCGGAGGCCGCGAAAGAGAAGGGCAACAACGTCCTGCTGTCCCTGGAAGGCGGCCGCCTGGGCGCCCGGCTCAACCCGTCCAACCGCTGTCCCCGCGAAGCCTTCAATGCGTTCGTGGCGTTCGTCCGCATGCTCGGCGGAAAGTGCCAGCCCTCCAAGGGCTACCTCTGGGAGCTCCCCGCGCACGCGGACGGCGAGGCGCTGCGCACCGCGATGGCCGCCAGCGGCCTCACCTGCGACGCGGTGACCGAGGGCTACGCTCCGGCGGCCAGCCCCGACCCTGCGACAAAGACGGCGGACGTCACCCTGCACCTGCGCGAGACCGGCGAAATTGCCATCTTCCATCCGTACTGCGCCAAGATGAACGCCGCCTACCGCGACGCCGAGGAGGTCTCCGGCGTGATCGGCTTCGACTGGGACCAGAAGTGCCGCGTCGTGGGCGAGGGCGAGGTGGCCGACCTACGGGAGGTCCTGGCCGCCATTGGCCGGGTGCATTCCGAATGGAAAGTGGAGGCCAAGTTCGACCTCGAGGGGCACATCGCGGACGCGGAAGAGAAGCGCCGCAAGCGCCGCACGCCGGCGCCCGAGTGGCAGCGCTTGCTCCGCGAGGGCATCGAGGTGAAGCCGCACCAGGCCGAGGGCGTGCGCTTCCTGGAGGAATGCAATGGCCGCGCGATGAACGGCGACGACATGGGCCTGGGCAAGACCTTCCAGGCGCTGCTCTACGCCGCCATCCATGGCCGCCGCGTGCTGGTCGTGTGCCCGAAGAACGTCCGCCGCCAGTGGATCGAAGAGGCCAGCAAGTTCTTCGTCGACGGCACGTTCCGCGGGCTCGAGCTGGACTCCTCTGCGCGCCCGAACGAGCTGGACCTGGGCGGCCACAACCTCGTGACCGTCAACTACGAGTCGCTCAAGAAGTTCGCCCCGCGGCTCAGGGCCGAGGCCGAGCTGGGCGGTCTCGATATGCTGGTGGTCGACGAGAGCCACCGCATCAAGAACCCGTCCGCCCAGACGACCCAGGAGGTACTGGCGCTGGGGGCCCTGTTCCCGTACGTCGTCGAGCTGTCGGGCACGCCGATCAAGAACAAGAAGGCCGAGCTCTACACCCAGGCGACCCTGTTGCATCCCGGCGTCTTCGCGTCCGAGGACGAGCTGGCGGGGATGACGTTCTACCAGGCGCGCCAGCGCGTCAAGCTGTTCTTCATTCGCCGCACCAAGAAGGACGAGCTGGCCAGCCTGCCCGAGAAGACGCGCCAGGTGGTCCCCGTACAGGGCAGGGGCCTCCCGGACTACGGCCAGGA
The DNA here is from genome assembly GCA_020850015.1 of Bdellovibrionales bacterium. GTDB lineage: Bacteria > Bdellovibrionota > UBA1018 > UBA1018 > JADZFF01 > JADZFF01. The sequence goes on along the minus strand of JADZFF010000200.1, from coordinate 7,413 downwards.
CCTGCACGTCATGACGCTCAAGAGCATGCTGGCGCAGGCCAAGGTGCCGCAGACCCTGGAGTTCGTGGAGGACCTCCTGGCCAACACGTCGTCCAAGGTGATCGTGTTCTCGGACAGCGACGACGCCGCCGACGCCATCGCGCAGGGGCTGGGTAACCGCGCCGTGCTGCACACCGGTGCCACGCCGCACGAGAAGCGAGAGGCCGCCAAGGCCTCGTTCTGCGACGAGGCCTCGGCGGCGCGCGTGTTCGTGGCCACCACTGGGTCGGCGCGCGAGGGGCTCAACCTGACGGTGGCCGACAAGGAGGTCTTCAACGACCTGCCGTGGACGCCCGCCAACCTGGCGCAGGCCGAGGACCGCGCCTACCGCATGGGCCAGAAGAACGCCGTGAACGTGTACTGGATGCTGGCCAAGGGCAACCGGTTCGACCAGCGCAACGTCCAGCTGATGGCCCGCAAGATGGCCATCTACAAGAAGGTCGTCGACGGCAAGAAGGTGACGGCCGAGGAGGAGAAGTTCCTCAGCCAGTCCATGGAGGCGCTGATGGGCGTGCAGAGGCGGGATACCGATCCCATGGAGGAACTGGCCGGATGAGAAAACATTGCTGGGTGTATGCGGACACGAGGACGGGCCTCAGGGCCCTGGTCGCCAGGCCGCGCAGGCGTTCGGCAGAGCCCAAGTACAGCGTGGTCCTGTACACGTCGCCGTTCCTGGCAGGAACGGGCTCCACGCTGGAGCTGTCCAGCCGTGAGTTCCGCAGGCGGTTCGCGTACCTTGGGCGCGGAACCAAAACTCTACAGGCCATCACGGTACCTCTGCGTGGCCGCTGCCGGCCCCGGCGCGTCACTGGCAGCTGGAGGCTGACCAAGGGCCTGGGCGCAAAATCTGGGGCCAAGGCCGGCAGGCGGTACCGCGTGACGGGCGTGTACCATTCCTGGGGCTCGACCACCGGCTTCCAGTACACGATTGACGGTCTGGGGCGGTACTCTACCATTTGGTTCCGTGAGCGGCCGAGAATTACCCGTGAATAAGCCAGAGCAGCACGCCTGGGTGGTGTACGTGAACGGAAGGGCGCTCGTGCGCAGGGACGACGAGCTGGCCGACGAGTTCAGGGACCGGGTGCATGACGCGATGCTGGACGGCGTGCTTGCCAATGTGTCCCCTTGTACGCTGCAAGGCATCGAGCTCCCGCTTGCAACCGGAATCTCGCCGAGCGACTTCCTCGACCCGTGCAGGCATGGCCACGACGCCGCCGAGTACGTGGGTCTGTTTGAGCGCTGGCGCTACTGCCGGAAGTGCGACAAAAGGCTGGTGGAGAACGGCGATGGCTAAGTGGTTGTGCCTAGGGTGCAAGGCCATCAACCCCAGCCTGTCCTGGCAGTGCCACAATTGCGGACGCGTACCCGCGATGGACGACAGCCTAGTCGGCCGTGACCTCGGCGCCGTGCTCGCCGGCCCTGGCCAGGAGCGTGCGGCCACCGTTTCCGCCTTGGCCAATGTCGCAGTAGGCCAGGGGCATGGACAGGACCTCGGCGGGCAGCGAGGACAGGAACAGCGCTAGGTCGGCCACGGTCAGGGCGCTGGGGTACGTGGACGAGTGGTGACTCGGCCAAGCTGGGTCCGGTCCATGCTCGCGTACGCCATGGACCAGCGAGCGGATCTGATCCGCCAAGGCCCGCAGCACGGGCTCCATAGCCATGGGGTCGTTGTCCCGCCCAAAGTCATCCGCGGCCTCGTCGACCATGCGGGCCGCAGCCTCCAGGCCGGGCAGCGGGCGCGAGGGACCACTGCGCCCCTCGGACACGGCAAACCTCGCGGGGGCAGCGTGGGCAACCAATTCCATGTCCAGCGGGTCGGGGTAGTGGCGCAGGCAGGAATAGGCCTGCTTCCTGACCTCGCGCGGAACACGCGGCGTGGCGGACGGGTCCATAAGGGACCGCAGGAACTCACGCGTCTTGATGACGGCGTAAAGCCGCTCGTCGGGCAGCGTCATTGCTTCCCCGAGAAGACGACGAAGTCGGCCAGCATGCCGTCGGCGCACGACGACGGGTCGGCCTCGCCATTGGCTTCGCATAGCTGCTCCAGCCAGGCATGCAGGTCCTCGAGCCCGAGCTTGTGCTCGACCTCCAGCGGCTTCTCCTGGGTCACCTCGACCTCGTAGGGCCCGCAGGCGCTGCTGATAAGCATGAGGCAGGGAAGGAAGGCAATGATGGTGCGTTTCATACACAAAACATATCACAGGCCAACGGCGGTGTCCAGCAGGGGGCCTGCGGTGCCCGTGGCGATCAGGGCACTCTGGTGGGCGCATAGGCGCCTGCACGGGATGCCGCCCAGGGCCGAGGTCGAGCACTGCATCGGCAGGAGCGTGGCGGCGTGGCCGACAGCGCCCGCGTGGGTGGAGTTCCTTCCGTCGCGCAGGCTCGAGGCCGCATTGCTGTACGCAAGAGGCGGATACACACTGGACGAGATCGCCGAGGCCACCGGGCAGACTCGTGAAAGAGTGCGCCAGCTCCTGTGGAGCGCCCGATGGAGGCTCGTTTAGCGGCTGAGCGGTCCTGCAAAGCGTGCGAGGATGGTAACATGACGTTGCTTGAGATCGAGAAGGAAAGGACTATGGTGACCAAAAGCCTCGAGGAAGAAAACGCCCGGCACCGAGAAGTCACCCAAAAGCTATACAGCCAACTGTCAAGGCTAGAACGCTTCAAGCGCATGGCCCTGGAAAACGTGGACCTGGAGAAGGCGGCCCTGGCGGAGAAGGTCCTGTACGTGAAGATGGAAGTCACCAAGCTGGTAGGCGACGACCGGAGCGAGGTCAAGGCGGCCATCGCGGACCTCGTGAAGGGCGGTACGACGCTGCGCAGGGCGTACTTCGCCACCAAGAACTACGACGGCTGGTACCACCAGGGCAGCGGGCCGCACGAGTACGGCATGGGCCCGAGGCATGGGTCCGTGTGCTTCGCGGTGGCCATGGCGCCGGACCGCAAGAAGGACCCCGCGCCGCTGTCAAACACAGAGATCGAAGCGTGTATCTACGCCCTGGAGCTGCTGCTGGAAGGCAGGTACGTGCCGCATTCGCTATACGAACTCGAGAGGGGCGCAAATGGCTAACAAGAAAAAGCAACGAGCAAAACGGTACGAGAAAATAGTGGCCAGAACAATACTGGCCACATTCGGGCTCGGAATGTACGCGTGGGTGGCCGCCGGTTGCGCAAAGGTGGAAGGGATAGACTGGCTCCCCGCAATGGTCTATTGGGTTGCCTGTTCCATTGGCGTCCTTTTGGGGATGGCAGTCGTCGGGTGGGCCTTTGCTGTAGCGCTGCTGGAAGACTGATCATGGGCATAGACGCAAGGCTGCTCATTAATGGCAGACACGGCGTGGACGGGGTGGCCACGCTCCTGACCGGCCTGGGCCACCCCGTTGTGCAGGCCACACACTACGCGGACCATAGCTTCCTGTACGTGGGTCCGGTCTTGGCCCACAAGCCCCTGCCGCAGGTATACGTGGCCCGCACCTCCCACCATGGCCTGGACGCCATGGAGGTCAACATGTCGTCGTCCCCGGAAGCCATTGCGCTCCTCCGGCGCATGGCAAAGGTCGTGGGCGGCTTCCTGCAGGAGAGCGACGCCGGAGACGACTGGGTTGGCTTCCAGAGCCCGCACGCGGAGAACGCCGAGTGGGTGCTGCGCAGGACCATATTGCAGGACGCCATCGTGGACGGCCAGGACCTGTCCCGCAGGGTGGCCGGGGCGGTGGGCTACGACGGTGGACGCAAGGCGATGTGCGGCGTGCGGCCGCTGGGAATAGGGAGAACGAATAGGATGAAGATCGAGGCCGGCAAGAGCTACATGACGAGGGATGGCCGCAAGGCCAGGGTGGTCAACAGGTGCGCTGGCGACGACGCCAACAGCCAGTACGAAAGCACGTACCCATGGACCGGCAGATACTATGCCTGCGACGGTGATTTGATGTACGCCACCTGGACGGAGCAGGGCCACTGGCACGCCGGCGAGGTGTCCAACCTGGACCTGGTCTCGGAGTGGGAGGAGCCGGCCAAGGGGTTGGCCCGGTTCGTACCTGGCCAAAGGTGCATGACCAAGGGCGGCGAGGTCGTGGTCCTGGAAGCGTCGCACCCTGCGTTCATGGAGTACCCGCTGAAGGGCCTGCTGCCGGGCCGGGCCAGCCACGTCTACTGGCGGGCAGACGGCACCGGCGCTCCGTTCGCCGCGGACGACCTGTACTACGTGGTGCACCGGGCCGAGGGCGCAGCGGACCCATGCGACCACGGCCCGTGCCCCGTGGACGCCGCCCCAGGCCCCACCGACCGCCTGCAGTGCCTGCTGTACCCGCTGGCAAGAGACCACATGCCCTTCGGGGCCCTGGAGAAGGCCGTGAGGGACGTCGAGCAGGCCTTCCAGGGCGTCAAGGGCAAGCCGGACTACTCCGAGCTCGCCATGGCCGGGTACACAATGTCCCTCGCCAAGAGGGTCCTCGGGGAGGAAGCGAGATGAGCGAAAAAAATCCATTTTACGACCCAGACGCAGCGACAAAAGACGCCACGGTCACAATCGAGGCATCGAAGCTTGCTGCCCTCCGCGCTGAGAACGCGCGGCTCAGGGGGGTGTTGGAACGGATCGCGGACAATATCAACGGACGCAACGACGCAATAGCTAGCGAAACGCTTGCACACATGGCCATTACCGCCCAGCCGTCCGAAGACCTGGCAGCGATCAGGGAGGCGCAGTACGCGATACGCGAGATGGTCAGGGAGTTCGAGGCCCTGAAAGACGCTGGGTATGGGCTTGGCACGCGCGACTCCTGGGTCGCCGCCCTCACCCGCCTGCGCGAGAGGTTCGGGGCCGAATGAGGGCGCACATGGCCTACACGGCCTCGGCGGTAGTGGCCACGGCCGTAGGCGTGGTGCTGGCAGCATACGAGTACCCGCACGCTGCCGGACTGGCCCTGTCGGTGGCCCTCCTGTGCACGATCGCGGCCTTCGACGCAATGGCCCAAGACGCTGAAGGCAAGGACGGCCCCGAATGAGCGCCGGGGTATGCACCGCGTTGCTGGGCTTGGCTCTTATGGGCCTGGCAGCATGGGCCGAGTATGCGTTGGGTATGCACCACGCAGCAGGGGCGCTGTTCGCTATGGCGTTAGTAGCAGCACTGGACGGTGCACCATGATGGACTCACTCATCATGATGTGCCTGCTGCCGCTGGTCCCCGGTGGCCTGGCCATCCTGTTCCTGGCGATGATCGCCGGCAGGGGCCGCAGCCGCCGGGACAAACCGCCCACGGGCCTGGACGACAAGCTGGTGCCCCTCGAGCACGCATCGGCGGCGCTGGGCGGGCACCTGCGGGCAGTTAACGAGGAGAAAGAAGCTATGGCGAAAAAGAAGGCAAAGGCAAAGGCGGCCAAGGGGCCCAAGGCAAAGGCGGCCAAGGCCAAGAAGGCGCGCCCGCCCAAGGAGGGCACGAAGCTGCCGTCCAAGCGCATGCGAGTGCAGGGCCTGGAGGCCTTCCGCAGGGGCCTGGCCGCGGCCGAGGCGGCGGCCGCTGGCCGCCAGGTCGGGGCCCACGTCAGGTACGTGGTGGCGGCCACGGGCGCGGTCCACGACGGCCCCGTGCTGGGGCTGGACGCGCTGCGGAACGTGCTCGCAAGGGCCGAGGCGGGCGCCATCATCCTGGTGGTGGAGTAGGTATGTCCATCTTTGAGCGCGCCCTCCAGGCCTGCGTCCTCGTGATAATCGCGGTCGCTACATTCCTGCTGGCCTCCATCATCCTCTTCCTGCTGGTCTTCACGTTCTCCAGTGGCTTCCATGCGCTCACGGGCGTGGACCTGGTGCGTACGTACCTATGGCCTCTGTTCGAGGGCTGGCGGTGAGCAGGCGGAGGGTCCTGCACGATGGGGAGCACCTTGCCTGCCTGGGCGACGCACGCTCCCTGGTGCTTGCCTTCAAGGGCCATGCCGTCCTGGAGTGGGGCAGGGAGCTCCACCATGCCGCCTTCGGCAACGGCCTGATGGGGGTCGACGTTGCCGACCCCATAGCCGCTGGCTGGACCAGGGAGGGCAACGGCCTGGTCGAGGTGGCCGCCATCGCCTTCCTGCGTGGACGTGGTCCATGGGCCAAGGTCGTCAACCAGCGGGACAAACCCCTGCGCGTCGTGGAGCGGCGGTGGCGCGAGGGCCACCTGGCTTTTGATCCCACCCAGCCGGCGGACGAGGCCATGCCCCACTACGTGGCGCTGGAGCTGCCGCCCCGGTCCGCCAGGTGGGTGTGGGCCCCGTGGCTGGTGCCTACGATCCCAATGGCCAGGCGACATTCGGCGTGGTACAACACGGACGCCGAGCTGGAGCGCCTGGAGAAGATGGTCGTGCCATGCCCCACGGACGCGGACAGGGCCGCTGCGGCGTGGCTGGGTGCCCATGGCGGCGTGTACGCCCCGGCCTGGGAGACAGGCGTCCATAATGCCCGCGCCGACCAGCACGTCACGCCGGGCACGGACGCCATCAGGTACGCTGCTGTATGCTGCCTGGACGGCCTGACGGCGTCCGTGCTGCCTTCGTTCCCGCTGCCCCAGCCGATCCCGTACGACGTATGGGACGGCCACGAACGGGCCCTGCATTCGCGCGCATGGCGCAAGGCCCTGCGGCACGGCGGTCTACGCCGCCTTGCGCAGGCCGTACTCGGCCATGGCGGCAGGACGGCAACGGCCTGGCTGTCCACGAGGCTGGCATGGGCCCCGCCGCATGATCGCCAAGCGCATTGTCCGCCGTCCCTGAACACCGGCCTGGTGGCGCTGTCGTCCCTGGTGGACGCAGCGACAGGCTACTCCCCGGAGCAGCGCGTGGCCTTGGCGGACGCCCTGCGGGGCGAACGGGGCCTGCAGGACAGCCTGCCACGCGAAGCGGCCAAGCGCCTGGGTGCCTTCCTGGCGCTGTGCTCGCCCGCGAAGGCCATTGCCGCCTTGCGCCCGAAGGAAGTGGACCTGGGCCATGGCCTGTCCGACGCCCACAGCCCGCTGCCCATGGCCCTGGACGCAGGCGCATTGCTGCTGCGGTGGAGCGACGCGTCCAGGCTGAGCGACCGGCAGCGCCGTGAGTTCCCGCATGGCATCCGGCCCGGCAACTGGTCCACCGTCGTGGAGCTGCACGACCGCCTGGTCAGGCAGGCGTCCAGGCTGGAGGGCCTGGCCGAGCGCAGGCCCCTGCCCGGGCCGGGCATGGCGCTGGGGCCGCTGCGGGGCATGCGTCGGGACGGGCTCCGCCTGGTGTGGCCCAGGACCACGGCCACGCTGCTGCGGTGGGGCAAGCGGCAAGGGCACTGCGTGGGCACCAACTACGGGCGCGCCATGGCCAAGGGGCAAACTGCCATCCTGGGCGTCTTCCAGGGCAGGGAGCTCAGGCTGTGCCT